>CAJMOS010000029.1 GCA_905215015.1 uncultured bacterium | reverse complement strand
AGAAGCTATGGCGACCGTGATGACCGCGGCTATGGCCGCAGGGACTTTGGCGACCGCGACGACCGTGGCTATGGCCGCAGGGACTTTGGTGATCGTGATGACCGTGGCTATGGCCGGAGGGATGACCGCGAAGACCGCGGATTCGGACGCCGTAGCGGTTTCTCCCGTCCATCCCGCTATACTGACCGCGATGACCGCCGTGGCCAGAAACCCTATGGCATGGACAATTTCCGCCCGTCTGGTGCCCGCCGTGCGGAGGAAGAGGGCAAATCCTTCTTCTGGCTGGAGAAAGACGGAAAAAAGAACGACGACGAGCAATAATCGCAAGTCGATGATTCGCAAGGGGCTCCCAAAGGGGCTCCTTTTTTCAAAAATCCTATTGACTCATGGCATGGGAAAGGATATAAGTAATTAAGAATGATTCCTATTAAGAACACACGAGAGACGACGCAGAGAGATATTGTGTATCAGGAGGTGCTGATGGCTAGCGACCATCCGGTGGCCGAGACCATCTACCAGCGCATCCATGCCAAGAATCCGAAGCTCAGCCGCTCCACGGTCTACAGAAATTTACACATCCTTGTCGAGCAAGGAAAAATTCTGAGTATTTCGGTACCGAAGGGTCCGGAACATTTTGACCGCACGCTGGTCGCCCATTATCATGTTCAGTGTGATATCTGTGGTGCGGTCAGCGACATCATGGTGGCGGGCCGGGACGGGGAACGGATAGTGGATACCGGCGGGTATACCTCGGTCACCCGTGAGGTTCTGTATCATGGAATCTGTCCGAATTGCAAATCAGCGCAAGAAGCGCAGAAATAGGAGAGTGTACATTATGGAATTGAAAGGATCTAAGACGGAAAAAAATCTGATGGCGGCATTTGCCGGTGAATCCCAGGCTCGTAACAAGTATACCTTTTATGCAAGCAAGGCCCGTAAGGATGGATTCGTTCAGATTGCCAATCTCTTCGAGGAAACTGCCAACAATGAGAAAGAGCATGCCAAGATCTGGTTCAAGTTGCTCAACGGCGGAGACCTGAGCGACACTGCTGCCAATCTTCAGGATGCCGCTAATGGCGAGAACTATGAGAATACGGATATGTATCCGACCTTTGCGAAGGAAGCCCGCGAGGAAGGGTTCACCAAAATCGCGACCCTCTTCGAGCTGGTCGGCGCGATTGAGAAGACCCACGAGGAGCGCTATCTGGCTCTGCTGAAGAACGTCAAGGAAGGACTGGTCTTCTCCCGCGATGGCGAGCAGATTTGGAGATGCTCCAACTGCGGCCATATCGTGATTGGCAAGAAGGCTCCGGCTGTCTGCCCGGTTTGCGCCCATCCGCAGGCTTACTTCGAGCTGGTTTCCAAGAACTATTAAGCTTCAGGAATCTTTCCTGTGTGACCGGATCCTTCGGGATCCGGTTTTTGTGTCTTTGCCTTGTTCCCCGAGATGTTGAGGAAGCGTTCTGGACTGGTCACTGCAAAGTGCTTGATGTCCTGGTCGCTGAATGGACTCTCGTCGAAAAGCTCCAGATAGGCACTGTAGGACTCTATCTTCATCAAGTTGATTGACCAGTCGCTGCCAAAGAGTATCCGGTCCTTGACGCCTGCTTCCTCGTTTGCAAGCGTCATGTGCAATTTCTGGTAGAAGAGAGGGCTGGTTCCGCTGTAGGAGAGGTCTCCATAGACGTTGGGGTACCGATGCATCAGTTCAAGCAGCTCCTGGCTCCAGAGCGAGATGAGTCCCTGGCTGGTCACCGCACGTAGATTCTGGTTCTGGATTGCGTAGGTGGCGCCGAAGTGGGCGAAATCGATCTTCAATTCCGGATACTTGTCCAGCACCTGGATCCATCCATAGGGACGGCTCCATTTCCAAGCTGATTGGTACGGGACAAGGCGGAAGCCTTGGTCGTCGCAGTGGGTGATGATGGGAATCTTGTGCCACTGGCAGTATTCGTAGATCATCTCGACCTTGCGTCGCTCTTGGCGCTCCTTGGGCCATGGATTGAAGCCGAGCGGCGGGTAGACCTTCACGCCCACGAACCCTTTTTTCAGATAGTCAAGCAACCGCTCGACCTCCTTTTCGGTGTGGACCCGGGGAGTGATGCCGATAAAGGGGAGGATGTCGAAGATTCGCTCTTCTTTCCGCTTCTGTCTGTAGTCCCGCATCGCCTTCAGAGTCTCTTCGGCATAACGGAAAATCCGGTCCTCCACCGGTGCTTCGTAATAGAGTCGCTCCAGTTCCTTTGGATCTTCGCTGAAGTCCATCAAAAGCGGACAAAGGACAACCCGGTCATAGGTTTTCCCGCGCATCCGGAAGGTCCCCTCCCGCCAGAAAGGCAGGGCCGGGTAATGGGTGTCGGCGCTCCGTTGGGAGAACTCTCCCTTCAGGTCACGCTCCAGTAAGGTCAGTATCCGCTCCAAAGGGCCGGTCATGCACTGCAACAGATTTCCCAGGCTATGGACCAGTGTACCGCCCCTGAGATTCCTTCCTCCAAGAATGAAACTGGGGGAAAGCATGCCGCTCTTCACGAAATCTCCCGCCTCGCTGCTTCCCGTCAGGAAGGGGACGAGGGAAGGATGTTCGAGCGTCATCAGATGCATGTGAACGTCGTAGAACCGGTGCATACCCCATCGTAGCAAGCCTTCCCCTGCGCCGGCAAGAGGAAAGCCACCCGCAAGGGTGGCCTTCCCGTCGCCGCAAAAGCCAAGAAGCGGATTACACCGCCTTCTTCGGGTCGTTCTGCTTCTGCTGTTGCTTCGCCCAGCTGTCCTTCAGCGTCACGGTACGGTTGAAGACCAGATGGTCGGGGGTACTGTCCTTGCAGTCGACGCAGTAATAACCGTTGCGGATGAACTGCAGGTAGTCTCCCACCTTGCTCTGCTTCACCTCAGGCTCGCCGTAGGCGTGGGCAATCACCTTCAGGGAATCAGGGTTCAGGTCGTCCATGTAGTCGCCGGTAGTGGAACCGGGGTACTCGACCTTGAAGAGCTTGTCGTACTGGCGGACCTCGATGTCGGCGGCATCCTTGACGCTGACCCAGTGGCTGGTACCCTTGACCTTGCGGCCATCGGCGGTGGCGCCTCCTTTGCTTTCCGGGTCGTAGGTGCAGTGGACGCAGACGATAGTGCCATCCTTGTCTTTCTCGACGCTGGTGGCTTTCACGTAATAGGCGTACTTCAGCCGTACCTCGTTGCCGATATACAGGCGATGGTAACCTTTGACCGGGTTCTCCATGAAGTCCTCGCGCTCGATATAGAGCTCGCGGCTGAAGGGAATCTGGTGTTTCGCGCTGTTCGGATCCTCCGGGTTGTCTACCGCTTCGAAATACTCGGTCTTGCCTTCGGGATAGTTGTCGATGACGAGCTTGATTGGGTCAAGGACCACCATCAGGCGCTTTGCCCGCTTGTTCAGGTCCTCTCGGACACAGAACTCCATCAGCGAGTAGTCGACCATGCTTTCCACCTTCGCGACACCGACGCGGGCGACGAAATCCTTCATCGACTCCGGACTGTAGCCACGCCTGCGGATGCCGCTGATGGTCGGCATGCGCGGGTCGTCCCAGCCATCGACGATCTTCAGGTTGACAAGGTTGAGCAGTCTGCGTTTGCTCATCAGCAGGTAGCTGACGTTCAGGCGGGCGAACTCGTACTGGTGCGGAGTAGCCGCGATTCCGTCAATCGAAGTGGCCCAGTCGTAGGCTGGCCTATGGTCCTCGAACTCCAGCGTGCAGATCGAGTGGGTGATTCCCTCGATGGCGTCGCTGATCGGGTGGGTGAAGTCATACATCGGATAGACACACCATTTTTTGCCGGTCCTCGGATGTTCGGAGAACTTGATACGGTACAGGGCGGGGTCACGCATGTTGATGTTTGGGGAGGCCATGTCGATTTTCGCGCGCAGGATGTACTTGCCTTCGGGATACTTGCCTTCGGTCATCTCCTTGAAAAGGCGGAGATTCTCTTCAATCGGGCGGTCTCGGTCAGGGCTGTTCTTGCCAGGTTCAGTCAGCGTGCCGCGGTATTCCTTCACCTGTTCGGGGCTCAGGCTGTCGACATATGCCTTGCCCTCCTTGATCAGACGGACGGCAATCTCGTAGAGCTGGTCGTAGTAATCGCTGGCGTAATAGACCTTGTCGCCCCAGTCGAAACCGAGCCATTTGATGTCCTTCTGGATCGCGGAGATGTACTCGTTGTCCTCTTTGGCCGGGTTGGTGTCATCCAGCCTGAGATGGCAGATGCCATGGTATTTCTGGGCGATGCCGAAGTTGATGCAGATCGACTTGATGTGTCCGATGTGCAGGTAGCCGTTCGGTTCCGGCGGAAAACGTGTGACGACGGTGTCGTTCGGGACGCGTCCGTTAGCCAGATCGTCTTCCACGATGTCCTCGAGGAAGTTGTTTGGTTTCCCGTACTTCTCCTCGATTTCCGCTTTCTTCTCTTCAATGCTTTTTTCAGCCATTGTGGGCCTTCCTTTGTCCTTCCAACGGGACCTAAAGATAGCGGAATGGTAGCACACTCTGGTTCTTTGGAAAATGGTTTCAGAGCTTTGTCACAACCAAGGTGTCCGCGCTTGCCTCAAACGGGGTGTCCGTCGGGTTGGACCAGTACCATCCGAAACTGTAGCTCTTCCCGAGGTCGGGTAGCGTTCCTTGGTCGACCTGTTGGAACAGGTTGCCTTCTAAGGAATAGGAGATGGCATACCGGTCCCCCATCCTGGAGAAGGCCATCCAGATATGGCTTTGGGATATCGGGCAGGGAAGGAACGTGTCGTGCCTGTACCCCATCACCTGGTAGTGGAGATGGAAGCCCTCGGGACTGGCTCCGGCGGCACAGAGGCTTCGCGGGGTCTGGAAGACGATGATGCCGCCCTCGCAGGCGGAAGGAGCCAGGGAAAGGCGGGCGACAGCCCGGATATCCTCGTCCCAGGCGGCGATGATGGCGGGACAGTTCTCCGGGTACAAGGTATGGGGGTCGACCCGCAAGGAGAGGCTTTTCCAATCCTTTTTCCATGACAATGGCTTGCCCAGCCAGAGCATTTGTTTCATCGTCAATTTCGGCATGGCTCCATTGTGGCGGAAAGAGTGATTCACGGCAAGCCTCTGACCGGTTTCCGTTGGACGTCAAAACGTGTATGCTTGAGGTATGAAATCTCCAAAAGAACAGGCGCTCGACCGGGTGGTGCTGCGACACCTCGCCGAGGGCAGCAAAGCTCGCGAGCTTGGCAAACTGCTTGTCTCGGATCCAGAAATCCAGGCACTGCAGGATTATGCGAACGAAGTCGCCATCAAGCGGCTCGGATACAATGACCACGGTCCCGTCCACATGCGGCAGGTCGCCGTCAACGCGTTGCACATGCTTGACCTGCTCCACCAAGCGGGCATCAAGACCAGCCTTGAGGAAGAGGATGGCGGAAGCTACGAGGATTCCGTCAGCGCCGTCCTTTTGGCAAGCTTCCTCCACGACCTCGGCATGACCATCAGCAGGAACGACCACGAGGTGACGGGAACCATCATCGCGCGCCCGATCATGCAGCGGTTGTTGGAACCGCTCTACCCTGACAACCTGGCCGAGCGGACCGCTATCATCAGCGTCGCCACCGAAGGCATCTACGGCCACATGGCCACCCATCAGATCCACAGCCTCGAGGCCGGATTGGTCCTGGTGGCTGACGGCTGTGACATGGAAAAGGGCCGCGCGCGGATTCCGATGATGCTGAACCATGGGGAGCAGGGCGAGGTGGGGGACATCCACAAATACTCGGCGAACGCGATCGAGCATGTGGAAATCTCCCGCGGTGAGGAGCATCCGATCAAGATCGAGGTGACCATGTCCAGCGACGTGGGATATTTCCAGGTCGAAGAGGTGCTCCTGCAGAAAATCGGGAAGAGCCCGGACAAGCGCTTCGTCGAAGTCTACGCCACCGTCATCGGCGGGGAAAGGAAACGATATCTATGATCGCGGCAATCGGCGAGGCCCGACGCAGGGACGGCGACTTTGGAGGACTGGCCCTGACTGTGGCCACCCAGGCGGTTGCCCGGGGTTCCAGTGCCGCCATGCTCGGTCCGGTAAGTCAGGACGAGGAAGGCAGGGCCATCCTCGATTATATGGTGGACCACTGGGTCATGTTCGACCCGGACCTGGCCCAGAACCCGCTACCCAGCGCCCAAGTTGCCATGACCTTGACCGAGAAAGGGCTTGCCAATGCCCTGAAGGTCAACAGCGACATCCGGCTTGCCTACGTGGGCGGCGTTCCTTTGACCGGATCCACAGGCGACGCCATCCTGTCCGCCTTGAGGTCGTACGTCCCGGAACCGATGGTGATGCTGGAGCCGGCGGAAAGCACGGAGGACGCAGACCGTCTTTGCAGGGTGCTTGCGGGAGCCGACCTGGTCAAGCTGACTGGGAAGGAACTCGCGCTCCTTTGCCCGGGAACCGGGGGCGAAGCCGCCCTTGGCTTGCTGGGCAAGCGGCTTGGGATCCGGGATATCTGGCTGAGGGGGAAAAGCCGACAGCTGTGGTGGAACCAGGCTGGCTGGACGGTGGAGAGCCCCGTTTCAGACACCCCCGGACTGGAAAGCGGAACGGTGGCCGCTTCGCTCCATGACGCAGGTTGCTTTGGACAGGATGGAGAGAAACCGGACTATCGCGTGACCATAGGGGCGGTGAGGAAGGCGCTGGAGGCGTGTCGTGAAGCGTAAGACCGACCTGATGCGGCTTTTCACCCTTTTTGTCGTTGTCCTGATGGCGGTCCTCGTAGGGGCATTGCTTGTCGGATGGACGCGCTCGATTGGGCGCAACCGGCAGCGTGAACAGTTGAAGAAGACCTTGAAGACTATCGTCAGGGAAGACGGGGAGCGGGCGCTCTTTGACTTGGCCGATCTTCCGGTCAAGGAAATCCTCTATGGTGACGAAGGGTTGACGGTTCTCAGCGGGGACGACGAGTCCTGGCAGTACAGCTACGACGAGATGCGGAACATGCGCATCTACGAGAAGGTCGGTCCCAGCGTGGTCGCCATCTCCAGCAGCATGCCCCTCGCCGGGGGCAGCCACAAGGAGGAGCGGGGCAGCGGCTTCATCCTTTCGGACAACGGTTACCTCATGACCAACGCCCATGTGGTCGAGGGGGCTGACGCCATCATGGTCGGTCTTTCCGACGAGAGCACCATTGCGGCGACGATTGTCGGCATCAGCTCGATTGACGACTTGGCGGTGCTGCGCATCGACACCAACGAGAAATTGACCGCAGTCAGTTTGGGCGAGAGCCAGGAACTGAGGGTCGGGCAGAAGGTGCTTGCCATCGGCAATCCCTTCGGCTACGACCGGACCCTTTCGGTCGGGGTGGTCAGCGGTTTGGGCCGGTCGGTCAAGACCGAGACCGGCAAGGTGATCATGAACGCCATCCAGAGCGACACGGCGGTCAACCCTGGATCCAGCGGAGGGCCGCTGATCAACGGGCAGGGGGAGGTTGTCGGCATCAACAGCTCGATTTTCTCCACGACAGGCACCAGCCAGGGCATCAGCTTCGCAATCCCGATCGACACGGCCATCTCTCTGCTTCCCGACCTGTTGAAGTACGGGACGGTGCGACGTGGCTGGATCGATATCGTTCCGGTCCAGCTGACCAAGGCGATCGCCGCCTATGGACACATGGATATCGATGAGGGAATACTGGTCAGCCAGGTGGTTTCGGGCGGGAATGCGGAGATAGCCGGACTGAAAGGGGGCACCGAGGCGGTCAAGTACGGGGACGAGGTCATCTACCTGGGCGGAGACGTGATCACTGAGATCGCCGGCACCCCCGTCAGGCGTCTGAGCGACCTCTACATGGCTTTGCTCGGCACCCGTGAGGGGGATACGGTGCAGGTGACCGTACACCGGGCAGGCCAGAACCGGAAGATGCCGGTCACGCTGGTCTTCCGCCAGAGCGATGACGTGAGCAACCTGGTACATTGAGGAAATCCGATGGAAAAACATTTTGACGTGCAGACCATGTGGGGAGGCGAGGTGGACAACGTCCACGGCGACGCCGCACTTGGCGGACAGAAACGGTTCCACGTCGTCGCTCCCTACGAGCCGGCGGGCGACCAGCAACAGGCAATCGACAAGATCGCCCATGCGATCAGGGAAGGAGACCGGGCGGTCACCTTGAAGGGCGTCACCGGCAGCGGCAAGACCTATACCATGGCGAAGGTGATCGAGCAGATCCAGCGCCCCACCTTGGTCCTGTCCCACAACAAGACGCTGAGCGCCCAGCTCTACCGGGAGTTCAAGACCTTTTTCCCCGACAACGCCGTCGAGTATTTCGTCTCTACCTATGATTACTACCAGCCGGAGGCGTATGTGCCCGGCAAGGACCTGTATATCGAGAAGGACGCCGACATCAACCAGGAAATCGACCGGATGCGCCTGTCGGCATCTTTCAGCTTGATGGAGCGGCGCGACATCATCGTGGTCGCCACGGTGAGCTGCATCTACGGCCTGGTCAACCCGGTCTCGATCCGCGACATGGTCTATACCTTCAACGTCGGGCAACCCTTCAACCAGCGGGAAGTGCTCGGCCAGCTGGTACGGATGCAGTATGAGCGCAATGACGCGATTCTCCAGCGTGGTTCCTTCCGGGTCCGGGGCGACAGCATCGAGATCTGCCCCTCCTATCTGGAAAACGCGATCCGGCTGTCGATTGACTGGGATGAGATCGAGTCCATCCAGTGGTTCGATCCGCTGACCGGGGAAAAGCAGGACAACGTCAGCTCGTTCACCCTCTACCCCGCCAAGCAGTTCGTCATGCCGGAAGAGCAGGTCAAGGCTGGTATCGGGCTGATCCGCAGCGAGATGGAGGACCAGTACAAGTACTTCCTCGATGCAGGCAAGCCGCTGGAGGCCGAGCGCATCAAGACCAGGGTCGAGTACGACCTGGAGATGCTGCAGGAGGTGGGGTACTGTTCCGGCATCGAGAACTATTCCCGTCCGCTGGCGGGAAGGGCCGAAGGAGAGCGTCCGAGCGTGCTGCTCGACTATTTCCCGCCCGACTTTGTCACCTTCATCGACGAGAGCCATGTGACGTTGCCCCAGGTGGGGGCCATGTACGAGGGAGACCGTTCCCGCAAGCTCAACCTGGTCAACTACGGCTTCCGCCTTCCCTCGGCTCTGGACAACCGGCCCCTGAAGTTCAACGAGTTCGACGACATCGTCGGCCAAAGGATCTACGTCTCGGCAACGCCGGGACCGAAGGAGCTGGAGGATTCCACCGAAGTGGTGGAGCAGCTGATCCGCCCGACCGGGCTGCTTGATCCGGAAATCACCGTCAAGCCGACCGAGGGGCAGATGGAGGATCTGTACGGCGAGATCCGCAAGGTGATTGCAAAGAACGAACGCGTGCTGGTGACGACCCTTACCAAGAAGATGGCGGAGGACCTGGCGGACTATCTTGCCGGCCTCGGCCTGAAGGTTGCCTATCTGCACAGCGAGGTGGAGACGGTCGAGCGTGTCGAGATCCTGAAGAAGTTGCGGCTGGGCGAGTTCCAGGTGCTGGTCGGCATCAACCTGTTGCGTGAGGGCCTCGACCTTCCCGAGGTATCGCTGGTGGCGATCCTCGATGCCGACAAGATCGGCTTCTTGCGTTCGGCGACCAGCTTGGTGCAGACCATCGGGCGTGCCGCCCGCAACGCCGACGGCCATGTCATCATGTATGCCGACCATGTCAGCGACGCGATGAAGCAGGCGATCAGCGAGACGGAGCATCGTCGCCAGGTGCAGATGGCTTACAACCAGGAGCACCATATCACGCCGAAGACAATCGTCAAGGAAGTCCAGGACATCATCGAGCGCGAGAACAAGGACGAGCAGGAGAACTTCAAGCAGGACCTGAAGATCCAGAAGGCAGGCTACAACCTGCTGGAGAAGGCCGACCGCAAGAAGTACGTCAAGGCCCTGGAGAAGCAGATGCTGGAGTGCGCCAAGGATTTGAAGTACGAGGAGGCTGCGATGATCCGCGACGAGATCGAGCGGGTCACCAAGGGCGAGCTGAACGGCACCAAGATGGATGCCGACTACCAGTTCCCCTTCGCCTAAAGCCAAAGTTCCCAAGGGCCGGGGCTGACCACGGGGTGCTGGCTGCTCCTTGCTGGCCCGGCCACTGCCAGTTCCTGTCTGCGGAGCACCCCCTCGTACAGGCTGTCCAGGGAGATGGCCTGCGGAGGAGCGGAAAGTCTTTCCTTCTCATGGTCCCATCCCAGCTCTTCGAGCAAAGCCCGGGAGAAATAGCCGTGCCGGTGGCTTTTCCTGTCTTCTTTGCCGGTGTTTTCCCGAGTGGTGCAGACGAGGGCGAAACGCGAGTCCGCACAGGCGCCGAGCGAGAGCCCGCATTCCTTGTCGTTGGGCGAGGAGACCGATGGGCTGTCGGGAAGCAGGTTCCCGCTGTAGCAACTGTCGCTGATCACCAGCACGGGCTCCGGACGACAGTCGAGAATCCGCCAAAGCTCATCCGGGGCGAGCAGGTTTTCTTGTTTCACCGTGCCATCGGGTCCGAATTGCCTTCCTTCCGGGTCGCGAAGCACCCAGCTGCCGTCCGCTACCCCGTGGCCGCTGTAGATGATGATGGTCAGTTCCCCGTCGGGCATTGTGGCCAAAGCCCGGACAACATGTTCTTTGGTCGCCGTTTCCTCGACCAGCAATTGGGTGGTGCAGGAGTCATACCGCTGAGAGAAGGCCGCGAGCAACTCCTTCGCGTCGTTCAACGTCCCTCGGAGGCGCTGGGCATCGGTTCCCTCGTAGGAAATGCCTATGGAAAGGATATGCGCCGCGCGGGGGATTTCCGGTTCGGGAATGGCGCAGGAGACAACGAGCAGTCCGCCGAGAAGGAGCATCCAGATCATGGCAGTTCCACATGGATGCCGAAAGACGTGGAGAGGGTAGTGACGCCACTCTGCCATTCTACGGACAAGGGTAGAAGGAACGAGCAGCAAGGAATCGCCTTGAGGCCTGGAATCAGGGACACGGCGTAAAGCAGGCTTACCCCGTCGCCTCTAGTCCAGAGCCGCATCGAGCTTCCTTCCACCAGCAGACTCCGACGCTCCTCCTGCCAGCCGAGCGCGAGGGCCGCTCCCAGGCCATGGTATTCCCTCAGCGCCCGAAAATGGTCGACGTTGCCGGCAAGAGCCCGGCGGGCGGGAATCGAGAAGCGTCCCACCAGAGGCCCAGCCCCTCCTTGCAGGGAAAGCGCCGTAGTGCACACCGGCTGGTATCGTTTCCCAGACCAGGAAAAGCCTGCGGTTGCGGTAATGCCATGGGAAAAGACGGGGTGGCAGGCAAGCAGGAGCGCCATCACTGTTTGCTTTCGCATGGGCTCTCCTCGACGCGAAGGACCATGCAGGGTCCTCCTTTCCAGAGCACCGTGGTGCTTTGGAGGGGAAGGTGGGGGGTGCGGCGGAGCACGAAGGTCCCCAGGGATTCGACCAGCAGCACCTTGCCGAAACAGTGGCAGATCGGCTGGATGTCAAGGCCTCGGGTTCGTCCTTTCTGGATTCTGGGGGCCATCGTGGCGCGAGGGTGACTGCAGATACGGAGGGCAAGTCTCAGGCACACCGCGTCGGCTTCCTTTTGGAGCAAGGAGAAGGGAATGTCGAGCAGCCACCTTTGGGTGGCACGCATCACCCCCAGCTCCTCGGAGAGCAAGGCCCGGGATGGTTGCAGCCCCTTCTGTTTCCATTGCTTGAAGCCATAGAGCAAGAGATGGTTGTAGACGATCAGGGTGCCGTTGGCAAGGTGCCTCAACCGGGAAACCTGTCTCCACGAAAGCCGGTATGTGCAGATTTGCGTCGTGTCCATGGTCCTTATCGTGGAACTATGGCTGGTGGCTGGAAATCGTGCCATGGTATGGGTCTTTCCTGTACGGTTCTTGGCGGCACGACTGTTCCCTTCCTGCAGGTCGACATCCGTGGATGGCCGGAGGATAGTGGAGGCCAGGACAGGTTGCTTTTGCTTTTTGTGTCCCGTTTTACTGTCATTTTACTTGAACAAATTTCTTGGAATATCAATAAAAGTGCAATTTAAATATAAAAAATTGCTGTCATTCGGGTTATTTATTTTTTCGTGGAATTTCTTACACAATATATGTATAAAAAGCAAAAAGAAAGTTTCCGTTGACAACTGGAACGTTCCATAATACCATTTTTTTGAAAACCAGAACCGGAACCTTTGTTTCTGCATGTTAGGGTTTGTTGCAAATAATTCACAATGAGGTGCGGGTGCTTCCTAGGACAAAAGGAGTGAAAACGGATGGCTAGGCAACAAGCGTGTGCTCTTCGGAAAAAGTGGAAATGGGTGAAGGGGCATCCCGCGATGTATCTGATGCTGTTGCCCGGTCTCTTCTTTGTCTTCGTCTACAAGTTCGGACCATTGTACGGTCTGCTCATGGCCTTTGAGGATTACGACATCTTCGCGGGCAACAACCCGATCGACGCCATCGCCAAGAGTCCGTGGGTCGGATTGAAATGGTTCAGGCAGCTCTTTAGTTCCCCGCAGTTCAAGACGGTTTTCCTCAACACGTTGGAAATCAACCTGATGAAGATCCTCTTCCTGTTCTGGATTCCGATTCTCGCCGCAATCATGATCAACGAGATTCATAGCAGTATCTGGAAGAAAACGGTCTCCACTGCAATCTATATTCCCTATTTTTTTTCCTGGGTTGTCATCTATGGTGTCTTCTACTCGATCTTAGGTTCCTACGGGCTGGTGAACCAGTGGCTTTCTTCGCTCGGCTTCAAGAGGATCATGTTCTTCTCTGACCCGCATGTGTTCCGCGGAGTGCTGGTTTTCACCGAGGGATGGAAGGAGATCGGCTACAATACCATCATCTACCTGGCCGCCATGACCTCGATCGACCCGACGCTCTACGAGGCTGCCCGTATCGATGGTGCTTCGAAGATAAGCCAGATCTGGCATGTGACGTTGCCTGGCCTGCTGCCGACGATCGTGCTGATGCTGATCCTGAAGGTCGGCTACATCCTGGACACTGGCTTCGAGCAGGTTTTGATTTTCTACAACCCGGCCGTGTATGACGTCGCCGATATCATCCAGACCTATGTCTACCGCATCGGCCTCGGCCAGGCGAACTTCTCGCTGGCCACCGCGCTCGGCCTGTTCAACTCCGTCATCGCCTTCATCCTGATTGTCGGCGCAAACACCGTCAGCAAAAAGTTGCTCGGCCGCAGTATCTGGTAAGGGGGGAAAAGGCATGAGACGCCAAGTGAAACATCTGAAGCCCGCCTCGCTTTCCGAACGAGTGTTTGGGGTTCTTTCCTATGTGCTGATGACCATTTTCGCGCTGGTCTGCATACTGCCGTGTCTGAATATCTTCTCGACCGGCATCAGCAACGGCACCTTGGTCACCACGGGCGGGATTACCTTCTGGCCCCGCCAGATCCAGTGGGACACCATGGGCTACATCGTCAAGAAGACCGCTTTTTTCAATGCCTTGAAGAACAGTCTGGTCGTTACCATCATCGGCACGCTGGTCAGCATGTTCACCACCATCACGACCGCCTATCCGCTTGCGCAGACCCATTTGCCCGGACGCAAGTGCATCATCATGCTCTATGTCTTCAGCATGGTCTTCTTCGGGGGTATCGTCCCCGCCTACATGGTGGTAAACTCCCTTGGAATCCTGGACACGTACGCGGCTCTGATCCTGCCGTTCGCCATCGTCCACTTCAACATGTTCGTCATGAAGAGCTACTTCGAGGGACTGCCTGAGAGTGTCTCCGAGGCGGCGACAATCGACGGGGCGACCGACACGCAGACGCTTTGCCAGATCGTGCTGCCGATGTCCAAGTCGGTCTTGGCGACCGTAGGCCTGTTGTACGCGGTCAACTACTGGAACAATTACTTCCACGCGATGATGTACACGAAGAGCGCTTCGATGCGCACGCTTCAGGTCTACCTCTATGACTTGATTCAGAACGGGCAGTCGGTGTTGGAGAACCTGACGGGGGCCGCTTTGGGCTCGGCCCAGGGCAACTATGAGGCCAATATCACCACGCAGGGCGTTACCGCCGCTGCGGTCACGCTTTCAATCATCCCGATTGTGGCGCTGTATCCGTTCGTGCAGCGCTACGTGGTGCAGGGCATCACCTTGGGATCTGTCAAAGGCTAACACACGGTATGTGTTGAGGAATAGAAAAAGGAGGATTTGCAATGAAAAAACATTTTCTGATTCCTGTGGGGCTTTTGAGCGCGCTGGCTGTGTTTGCGCAAGGATCATCGGAAGGTTCGGCGAAAGCGCCGGGAAAGAAAGGTGGGACAAGCGAGTTGCTTGGACCTGGCAATGTCACGCTGAAGCGGCTTGGCTACAATACCGGTTTCGACGTGAACACCGACTATATGGTTCCGGTCATGGAGCAATCGACCGGATACAAGGTGGAGTTCTCGATGCTTCCGGCTCAGAATCCTGACCAGAAGCTGTTGATGGACGTCGCCTCGGGAGCGGACTACGACATCGTCAATCTGACGCTGAACCAATTCCGCACGTTGCTTTCCAAAAATGCCTTGTTGCCACTGAACGATCTGTTGGACAAGTACGGCCAGGATATCGTCAAAGGCAATACCCAGGAAACCTGGAACACCTTGTCCGACGGCAATGGAACCATTTACGGTGTCCCATACATGTATCCGTACGACACCGAAATCTCGAAGTTCATCATCGTCCGCATGGATTTGCTCCGGCAGGCCGGCGTCGACAAGGTGCCGACCACGATTGACGAATTGTACGAGACGTTGAGCAAACTCAAGAGATACTACGGTGACAAGTACATCCTGCTCTGCGGACCGTACAATGCCGCGTCGGAGGCTATCGTCAACCTGAACTTCCCGATGAACATCGCTAGCGCATTCGGCATCTATAATGACTGGATGGTCGATGACAATGGCAAGGTCATCTACCTGACCGAGCATCCGAGGTTCAAGGAAATGGTCGAGTTCCTGACCAAATGCTCCAAGGAAGGGCTCTTCGACAGCGATTGGGCCGCCAACACCACCACGAGCGTCTCCGAGAAGTTCGCTTCCGGCAAGGCGATCATGGCATGCGCCGACCGCTCTCTCGCCCAGAATGCCATTCCTGCCTTGGAGAAGACCTATGGCCTGACCGACGACGACTTCGGCTTTGTCTCCGCCTTGTTCGGCGCAGACGGTACCTGCAAGTACATGAAGACGACGGCGATCAACCACGTTTCCGCGATCCTACGCAACAGCAAGCACCCGGCTGACGCAGTCAACTGGATGAACCTGAAGGTCAAGGACCAGCTGTTTATCAACATTGGTGTCGAGGGGACGCTCTTCAAGTGGGATCCGAACGACCATTCGATCATCCCCATCAATCCGATTTTTGCCGACGAGAGAGGAGATTCCTATTACTACCTCGATGCCACCGATGCCGAGGCCTACAAATGGCAGTGGCCGAGCCGCATCCGCAAGTCTGCCGCACAGTGGCTGGCTTTCAACGCGGTCACCATCGAGTTCAACAAGGAGCACCCGGAAGTCTTTGTACCTGCCTATTTCTCGTTCATGCCGGCTTCCCCGAACTACGCGAAGTACGAGACCACGCTGAGCAACAATGTCAATGATTTCATCTTCCAGATCATGGCTGGAACCCGTACCATCAACGACCTGGCTTCTTTCCAGAAAGACTGGACGGCTGCCGGTGGCGAGCAGGTGAGAGCCGAGTTGCAGTCCTACCTGGATTCGACGAAGTAATGTGGTTTTTCCCGTATCCCGTCTCAGACGGGATGCGTATGGATCCTCTCCCTCGCAAGGGGGAGGGGAATACGAGAAGGAATAAATTATTATTGAGATTTTGGAACGTTCCATATTATGATTGGAGACTACATAATGAAAAAAATAATTGCCCTTTTTGTTGTGGTTTTCGCTGCTGCTATGACTTTTGGAAACGGCAAGGCTGAAGAACCTGCTGTAGCATCGACTTCATCCCAAACCCCTGAAATCTTGCTTCCTGCGAATGCTGCGGAACATGCATGGGTGTTCGCAAAAGACCCTGCAAGCGTGAAGGGTACGGTCCGCTTCTGGATTCCGTTCAAGGGACCAGCCGGCATGAACGCGATGATTGCCGAATTCAACAAATATTATCCTAATGTCACGGTCGAACTGACTCCCTTTAACAACAACACGGACGGGAACCTCGGTGTCAACACCGCTTTGATGGCCGGAGACATCGATGTTCTGGCTTCGTTTGGTCTGAACGCCACCTATAAACGCTGGGCCAACAACATGTTCATTCCTCTTGATGACCTGATGCAGAAAGAAGGAATCGACCTGGTTGAGAACTGGGGCACCGACAAGTATCGGTACAAGGATACAACCTATTCTTTCCCCTGTGGTGGCCTGTCCTACTACATCGTCATAAACAAGAAGGCTTGGGATGAGGCAGGTCTTGGAGCCATTCCCACCGAGTGGACTTGGGATGAATATCTCGATGCCTGCCGGAAGATGACCAAGAAGGACGCCAGCGGCAACACTACAGTCTATGGAGGAACGGATTACCACTCGATCAACTACTGGAGTTTTGTCGGCGCTCAAGTTTATGGGCGGAACCCTTACTACGGCGACGACGGGCTCTCCCGTTTCGGTGATCCGATTATGAAAAAGGGGATGGAAATCCGCTACCAGGCTGATAATGTCGAGAAAATCTGGTTTCCTCTCTCTAAATACCGCTCCGACAACATCCAGACCCAGATGGTCTACATGTCAGGTCAGAGCGCCTCTGCGATTACTCCGAACATGGTTCGCTTCATTCGGGACAAAGAGAATTACCCGATTGACTGGGTGAATTATTTTGCTCCTTGGCCGGTGATGGAGAAGGGTCAGACCAACTACATGGCAGGTGTCTCCCCATACTCCCATGTCGGTATTAGCGTGAACTTCAGCAAGAAAGACTGGGAGGCAATCTGGGCGTTTGCCAAATTCTACGCCACCTACGGTTCCCGTTACCTGATTGTAGCCGGCCACCAGTCCAACTGGAAGTACACCGATACCTCCGACTTGGTCGATTTGGTCTTCGGAAGCGAGGAGAACGCAAAGCAACTGATTGATGTCGATTCCTTCCAGAGGGTCGTCGTCAATTACGAGAACCCATCCTTCTACGAGGACATCATTACCGCATACCCTGAGGTGAACAAGGCTGTTACCACATATACCATGGATATCGCCCACGACCAGTGCTCGATTGATGAGGGTATGGCGAACATGCAGGCTGATGCTGACGCGGCAATCAAGCTTGAGCTTTCCAAGAAAGGCAAGTGAGCCGTAAAGAGGTATTTGCATGACGAGAAAGGAAACAGTGCATGAGAATTTGGCCGGCTATCTGTTCATATCGCCGACAATCATCGTATTCGTGGTATTCTTTTTGTTTCCGATTGGTAGCTCCATTCTCTTGGCTTTCACAGACTGGAACTTCCTGAGCGGGATACAAGGCCTCTCGTTCGTAGGGCTGGAGAATTTCCGAGAGCTCGCTCACGATCGGCACTTCATCTATGCCTTGAAGAATACGTTTGTCTACGTAGTGGGGATTGTGCCCGAGTCGATTCTCATCGCACTGGTCCTGGCTTATGCGCTGAATTCACGGGTGTACGCGAAGAATGTGCTCCGGTTCATTTTCTTCATTCCGTACATCTCAAGCCAAGTTGCGCTCGCTGCGGTGTTCAAGTTCATGTTCCGGGATGATGGTATTTGCAACTACCTGCTTGTGGATGTGCTTCATGTCCTGAAAACCGGTCCGGCTTGGATGGATAGTGCCGCACTTAACAAGATTCCGGTTTGCCTTCTCTCGATTTGGACGACAATCGGTTACGAACTGATTATCTACATGGCGGCTCTGCAGAACGTCCCTAAATCGCTGTACGAGGAGGCAGACCTAGAGGGTGCTAGTGGCTGGAAGAAATTCTGGGGCATCACCTTTCCAATGATTACCCCGACGACTTTCTATCTGCTCGTTGTTCGGGTCATTGCAGTTTTCAAGATTTTCTCCTCAGTCAACATCATGACAATCGGCACGTATAATGAGTCAAACACATCGATGGTGAACGAGATTTATCAAAGTTCGTTTGTCCTGTATCGGTTTGGATATGCGAGCGCGGAGGCTCTTGTGCTTCTCGCCTTGATTCTTATTGCGACAGTAATCAACTTCGCTCTCGAGAAAAAATGGGTCAACTACGATTGAGAGGTGATGGCGATGGCACAAAAGAAAATTACACCTAGTCTAGTGGTCAAAACAATCATTCTTGCTTTTGTCGCATTGTTCTTTCTGTTTCCGCTGTTATGGATGGTTTCCTCGTCCCTGAAAGGTACCCGTGATGTTTTCGGCTCTCCTTTTCGATGGATTGTCCCACCAATCCGTTGGTCGAATTATCGAGTGGTCTGGAGCTCCGGGGAACTGCCATTGCCGCGTGTTTTCCTGAATTCGATTATCGTCGCTGTGGTTGCATCGACTGTCAAGTTGTTTTTTGCCTCGCTGGCAGCCTACGCCTTCGCGCGCATCGAATTTTGTGGGAAAAAAATTTTCTTCATCTTAATTCTAAGTTCAATCATGATTCCGACCCAGGTGACCATCATCCCGCGCTTCATGATGTTCAAGACCATGGGGCTCTACAACACGCTTTGGTCGCTGATTCTTCCCGAGTTATTTGGAGCGACCGCAATCTTCTTCCTTCGTCAAGCCTATCTTGCCCTTCCAAGAGACTTGGTCGATGCAGCGAAGGTCGACGGTGCGGGGCACTGGACCATCTGGAGCCATGTCATGCTTCCACTGACAGTTCCATCGCTCGTTTCTATGGGAATCCTGTCCTTTATCGGTAGTTGGAATGACTATTTGAGTCCACTGATATTCCTCATCAAACCAAAGAAATACGTAATCAGCCAAGCCATCCGCTGGTGGATGCTGGATGAGGCGCAGAGATACGAACTGACGATGGCGACTGCGACAAGCGCGATTATTCCCATCTTGGCCATCTTCCTTTTTTCCCAACGATATTTTGTCGAGGGAATTGCAAGGAGCGGCATCAAAGAGTAGTTTTTTTCCTGAAGCTGTGGTTTCCCGAAGGGAATGACGGCACATTGGTGAAGAGGGTATGGAACATGATGAAGAACATAACATTGTCGGCTACAGTCCCTGTTGTCGGGAGTTATGATGTTGTCGTTGCCGGTGGTGGCCCTGCTGGGTGCATGGCAGCGATCGCCGCCGCCCGCCATGGGGCCAAGGTGGCCTTGGTCGAGCGATATGGATTCCTTGGCGGTATGGCCACTGCGGCCTATGTACTGCCCCTCTCCGTATTCAGCTACAACGGACAACCCACCACGGGTGGCATCCCTTGGGAGTTCATCCAGCGGCTTGACCGCATGGGCGGGGCCTGCATCGAGCAACCTCTGCACAATGTTGCCTTTGATCCGGAACTCTACAAGCTCTGCATGCAGCGCATGGTCCGGGAAGAGGGAATCGCCCTTTACATGAACTCCTATGTCACCCAGGTGGAGAGCGAGGAGCGTACCATCAAGGCGGTGGTCTTTGCCAACAAGAACGGTCTCGAGGCTGTGGAGGGAAAACGCTTTATCGACGCCACCGGGGACGCAGATATCGCAGCGGCAGCGGGAGTGCCGATGCAGGAGTGGACGAAGCGCTATCCTCTGCAGCCAGCCTCTTACTGTTTCCTGCTCAATGGGGTCGATACCAAGTCCCATCTGGTGAAGAAGGCGATGCACCACCACCTGCAGGGGGTGAACTGCCATTGCCTGCCGGTGCGCGAGAAGTTGTTGGAGCTTTCCAGGACGATGAAGCTGCCCCTCTTTGGAGGCCCATGGTTCTGCACCACGACCCACGAGGGTTCGGTGATGGTCAACATGACCCGGGCCGAAGCGGATGAATGCGACAATCGTGCCTTCACCGATGCGCAGGACAGGATGCGCGAGGAAATTTTCTTGTTCGCCGACCTGCTGAAGAGACAGTTCAGGGAATTCCGCCACAGCTATGTCGCCGCCACCGCAGTCCAGGCAGGCCATCGCCAAAGCCGGAACATCGTCGGCCTCCACACGATTACCGGCGAGGAATACCTGGCGGGAGTCAAGTATCCGGACAGCGTTTCGCGCTGTGCCCACCCGATCGATATCCACACGGCTGACGGAGCGCGGCAGACCTGTACCTTCATCAAACAGGCGGCCTATGTGCCTTACCGGGCCTTGGTTCCGGCGGATTTCCCGAACCTGTTGGTGGCGGGACGGCCAGTTTCGGCAGACCGGACAGCCTTTGCGTCTCTTCGGGTGCAGTCCAGCTGCATGGGGATGGGACAGGCCGTCGGCGTTGCCGCCACCCAAAGCCTGGACGAAAAGCTGCCGGTCCAGAAGATCGATGCCGTCCGTCTCGTGAAGGAACTCAAACGCATGGGTGCGGTTCTCGACTAAGGAGCGAACAGAATGGCGAAGACAATCATTGATGTCGCGCATGAGGCGAATGTTTCCAAGAGTACCGTTTCCCTCGTGTTGAACAACAGTCCCCATATCAGCGAGGCGAAGCGCAAGGCGGTGCTCGATGCGATGGAGAAGATCGGCTACGTCCCGAACACCACCGCCCGTGGCTTGATCAAGAGCCGGACCTACAACCTCGGCGTGATCGAGTGTACCGTCATTCCCCATATCTCGACCTATGATTTCGGTCACGAGGCCAACACGTTCGCCCATGATGTCACGGACGGCATCCTCGCAGGACTGGTCGACACGAACTACGGTCTGCTTTCCGCCTACTGGTCGCCGAGCGAGGAAAAACCATGGATCCTGCGCCGAAGGTGCGTCGACGGCGTCTTCATCATCGGCACTTCCCGGATTGACAAGCTCATCAGCGCTGCCGGGCAGATGGGTTTGCCTATCGTGGTGGTCGGACCGCAAATGGAGCATGAGAACAACGTCTTCACCGACTATGGAGCCGGTTCCGTGCTCGGCTTGCGGTACCTTCTTGGCAAGGGGCACAAGCGGATTCTCTGCCTCAACGCTCCGGCCGGATACGGCACGGCGGAGATCCGCAAGAAAGCGGTCGCCGATTTCTGCGTAAGCCAAGGGCTTCCTGAAGGGACGGTCACGCTGGTGACTCCCCAAAGCAACTCGGGCGAAGGGGGACGAGCCGCAGTCAAGGCCGCCTGGGATTCCCGGGGACCCTTCGACGCGGTGGTTGCCAACGACATCATGGGATTGGGTGCGCTGCGCTTCTTTTACGAACGGCACATCTCCGTGCCTGACGACGTTTCGGTGCTTTCCTTTGACGACTCCTTCCTTTGCAGCTATGCCTCGCCTGCGTTGACGGCAGTGAACCTGAACCGCGAGCTTTCCGGAAGATTGGCGGCCGACATGATGCTGCGCATGGTCTCCAAGGAGAGCCACGGAGAGCAAACGGTGATTAGCGTTCCCCTCGAGATTGTTCCCAGGGAGAGCGTGAAGGACAGGAGGACGGCTGGATGAACACGTTTCATGCGGAAGGAATGCGGGGTATCTGGTCTCTTGTCCCGCTGTTCGGATTGCAACCCAACCAGAGGGGGACATCCATCCAGAGCATCGCCCTATGCGGCGGCATCTTGTATGTCTTCTATCATGATTCAATCGTGCAACGATACCGCGATGGAGCGCTGGTTTTCGAGGACGTCGTGCGGGGTGACCTCTACCACGCCAATGACACGGAACGGGATGGAGCGTATTTCATCCAAGTGGATACCGGGCGGGAATCGCCATCCTTGTGCCGTTTCGACCGGTCCTCGAATACGGTCACGCAGCGTTGGGCCTTGCACACCCCCGGATTTCGGACTGCATGTTGCGCTTGGACCAAGGAGGGGACGCTGTTGCTTGTCCTGGTCCAGGCGATCGCTTTGGACCAACGTACGGCAATGACTGTCGCCCGGTTCGATTTCGGAAACGGCGGGGTCGAGCCGCTTTTCACCCTGCCGCAACGCCACCGGTTCGTACAGGGATGCGCCGTCCGCGGGGATGATCTTTTCATCACCTCCAATGATGGCGGGGATTCGGCGACCACCCGTTTCATCGACTACGACCTGCAATCCGGGAACGTGGTGGACGACGTCTGCTTCTCCGGATTCGGAGAGTCCGAGGGATTGTACCGGGGTGATGGGAACCAACTCATCACGGGCTTGAACCTCCGCCATGGGCGGAGCGCCGTCTATCGGCTGGTTGCGCCAGGGGAGTCATCATGAAGACACCTTCCCTCTACATTTTCGACTGCGGTGGAGTCCTCTTCTCCGAGAAAATCTGGCAGGAATTTTTCGCCTCGCTTGGGCGTGATGGAGTGCGGAGCATCCGCTCTCTCGGGCCACGCTCGAACGAGGCCGTCGAGGCTTTTACCCGTGGCGACATCTCCGAAAAGGCATTCTGGGACGAGATCTCCATCGATTTTGGCAGCCCGATTCCTTGGAGGGATGGTCTTGCCGGCCGCTTTTACCAAACCGCTTTCATCCCTGGTGTCGCAGAGGTAATCCGCGACCTGCGGGGCGCAGGAAGGCGCGTGGTCGCCGGCAGCAACTTGATTCCCTGTTTTCTGGAGGTCAACCGCGCCAACCATCGCTATGATGTCTTTGACAAAGCCTATATCTCCTGCGAGATGCACCTTGCCAAGCCTGACGCCGCCTTCTATCGGGAGATACTCCGGAAGGAGGGCCGTACAGCGGAAGAAGCCTTTTTCACCGATGATTTGGAAAAGAATGTCGATGCCGCACGAGCGGTGGGGCTCGACGCTTTCCACTTTACTGACGCTGACGCTCTACGGAAGCGGTTGACCGCTCTGGGGGCTTTCTTGCAAGAGGAGGATTGCGGATGATGGATCTCTATGATTACGAGCCGCTCAGCCACGTGCTGTTTGCGGATGATTTCGACACGGGTTACAACGGCTGGATCACCTTGAATCCGAACTTCAGGCAGGACGCCTTTGCCTACTATCCCCAGATGAAGGGCTGGACGGAGTGGGGCCCCCCGATGCTCTCCACGTCGACCTACACCTTTGCTGGCACCCACGGCTCGCTGCATGGTACCTATTCGATGAAGGTGGCAAGCCGTCCGGTTGCCGCTCCGGCGCAGGAGCGTCCGATAGCCGGCTCCATGGGCATGGCGATCAAGCGCATCACCCATCGTCACGAGGGTCTTTTGAAGTGCGAGATGTGGTACGCCATCACCGCCGAGCAGGATCGTCCCGGTATCGGTGAAAACGCAATCCGCGCCTTCGGCTTCTTCTGGGACAGCCAGAACGAGACCAACCGTACCTACTACGGTGCCCGTTACATCAACTGTGCCAACGGGAGGATGCGTCAGCACTGGCAGATCTTCCGTGCCGACCCGGCCAGTACCAGGCCTTGGGGGTACGAGGGGGTGAGCGCGCCGGGAGACAAGGACGAACAGGTGACCTTGCTCCGCGGTGTCGATACGCAGTGGCTGGGCAACCGTGACGACCAGGGGGGCAGTGATGGCTACTGGGACGTGCCTGACAGTACCCAGAAGATGTGCTACAACGAGACGCCGGACAAGATCAACTGGCAGTACTTCGCTCTGACTGTCGACATGTGCAAGAAGGAGTACGTCGAGCTTTGCTCGATGAACAGGAAGTGGAATCTCAGGGGTATCGCGGCGACGACGAATCCCCGGTTCCCGAGGATTGACAACCTGCTGAATCCGGTGGTCTTTATTGAGGGCGACACGAATCGTCGTGTCTTCCTTTCTGTCGATTCCATGGTCAATTCCATGGATTGGGAGGATTAAGCGATGCGGCAGTTCTATACGGTGGTTCTTGACCGGATGAAGGAGTTCGAGGGGACGCTTGCCTCTGAACCCTACGAGTGCGGTTGGGCAAGCGAGGCCCAGGTCTGGGTGAAGATCCAGAAGATCGGGCCGGATCAGGTGCTCCATGGCAAGGTGCAGATGTCGGTGGACGGCATCGCCTGGGCCGACGAGGGGACCGAGTTCCCGCCGATGAGGGAGACAGGAGATTTCTTTGTCCGTGTACGCGAGTTCGGCGGATGGTTGCGCTTGGTCTTGACGACCGGGAATACGTCGCCGGTAGAGGTGACCACCGCCTTGGCTTTGAAGGAGTGACATCTCAATAACTTATTTTCTTTTATGTGTTTCCACCTTGGTTTACCGAGGTGGATTTTTCCCATTTCCCCAAACGTCAAACCTCCTATGCAAAACAGTTTTGTGCTAGTCTCCGCCCCTGAGGAGAATGAGTCGCATGTCACGATTTTTCATTCAGCATGGTGATATTTTCTTTTTACTTTCATTTTTAACTTATTAAAATATAATAAGTTAATATAAATGTTAAAAATGTGTTGTCAAAGTGTTAAAGCGGATTTACACTACAGTTAAATACATAAAAAAACTGTTAACAAAAGACTTAAATTAGTTATCGGTAGGAGGTAAGCATGCGTAAGCTTGTTGCGGTAGCAATTGGGTTGCTGTTGTGTGTGTCGGGGCTCTGGGCAAATGGTTCATCCGAGGCGCCGAGCAATGATAAGGTGTACGAGATTAAGCTGGTCACGTCCAACGGGACGGAGGATCCGGATGTCAAGATGTTCAACAAGTATGCCAAGATCATTCATGACCGGACCAATGGAAAAGTTGACATCCAGGTGTATCCCGGCGGGGAAATCCTGATGGGGGACGAGGGAATTGAAGCGGTGATGGCCAATGCCGCAGTTATTTCCTTCAACGACCTCGATGTCATGGCAGACTATGTGCCTGAGTTCAGTTCCGTCTGCGCTGCATTCCTCTGGGACAATGCTGAAACGATGAAAAAGTTCACTACAACGGACGTATATAAGAAGCTTGTTGAGAAAGGTGATGCTGCTGGAGTTCATGTCATTGCGGGCAACTTCTGTGTCGGATCCCGGAACATTCTTGCTGGCGGAATTGAAGTGTACAATGTGAAAGATGCTAAGAAACTGAACATCCGTATTCCCAACGTCACGTCCTATGTTGAAACGTTCGATGCGTTCGGAGCCAACTACTCTGCAATTGGATGGAGTGCTGGAGTCACAGCATGTGAGACTGGAATGCTCAACGGAGCGGAGTGCACGGTGCAGAGGGCGGCGACCAGTGGTTTGGCCCAGATTTTGAAGAACCCAGTTTATTCCATGGTAAAATGGAGAAACGCCATGGTCGGACTGTACTGCGGCGCCGGCTTCTGGGATTCCCTTCCTAAAGAATATCAGGACATCGTCACCGAAGAGTTCGGAAAGTGTGCCGACGAGGCGAACAAGATGGTCGAGGAGAATGAGTCCAAATACCTGGAAGAGTTGAAGAGCCAGGGTGTCAAGATCATTCCATACGAGGATATTGACATCGATTCCTTCAAGGCTGCGGCTCGCCCAGTGAACGAAAAATTCCCGATGTTTGCTGAAGTTTCCGCTACGGTCGAAAAGATTAAAGTGGGAAAGTGATGGGATTTCCCAGTAAGGAAAGCAACCTTGCGGTGGCTGTAGGTAGCCACCGCAGATGTTTGAGGTTTGTACTATGGCGCAGGAACGCAAAGAGAAACGGTCTATTCTAGGTATTCTGGACTGCATCGAGGACATTGTGGGTGGATCGATGTTCTTC
>CAJMOS010000028.1 GCA_905215015.1 uncultured bacterium | reverse complement strand
CTGGAGAGCGGCTTCATGAAGCAGATGCCGGAGGACATCCGCCAGCTGGTCAGGGAGAAGGGGCTGCGCAACGTCACGCTGCTTACCCAGGCTCCGACCGGAACGACCGGGACGATGGTCAACACGTCGACCGGCATCGAGCCCTATTACTACTGGGAGTGGGAGCGCAAGGGGCGCATGGGCACCAACATCGAGCGCGTCAAGGTCTACGACGAGTGGGTCAAAGCCCATCCGGGCCAGAAACGGCCGGCTTACTTTGTCAGCGCCATGGACCTTTCCCCGGAAGGGCACGTGCGCGTCCAGGCCGCCATCCAGAAATGGGTGGACTCCTCGATCTCGAAGACCTGCAACACCCCGAAGAGCTACACGGTCGAGCAGACCCGCAAGCTCTATGAGCTGATGTACGAGCTGGGGTGCAAGGGAGGGACCACCTACCGCGACGGCTCTCGCGACACCCAGGTCCTGACGGTCAAGAAGGACGACGAGAAGAAAAAGGAGGAGTCGAAGCCGCAGGTGATGGCCACAGCGGAGCCGAAGGCTCGTGTCAGGGCAAGCTATGTCAGCGGCATCACCTACCGCAAGTCCACTCCGATCGGTACCGCGTACGTCACGGTCAACAGCGACGGGATGGATATGAAGAATCCTTTCGAGGTGTTCGTCAACGTCGGCAAGGCGGGCAGTGACGTCGCGGCTGACGCCGAGGGTCTCGGACGCCTGATCAGCCTGGTCCTGCGAATGCCCAGCCCGTTGACACCGAAGCAGCGGACCGAGGCGATCATCGCCCAGCTCGGCGGTATCGGCAGCGGAAGGGCGATTGGTTTTGGCAAGAACCGCGTCTCCAGCCTTTCCGACGCCATCGCGCAAGTGCTGAAGGAACATATCGGCCTGACCGAGGGCGACCAGAGCGCCCAAGCCGCGCACCTGCCCGATGCCGATGACGAGAAGGAGGAGAGCGGACAGCTCTCGCTGAACCTCCCACTCAAGAACAGCATCAAGGCCGATATCTGCCCGGTCTGTGGCAACGCCACCTTCGTCAACATCGAGGGTTGCAAGAAGTGCTTCAGCTGCGGACACAGCGAGTGCTGATCCTGTAGGACAATGGTTCTGCACCCCCGGGGAATCGCAACTCCTCTTGGGGGTGCTTCTGTCTTCGGTTGGTTTCTGACGTAGCTCGGCAGTCCTTTCCCCATTTGCGCATCGCTATGCCTGTGGGATTGGAGAGGAAGGAGCACGCCGTCCAGGACTGGAAGGAAGAGGTTTTTGATAACTCTTTTCCAATGCGGGCTTTCGGAATCGCCATCCCCAATGTGTTGCAAACATACGGGCTATGAAGTAAAATGGATTTGCTTAAATGGGGGTATTGCGCCCTCGTTTTGTCGTGTTGTTTGTAAATTGGATGTCTGCAAGGACGATTCAAATTTTCTAGAAAATGGAGTGTAAAATGGGTAACAAGAATTTGGTTACTATCGATGGCAACACCGCTGCTGCGCACATCGCGTATGCCTTCAGCGAAGTTGCTGCGATCTACCCGATCACCCCGAGCTCGCCGATGGGCGAGTACGCAGATTCCTGGGCCAGCACCGGTCGCAAGAACCTGTGGGGTAAGAAGGTCGAGATCATGGAGATGGAGTCCGAAGCTGGCGCCGCTGGCGCTGTCCATGGCTCTCTGGCGGCTGGTGCTCTGACCACCACGTTCACCGCAAGCCAGGGCCTGTTGCTGATGATTCCGAACATGTACAAGATCGCCGGCGAGATGATTCCGACCGTCTTCCACGTGTCCGCCCGCTCGTTGGCCGCTCAGTCCCTGTCTATTTTCGGAGACCACAGCGATGTCATGGCCTGCCGCGCCACTGGTTTCGCCATGACGGTTGGCGGCAGCATCCAGGAAACCATGGACATGGCTCTTGTCGCCCATCTGTCCACCCTCAAGGCCCAGGTTCCGTTCCTCAACTTCTTTGATGGATTCCGCACCTCTCACGAGTACGAGACCGTCGAGAACATCGAGTACGAGGACATCAAGCCGCTTGTCGAGGAGAAGTACATCGAGAGATTCCGCGAGAGGGCCCAGCGTCCTGAGCATCCGGCTCTCAAGGTCGCTTCCCAGAACGAGGATGTCTACTTCCAGGGTCGTGAGACGGTCAATCCGTACTACGATGCGGTTCCTGAGATTGTTCAGGAATATATGGACAAGGTCGCCAAGCTCACCGGCAGACAGTATCACCTGTTCGACTATGTCGGTGATCCGGAGGCCACCGATGTCGTGATCGTCATGGGTTCCGGCGCCTGCACCTGCGAGTGGGCCAGCAAGTACCTGAACGCCCATGGCAAGAAGACCGGCGTCCTGAAGGTCAGGCTCTACAGGCCGTTCAGCGCCAAGGCTTTCTGCGCCGCTCTTCCGGCCAGCGTCAAGCGCATTGCCGTGCTCGACCGCACCAAGGAGCCCGGCTCTCTCGGCGAGCCGCTGTATCTCGACGTTGTCGCCGCCCTCAACCAGATGGGCCGCAACAACATCATGGTCATCGGAGGCCGCTTCGGCCTGTCCAGCAAGGACTTCCCGCCGAACCACGCCGCCGCCGTCTTCGAGCATCTGGCCAGCGACGACCCGTTCAACAACTTCACCGTCGGTATCAATGATGATGTGACCCACCGGTCCATCAAGATTGGCGCCCCGATCGATGTCGCTCCGGCCGGCACTGTCGCCTGCTTGTTCTGGGGTCTCGGTTCCGATGGCACTGTCGGCGCCAACAAGAACTCCGTCAAGATCATCGGCAACTACGCCCACATGAATGCCCAGGCCTACTTCGCCTATGACTCCAAAAAGTCCGGTGGCATCACCGTGAGCCATCTGCGCTTTGGAAAGGGCAACCTGGACATGCCGTGGCTGATCGACCACGCCGACTTCGTCGCCTGCCATAACCCGGCTTACGTTGGTCGTTACGACCTGCTGAAGCCGCTGAAGGAGAATGGCGTCTTCTTGCTCAACAGCCAGGTTCCCGCCGACAAGGTGTTCGAGAGCCTGACCCGCGACATGCAGGAGACCATCATCAAGAAGCACATCCACTTCTACAGCATCGATGCTCTGGCCATTTCCGAGAAGGTCGGCCTTGGTTCGAGAATCAACACGGTCATGCAGGCCGCCTTCTTCGCGATTTCCAAGGTTATTCCCGATCAGGCTCAGGCCATCAGCTACATCAAGCAGTACATCGAGAAGACCTTCTCCAGAAAGGGTGAGAAAGTCGTCAAGATGAACTGGGCTGCAGTTGACGCCGCCAGTGATGCACTGAAGGAGATTGCCATTCCCGCCACCATCACCAAGAGCTATGAGCCGAAACCGCTGCTTCCGGCCAACCTGCCTGATGATGTCAGGGATTACGCCAAGAAGATCATGGAGCCGTGCTTCCATATGCAGGGTGACTCCATTCCTGTCAGCGCGATGAGCTTCGACGGCAAGGTTCCGACCAATACCGCCAGACTGGAGAAGCGTGGCGTCGCCCCGTTCGTTCCCGCTTGGGATTCTTCCAAGTGTATCCAGTGCATGCAGTGTGTGCAGTCTTGTCCGCACGCCGCCATCCGCGGCAAGCAGATCGAGCCGGCACTCCTCGAGAAGGCTCCGAAGACCTTCACCGTCATCAAGAGCAACACCAAGAACGACAAGGACCTGCAGTTCAGGATCCAGGTGTATCCTGAGGACTGCCAGGGCTGCGGTGTCTGTGTCGTGACCTGCCCCGCCAAGGAGAAGGCCCTGGCCATGGTGCCGACTGCTGACGCTCGCAAGGCTGGTGAGGACACCAACTGCGACTTCTTCGAGACCCTGCCGTACAACACCGAGGGAACCAACCCGAGCACCATCAAGGGACTGCAACTGAGAAGACCGTTCTTCGAGTTCAGCGGTGCCTGTGCCGGATGTGGCGAGACTCCGTACATCAAGATGCTGACCCAGATTTGTGGTGAGAGAATGGTCGTCGCCAACGCGACTGGCTGCTCTTCCATCTACTCCGGTACCTTCCCGGTCACCGCGTATTGCAAGCGTGAGGACGGCCGCGGTCCGGCATGGGGCAACAGCTTGTTCGAGGACAACGCCGAGTATGGTCTTGGCATGAGGCTGGCGATCGACAGCAACCGCCACCAGCTGCAGGTCTACATCGAGCAGTACAAGGCCCAGGCTGACGCTGACAAGGATGTGCTTGCCGCGATCGAGAAGTCCGAGGCTCTGTGGGAGGATAACTCCGAGGCGTCCATCGAGGCCCAGAAGGCTGTGCAGGCTGCCCTGGCCAAGGCCAAGGCGACCGACGAGCAGACCAAGTATCTGCTTGCCAAGCTGACTGAACTGCAGGATTACTTCTCCGAGAAGACCGTCTGCATCATCGGTGGTGATGGATGGGCCTACGATATCGGTTACGGTGGCGTCGACCACGTGCTGGCTTCCGGCCGCAACGTGAAGGTGCTCGTCGTCGATACCGAGGTATACTCCAACACCGGCGGACAGGCTTCCAAGTCGACTCCTATCGCCGCCGTCGCCAAGTTCGCGAACAGCGGTAAGGTCGTTGGCAAGAAGAACATGGGCTTCATGTGCATGAGCTACGGCTATGTCTATGTCGCCTCCATCGCTCTTGGCGCCAACCGTGTCCAGGCCCAGAAGGCTCTGCAGGAAGCTGTGGCTTACAATGGCCCCGCCATTGTCTTCTGCTACGCTCCTTGTATCAACCATGGTCTGAACATGACCTACAGCCAGGCTGAGGAGAAGAAGGCCGTTGATTGTGGTTACTGGCCGCTTTACACCTATAACCCGGATCTTCCTGAAGGCAAGAAGTTCACGTGGAGCACCAAGCCCGCGACTCAGCCGTATCAGGATTTCCTCAATGGCGAGGTTCGTTACACCTCTCTCAGAAAGACCAACCCCGAGCATGCGGACGAGCTCTTCGCGAAGGCCGCTGCCGACGCGGCTCATCGCATGAGCTTCTACGAGAAGGTTGGACCTCTGATGTGAGATCCGATTACCGCAAGGTAAGCGATCGGGCACTCCGGAAGGGGTGCCCGATTTGCTTTTTCCGGGCCCAAAAGCCAAAGGCTTCTATACTTCAGGCCGGTTTTCCGATAAGGTGAATCCATGAAGCATCTGTGTGTATTGGTGATGGTATGTGTCGTCCTGACCCCGCTTTCCGCCAAAGGAGGGAAGGTTGCGGTGGTCCTGGGGGGTGGTGGAGCGCGCGGCTATGCCGAGGTCGCGCTTCTTGAGAAGCTGGAAGCCTACGGCATTCCAGTCGACATGGTTCTGGGAACCAGTATCGGAGCCTTGATCGGCAGCATGTACGCCACCGGTTACACGCCGAGGCAGATATCCGAATACGTGCAATCCCATAATATCCTTGATATCGTCCTGAAACCTGTCTCCCCGCGGGAGCCCACCTTCTCCGGTCCGCAGGAAAAGCACAAGGGCAACATCATCACCCTTTCCTTTGGAGACCACGAGATGGGGGAGTTCTCCAATCTCTCCGAGGATAATGCGGTGCTGGCCATGATGAGCGAGTTGTATGGAAGCAAGGCCGGCATCACCGATTTCGACCAGCTGGACATCCCTTTCCGGGCGGTGGCGACCGACGCGCTGACAGGAGAGCGGATTGTGTATGACCATGGCTCCCTGGTGACCGCCGTGCGTTCCAGCCTTTCCATTCCGCTGGTCTTCGCTCCCTATCCGCAGGAGGATGGTTCCTACGCCATGGATGGCGGCATGGTGGACAATCTTCCGATCGACTTGGCTCGGGAACTGGGGGCGGATTACGTCATCGCCATGGATGTCAGTCCCAATGCCCAGCCGACCCGCAAGGATATGCAGAGTTTCCTCGGTGTGGCTGGCAGGTTGCTGGCCATAATGACGCCGAGCATGGAGTACCAGTATCCGAACGCGGACATCCTGATTGTGCCGGACATAGAAAACAACATGCAGACCATGCTTGACTTCGACAAGTTTCCTGACATGTACACTGCCGGAAAAAAGGCGGTGGATGCGCACGAGGAGGAATTCCGCAGACTAGCCAGGCAGTTGCGCTCTGACGGCAGACAGCTGGTTCCCAGGGACCCGGACCGTCCCCAGTATTGGAACGAGGATGAACGGGTGATCCGCTCGGTGGAGGTGCATGACCGCTCGGAAGTGGAGCACTCCTTCGTCATCGAGCCGGAGGCCTTCCAATTCATGCTTGGCGAGAAGCTGGACGAGAAGAATCGCAAGCGGTTGCTCAAATACCTGGATAGGGTGAAGTACAACAACAAGCTTTCCAGCATCAGCTACGACGTGCGCCATGACGACAACCCCTACAGCGAGACGCTGTTGATCAACTACGAGTACTATGACATTCCATCCAACCGCTTCCAGCTTTCCGCCTACGGCTCCCTGGGTTTCTCCAACAACAACTACGTCAGCGACACGCCGATGTGGATGGGTTTCCAATTCCGTGAGACCTTCCTCTTCTCTGAAGTGACCAAGCACAAGTTCGACTTCTCCATCGACCTGCGGCAGGGTACCGTCTCCTCGCTGGTGGTGGGGGCGTGGGTGCCGCTGATGACGACCAACTCCCACCAGATCATCATGGGAATCGAGGGAATGGCCGGAATCGGAAGCTTCTCGGTCCAGACGCATGACGCCAATTCGGAACGGTTTTCCCCCATTGACCGTGGCGGAGACTTGCGGGTAGGGCTCGCCTATAACTACGCCAACTTCCTGCAACTCGAACTGCTTTCCGGATTCCGAAACGCCTACGTGCACGAGCAGAAAAAGCAATACAACATGGGCTATGGCTCGGTTGGACTGGTGATCGACACGCGCATCCATCACAGCATGATCGAGAACGGCGTCCGCTTCAGCGTGAAGGAGGAGAACGGCATCTATTTTCCCGATGACTTCTTCTGGTCGCTCCAAGGGGATTTCCGGCAGGATGTCGTCCTTCCCGGTAACGTCCATATGGTTGGCTATGGATTCCGCTTCGACCTGCTCGACGGTCCGGATGACCTGAACATGTCCTACGCCGACATCGGTGGATTCGACGGCATGCCGGGCTACCGCTACGGGACCCTGCGCAGGAGCAGTGCTCTCGCCATGGTCCGGTACCGCATGCGCCTTCCTGTGCGGTTCCTTTTCCCGGTCTATTTCGTCTCCCGTGTCGCCGGAGGCGTGATGGATGACGACGAGCCTTTCAAGGGGGAAATGGGGGGCGCCTATTTCCACAACCGGAACTGGGATATCGGGCTTGAGGCCGGTGTCGGCATGCAGACACCGCTGGGAAACTGGGTGGCCTTGTTCGGTTATTCGGCCGACGGGAATATGAGCTTTTCGATCGGCATCATCGAATGACGTTCCTCTGGTCCATCGGCGGCCGGGAAACCATCCCGGCCGTTTTCCTATGGTTTTCGCGGAAGGTTCGCCCAAACTTCGCGCAAAAGGAAGGTTTCCGGTTTTTCTGCCGGCTTCACGACCGGCACAATATCCCCTCCAACGAAATGACATCTGCCATCTTGCGGCATTTGCCGTTTTGTTGTTCTGTCATAGCGTCTTTCCTCTGGAACTCTCGATATGAAAAGAGGATAGAAGATGGACAGGCGGTGGAGGAAGTTTTGGCAAAGTATGTATGATGTTCGAAGTATGTACCATGTAATGAAAACTTCTGACATTTGTAATTCCTTTAAATATAAAGAAATATTAAAAAATCCCTTGCAAACTTCGGATGTTGTATGTAATATGTAGTTGTACCGAGAAACAGACGCTTCTTCCTTTCCTTGCACGATGCTGGAAGAAGTGATGAAAACGACGGGGGATCAGAGAGACCTGGGTGAGGAAAACACTCGGGTCTCTTCCTTTCTCGGTCCGAATCAGCATTGTATGGGATAGCCAGTTTGGGGAAGGCTTGCGGGAGTTCCCGGGTGGTCTTGCCCATGTCGTTGGCACCTCGGCAGCGGCGTGTTCAGTACCCCCCCCGGTCATGGGCCGCTCCGGCGCGATCACAGATGCGGCTGGATGGACTTGCCATGATACTGTCGCCCATGGGAACGTTGTCCCGGTTACCTACCATCTTGAGGCTTCATTTTCCCAATGATCCCTTGGGTCTCGCCTCACCCCGCAAACATCTGTAGGGAGCCGGATTTTCCCGGTCTTGATATGGTATACTCGGAAAGATGGACTGCGATTGCGGCCTATCGTCGAGGAACAGAGAATATGGCGACAGTATTTTTGCTTGGGGATTCCACCTGCGCGAACAAGCGGATGGAAACCTGGCCGGAGACGGGCTGGGGGATGTGCTTCGATAGCTTCCTCGCTGGGGGATGGAGGTTGGACAACCGTGCGGTCAACGGGCTTTCCACGAAAAGCGCGATTGCGAGCGGTGTCTACGGGGCGATGCTCGAGAACGTGTGCAAAGGGGATTGGGTGATCATCCAGTTCGGGCATAATGATTCCAAAGAGGACGAAAGACGTCACACCGATCCTTGGGGCAGCTATCAGGAAAATCTCCGGAGCATGGCGGGGGAAATCAGGGAAAAGGGCGGCAGTCCGGTGATCCTCTCCTCAATCGAGCGTAGACGCTTTGCCGGGGACGAGGCTTTGGCGACCCACGGGGAGTATCCTGCCGCAGCACAAGCGGTGGCCGAGGAGCTTTCGGTACCCTTCGTTCCGATGCACGAGCTGACACGGCAGCTGTACCAGCGGCTGGGACCGGAGGGCTCCCGCAGGCTGTTCAACCAACTGCCGGCTGGTATGTGGCCCAACTATCCCGAAGGAAAGGAGGACAACACCCATCTTTCCCGATATGGGGCGCAGAGCATCGCCGGTATGATCGCGACCCAGCTCAGGGGGAACGTCCCCTTCCTTTGGGGTTGATCAATCTTCGACGAAGTTGATGTGGCAGAGGGAGTATTGGGCGATATCCAGCATCTCGTGGCGGACCTCCCGTCGCTCGAGGATCAGGGTGTCGGCAGCTTCCCACAACGAGAAGGAGCCTACCGTGGAGACCACCTGCTGAAGCAGGGACTCGTTGAACAGGGGAATCATCTTCATCAGCAGAATCACGCAGACACCGAGCAAGAAGAGGGCAAGCGACTTGAACGCCAAGAAATTGTAGACGTCCTGCTTCATCAACAGTTGCAAGTCGTAGTGGCGCTTGATCAGCATGGTCAGGCGTTTCTGCTCCTCGGTGGTATAGTGGCCGTGGATGGTCAGGTTGATCTGGTAGAGCGACGGGATGGCGGCGTTGCGCCGGTCCAGATAGTCGAAGATCTCCTGCTTCAGCTGCCCCCTCGGGAAGGCCGTCATCGGCTCGTAGGGATCTTCGGGAAGACGGATTTCCACTTTGGCATGGCCGACAGGGTCGAAATCGACCGAGTTGCGCAGCGAAGGGACGGTCTTCTCATAGTTCTTGAGGTTCATGCCAAGGTGCTTCTGGGTGAAACGGTCGAGGATGCTCATAGGTGCTCCAATGGGTAGGCGAAGAGCTGGAGATCCTCGTATCGGCCGTCGGAGTGACGGTACCCTTCCTTGAGTGTTCCGAGACTTTGGAAGCCAAGTTTCCCATAAAGATGGATCGCGCTCGCGTTGGAGGCGAGTACCGCGTTGAATTGGAGATTGTGATAGCCAAGCCTTTTTGCTTGTTTGAGACTGTCCTTCACCAGCGCTTCTCCGATGTGTCTGCCACGTTCGGTGGCAAGCACCGCATAGCTGGCGTTGGCATTGCCGGCGGTATGCCCTGTTCCATTGGGGTGCAGGATGTACAAGCCTACTACCTTGCCGCCTTCGGCTGCGACCACGCTGAGAGTCTGGCTCGCGAAGAAGGAGGGAGCCTGCTCCTTGGTCATGGGTTCATCCTGAGGAAAGGCGTTGTCCGCCCTGACCACTTCGTTCCAGATCTGACGCATCGCCTCGATGTCGTCACTTTTGTACGTGCGAATCTCCATCACACCATCTCCTTAGCCAGTACCGCATGGACCTGGTCATTTCCTTCATGAACAGGCTTGTGTACTTGCGTCTGTAACAATAGTCCGCCAGGCTTCCCTTTCCTTCGTAGGGGATGCGTCCCACCCTGCGGTCCTTCTCCTCATGTACCTGGTAGGCCTTCTGGATTTCCTCGAGCGGGCGGTGGTGGTAGCTGTCGGTCATGAACATGTCCCCCACGGGGCAGCGCTCCTCGAGCGGCAGCTCGTGGTCGTGGACCGGCTTGTAGCCGAAAATCAGCATGCATGCGGGCATGGTGAAACGGGGAAGGTCCAATAGTTTCTGCACCTCTTCGCCATTCTCGATGATGTCGCCGATGTAGCAGGAGCCGATGCCGAGGGACTCGGCGGCGATCACGCTGGTCTGGGCGGCGATCAAGGCGTCCTGCAGGCTGATGTCCAGGTCGCCAAGGGAAGGAGTACGCATCGGGATGCCGCTCTTCTGGTCGCAGTGGTCCAGGCAGAACCAGTCGTACCATTTCTGCCAGTCGAGCACGTAGACCCAGACCATGGGTGCCTTGGCGATCATCGGCTGGTGGTCGCAGAGGTCGGCAAGCCTGGCCTTCTTTTGGGGATCCTGGACATCGATGATGGCGTACGGAGCCATGTTCCCCCCTGTCGGGGCGCGGAGCGTCGCCTGCTGGATGGCCAGCTTGTCGGCATCGGAGATAGGCCTGTCCTGATAGGCTCGGACCGTACGGCGTTTCATCAAAAGGGTGAGGGTTTCGTTCATGGTTGTAATGATATACAAAAAAGTTTTGAAAGGCTATTATCGTACTATGCAGCATGTCTACGCGTACCGGTATCGGTGGGTGGTGTTGCTCAGCCTGGTACTCTTGACGGTTGCCGTCGAGATTCCATGGATGAACCTCGCCCCGCTCGGTCGAACGGTGAATGCATTTTACCAGGGTGTCTGGAAGGGTTCGTGGCAGTTCGTCGACACGATGATCGTGACGTACATGATCATTTTCGTCCTCTTTGCCATGCCAGCCTCCTGGTTCATCTCCAAATGCGGAGTGACCGTATCGGTCTACTGTTCGGGGCTCCTGATCGCCGTCGGGAGCGTGATCCGTGTTTCCGGCTATCATGATCCGATGCCGATGATTGCCAGCCAGGTGCTCTATGCGGTTGCCCAGGTAATCACCCTGAACCTTGGCGTGACCACCGTCGCCCGCTGGTTCCCCATCCGCGAGCGGGGCATGGCCATGGGTATTCTTTCCTCCATGCAGTACATCGCGTTGGGGGCCGACATGGTGCTTCCCGGCTTGATTACCTACGACTACATCTTCAACCTGTTCATGGGTTCCTTCGTCTGTACGGTTTTCGGCATGGTGTCCGCCGTGCTGATCAGCGAACGGCCCCCGACCCCCTCGTCGCTGGTGGAACCGGCCGACGAGGTGACGCTCTTTTCCGGAAGCAGTCCGGTCATCACCGGCGGCAGGTCGCTGCGCGGGGTGACCGTCGTCTTCGCGATCAGCTGGGGCGTGTTGATGGCTATGCTCTCCAGGGTCGATTTCCTCGCCGGACAGCTGGACATGCCGAGTACCTCGAAGTTCGCCTTGGCATTGATGTCCAGCGGGGCGGTGGGAGCCGTTGTCATTCCCGCTCTCAGCGATTACACGCGCAAACGCAAGAAGTGGTATACGATCTGCCAGGGCATGGCGTTGCCCGGCCTGCTGTTGATGGTCTGGGGGGTCGGCAACCGGATGCTGGTCTACATCGGGGCGTGCCTTTTCGGGTTCTTTGCCTTCAGCGCGATTCCCATCGGACTGCAATACGGTGCCGAGCTTGGCTACAGGTATCCCGAGACCAAGATCCAGGCGCGCATGACCCTGTACTCGCAGGCGGTCGGCATCTTCGTCATGCTGGTTTCCATGGAGGGAACGGTGATGGAGCAGCGCTACAACATGGCCTTCTTCGCGGGGCTGTTGCTTGCCTGTTTCTTCGGTTGCACCTTTTTGGACGAAAGTCCCGTAATCATCACCGAGGATGAACGTTTGGACCAGGAAATCAACAAGGAAATCGTCCAGACGGAGTGAACGATTCCTTGTTTCCTATGGACGGTATCAGTCCAGAATGGCTTTCTGTCTCGACAACTGGCCGCGGAGTTCCGTGATGTCGACATCCTTTGGCCCGACATCATGCTGCAAGGCCAAGGCCGCGGCAGTTCCGACCGCTTCGCCGATGGCCATGCATGTGGGCATGACCCGAATGGTGGAAAGCGCGACGGCATCCATGCTGATGCAACGGCCGCTGAAATAAAGGTTGGACAGCTCTTTGCTGACGGTGCAGAGGTACGGGATGCCGTACGGATGCTCGACAGCGCGATTGATGGTGGAATCATCGACCGCGCTGTGGATGTCGATGATGTAGGAGCCGAGGGCTATGGTGTCTCCAGGAACCCTGTAGTGCAGCACATCATCCCCGGTAAGTCTCTTCCATCCTTGGAATCTTCTCGTCTCGCGGATGCCCATGAAGGGAAGGATGCGTCCAAGCTTGATGTCCTCGAAACCCGGGACATGGTCTTTGAGCGCCTGTATGAGCGGCAAGAGTTGCTTCTGGCCCCGGATCTCCCCCTTGGTCAGACTGAGGATATCCGTTCCATCTGTCCGGAGGAGCCTTGTGCTGTTCAGGAACACCTCGCCCGGATGCATGCTGTTGATGTAGATCAGGGTGTCGCGGTCGACCGGGCATGTGCCTTCTTCCATCCATTTGCGCAACAGAGGCCGGAGACCGAGGAAGACGTGGCTTTTCTCCCTGCGGAACTGGGTGACATTGTATGTCTCCTTGTACTCGGTGGTCTTGCATCCGCTGTAGGCGATCATCTCCGGATGCTTGTCAAGGAAATCGAAAAACTCGTCTTCATGGAAATCGATGATGGAGCACATGACGGTTGGCGGCTGGAGGTTGTGGGTTCCTTCTTGCCCCATGTCATAGGAGCATCCCGCCAGATATCCGACATCTCCGTCACCTGTGGCGTCTACATACAGTTTCGCTTTGATCGTGACCTCGTTGCCTTTCCCGTAACAGGTCAAGCTTTTGATGGTGCCGCATTCCACATGCACATGGATGGTCTCAAGGTGGAGCAATACATCCACTTTCGCTTCGTCGCACATGTCGAGGGCGATCAGCTTGAACAATTCGCCATCGACAACCGTGACGGAGTCATGCAGGCCGCATCGGGCATGGCCCCAGGTGCCATGCTCCTTGGCCAGACGGTCGATGAACTCCTGCGCGATTCCCCCGGTCACCTGGCGGCCATTGCGGTCAAGATATCCAAGTAGCGGGAGACCAAGGGTGATGTTGCCGCCAAGGTAGCAGTTTTTTTCCACGAGCAATACCTTGGCGCCAAGCCGTGCCGCGGCCAAAGCCGCAGGGAGGCCTCCAGGACCTCCCCCGACAACACAAAGATCATAGGTGAACGAATAGGTTTTCATGGTTCAATCTCCCAATGACAGCAGGTAGTCCCCCACTGTTTTTGCATATTTCATAGTTTCCATCTTCAATGGCATCGGCATATTGGCAGTCGCCGAAAGCTCGTACACAAGAGGCCCTTCATAGCCGATGTCCCGCAGTACCTGCATGATCCTTTCCCAGGCGATGGTACCCATAAAGGGAATCAAGTGCTCATCAAGGCTTTTCCCATGGTTGTCGTTGAGGTGCGTAGCTTTCAGGCGCTTGCCGACCAGCCGCAATGCCCTGCACTGGTCCTGCATGTTCCGGTGCGCATGGCCGAAATCCCAGCACACGCCGACCTCCGGGCAATGATAGTCGTCCACCAGTGCGACAAGCTCCTCGGCGCTGGACCCAAAACGGCGGTAGGCCTCGTTGTCCCGCATGTTCTCGTATGCGATTCCGACGCCTCGCTTGACGGCCAGGTTGATGATCTCGTCGTTTGCCTCATGGTTGATGCGGATACAGGCTTGCGCGTCCAGCATCTCTTCCCCGAAGGCCATGGCCGGATGCAATACCGCCCACTTGACTCCCATGATCGCGCTGAGTTCGATTCCGAGCTTGGCAAGCTTGAGATACCGGTCTTCCTGGCTTTTGTCGGGGTAGGGGGCGCCCCCGGGAACTTTCCGATAGACCGGATGGCTTTGGAAGAATGTCACGCCCAGGCGGTCCGCGTATTGCCGAGTGTCTTCAGCGACCGCCTTCCAGTCCTTCGTTTGGAACTCCGTTGCCGTATCGTCGGTTATCATGGCGCACATGTTGAGATCCAGTACGGTATAGCCGGCTTCCTTGCACATGCGTATCTGTTCTTTGCAGGTGGTGAACGGATCGTCGCTTCTTCCTTTTCGGAACGCAGATGTCATCAACCCGATATGCATAGCTTGGCCTCCTTTCTCCATGGTACCATGAATATATATTTTATCAATTCGAAACAAATTTCTTAAGTAAGAAAATAAAATTATGTAAATAAACAAAATACTATTGAAAAATAATTTAAAAGGTTTTAATTTAAAAAAGAGCGCCGGACGGTTCACCAAATGGGAAATGTCGGGTATATGGAGTAGATATGGTTGCAAAGAAGCATGCGATGGTGACTTTGAAGGACGTAGCATCGGAGGCGGGTGTCTCGCTTGCAACCGCATCCCTTGCCATCAACGGGAACGCCTTGGTCAAACCGGAGACCCGTCTGCGCATCATGGAGGTCGTGCAAAGGCTCGGCTATGTCCCTAACGAGAACGCGCGTTCCTTGATCACGCGCCGGACCAAGGTGATCGGACTCCTCTCGGTCCATGACAGTGGCCAAAACGCCGGCATCCGTTTTGGGGAAACGCCGGGCAATTACTTCACGGATATGCTGTGGAGTTTGGAGAAGGGTATCGCCGACAGGGGGTATCATGCGGCTCTTGAATGGTATCATGTGAATGGCCAGACACCCCCGATGCTGGCGAATGCAAATCTTGTCGATGGCATTATCTGCGTGGGAGGACTCGCCAATCAACGGTTGCTGGGGGTGCTCAGGGAGTGCGGAGTCCCCGTGGTCCTGGTGGGTTCTCGGAGCAAGACCATCGATTATGTGGATGTCGATCTCGAAGAAGCTGCCTATCTGGCGACACAATATCTTGTCTCGCAAGGACATAGGGCCATCTTGATGCTTGCCGGCCCTCGTGGGTCCCAAAGCTCTCCCCGCAAGATAGAGGGTTTCCGTAAAGCGCTGGAAGAGGCGCGGATCGGTGACGGCTCGCGGTCCGTGTTTACCCATGACTTCAGCGGGGCGGCCGGCATGAGCCGGACGAAGCAGGTGTTCGACAGCGGGTTCCGGCCTACGGCCATTGTCGCCGCTACCGACAGTCTCGGGGTTGGGGCCTTGCACTATTTGCATTCCGTCGGCCTCTCTTGCCCGGAGGATGTTTCCATCATCGGCTATGAGAATAGCGCCTTTGCCCAATATGCGATTCCTTCCTTGACCACCATGGCCATCAATGAGGGGGCATTGGGAAAAGACGCATGCGACATCCTCTTCCACCGGATCGAAAACCCCGGCTCGCGGCACGTCGCGGTTTTGCACCACGCCTCTTTGCTCGAGCAGGACTCCGTGTCCCGGCAGGGTGAGGCGTAGTTTTCGTTGACAGTACAGCAAAACTGGCATACCATGATGGTGGGTGAATTTAAAACGTTTTAAACCTGTAGGCCTTTCTGTCGCGTGAAAATGGAGGAAAGAAGGAAGGGCTGGGTCGGGAACACCCGTAAGGAGGATCAGCATGAAAAGAAGATTGATGGCGTGGGCTATGCTGGTATCATGTGCAGCCGCTTTGTTCGCGAACGGTTCCCAAGAACCCGCACGTTCGGCAAAACATGTCGATGCCCCTAAGCCGACTTTGATTTTCACGACAAGCAAGACTACCACCGACATGTCCAAGGAGCAGCCTGCCAGCCTTTACAAGGAAGTCACGGGGTACGACATCAAGTGGGAATCGATGGATGGCACCGAGCAATTGATGCTGGTGCTTGCATCAGGCGAGAAGAAAGACGAAATCGCGGTTTCTCCCCAGCAGTTCCCCTTGGTCCTGTCGGAAGGCGCCGCTATGGATCTGACTGACTTGATCGACCAGTATGGTCCTGATATCAAGAAAGCGATACCGACCATGATGCCGCTTGGCATGGTGGACGGACGCATCTACGGCATTCCCAGCCCGAGAGCCGCACTGAATTTCCCGAAATGGTTTGTTCTTGGTCGCCAGGATCTTCTTGATAAGGCTGGGTTGCAACCGGCATCTACTCCGGCCGAGTTCCACCAATTGCTGAAGGACATCAAGAAGGCGTATCCCGGCATGATACCGTTCGGGATGGACAACGAGCATCCGAACAGCCATTTGGTTTCCACCATCACCAGCGGATTCGGTTTCCGTGGAGAATGGATGGATGTGAACGGGAAGCCGACCTTCTATCTGAAGAATCCCGGTTTCAAGGATTACATCAGCTTCATGACGTCCTTGTACAAGGAAGGTTTGCTGGATCCGGATTTCCCCGCCCTCACCCGCAGGGACAAATTCACCAAGCTGAGCTCCCTCCAGCTGGTGTTGATGGATGATTCCTGGGATGGCTGCCGTACCTATGTCGCTTCGACTACGGATGCCGACCCCTCTTCCCTGGTGGAGCCGATGCCGTTCTTGAAGGATGCAAACGGAATCGCGCATCATGAACTGGCAAATGGAGCGGAGTGGTTTGCCATCATTCCGGCCAATGCCGACCATGCGGTCGACACCATCAAGGCAATCAACGAGATCATGAAGCCGGAAAACCAGGTGTATCTTGCTGCTGGCGTCGAAGGCGTCCACTTCAACTACGACAAGGATGGAAACATCATCCCGATTCAGCCGAAGTTCAATGAAGACAAGGCCATGGCGCACTTGTTCTTTACTTCCCTGCGCAGCGAGGTGATCTACAACAAGATCTGGCAGGCTCGTCTGATGAAGAATGCCGACATGTACCGCATCGCGGTCCATTCGAAGCAGTTTGCCGAGCAATGTGCGGATAACGCGGTAAGTCCGGTCCTTTTCGCACCGGCTGTTACGGTCATCGACAACTACAATGCCTTGCTGACCTATGTGAAGGACGGGTGCGTGCAGATCATCACCGGGAAAAAGCCTCTGTCCTACGTTGACGAGATGGCGGCGTACTGGGATGCAAATGGAGGCAAAGAGGTCGAGAAGTTCTACGCTGATTGGGAAGCGAAGAATAGGTAAATGACTGAAGGGAAAGGGTGGAGGTGCGATATTCACCCTTTCCCGTTTTCCTAGGAGGCCGCCAATGGCACGCTCAAAAGAACAGCAACAACTCCGCCGTTCCCAATACTGGAAAGGAAACTGGCAGCTGTATGCATGTCTTGTTCCCGGCGTCTTGTTCCTTTTCGTGTTCAAGCTTTTGCCATTCACCAACATTTCCATCGCGTTCAAACAGTTCAAGCCGATGAAGGGCTTGGCAGGAAGCCCTTGGGTTGGCCTGAAGCACTTTCAAAGGCTGTTTGCAGATCCCGCCATCTGGCAGGTCATCAAGAATACCCTGGTCATAAACCTGTTGCAGCTTGTGTGCATCTCGCCGGTAGCCATGTTCTTTGCCATACTGATCAATGAGATTTCCCACAAGTGGTTCCAGCGTACGGTCCAGACCATTATCTACATACCGCATTTCTTTACATGGGTTGTCATTTACAGCGTGTTCTTCATCTTTTTCGGAAGCAACGGGCTGGTAAACCAGGTCATTACCCGTTTAGGGGGGAAAGGCATCCTTTTCTTTGTCGACAGCAATTGGTTCCGCTTTGTCCTTGTCGTCTCTGCCATGTGGAACAGGGTCGGATGGGGAACCATCGTCTATCTCGCCGAGTTGACCAAGATCGATCAGGACCTCTTTGACGCCGCGGTTGTCGACGGGGCGGGAAAACTGAAGCAAATCTGGCATATCTCGCTTCCCAGTCTGCTTCCGACTTTCGTGCTGATGGTGACCATCAGGCTCGGTACCATCATGACCGATGGCTTCGGGCAGATTCTCGTGTTCTACAACCCGTCGGTCTACGATGCCGCCGATGTGATTTCCACGTACGTCTACCGTGTCGGTCTGGGACAGGCCAATTTCAGTTATGCGACGGCAGTCGGGCTTTTCGAGTCGGTCGTCGGCCTCTTGATGGTGCTTGGCTCCAACTTCCTCAGCAAACGGCTGACGGGAAAGAGTGTCTGGTGAGGAGGGCGGCATATGAAATTGACACGTGGTGAAAAAGTGTTCGTCGTGTGCAATGACATGTTCATGGTGATTGTCGCCGCCATATGCGTGCTTCCGGTGCTCCACATCTTCGCCCGCGCTTTCTCCAGCGCCCAGGCGATCGGGCAGGGACGAGTCGTTTTCTGGCCTGTGGATTTCCATCTGGCAGGCATAACCTACATCCTTGAGAAGACATCGTTTCTTGCCTCGCTCCGCAATAGTGTCGTCATTACCGCCATCGGCACGGTCCTGGCTGTTTTCTGCGCGATCCTGAGCGCCTTCGCGTTGGCGCAGAAGGAGATGAAGGGCAGGACGTTCTTCCTCTACCTCTATGTCTTCTGCATGATTTTCAATGCCGGGATTGTTCCGAACTATTTCCTGATGAAACGGCTTGGGTTCCTCAACACCCTGTGGTGCCTGATCCTTCCTTCCGTGGTCAATCCGTACTACACATTGGTCCTCAAACGAGGGTTTGAGACATTCCCATCCTCGTTGAAGGAGGCGGCCCAGATGGATGGGGCCTCGTGGTTCACCATCCTGTGGCAGGTCGCCGTACCGGTGTCAAAGGCGCAGATCGCCACCATCGTGGTCTTTTACAGCGTGCATTACTGGAACAAGTACACCGACGCCTTGATGTACGTGACCGACAACCTGAAGAGCCCGATCACCATGTTCCTCTTCAACATGGTCAAGAACACCAACATCGTTGACTTCACGGGCATCTATGACGAGTTGCCTTACATCAGCCAGGACGTGTTCAATGCGGCGACGGTGCTGCTCGCGGTCCTGCCCATTCTGGCTGTGTACCCGTTGATGCAACGCTATTTTGTACGGGGAACCATGGCCGGGGCGATCAAGGGTTGAAGGAAAGGAAAGCATTGCTATGAAACTGTACGTGGTCCGACATGGCGAGACCCCATACAATGTGGCGCAGGTCGCATGCGGCACCGGAGACGCCCCTTTGACAGAAACAGGTATCCGGCAGGCGAAAGAGCTTGCCGGGTATATCAGGCAGCATCAGGCCGAGCTTGCCATCCGCCATATCGTTGTCTCGAACCTGCTCAGGGCAAGACAGACCTGCCGCTATGTCGAGCAGGCCTTGGGATTGCAAGCCGTTGTGGACGAGCGGTTCCATGAGCTTTCTGTCGGCGATTACCTCGGGTTGCGTACGGATGCAGAAACTTTCGAGGTGAAAAGATACCGCGCCATGCGCTCGGAGCCGTTTGTCCGGCTGGCGGGGGGCGAATCCTTTGCCGACACCTTGGTCAGGGTATATCCCGCCCTTGACGAGATCAAACGGACCTATGCGGGGGAGAATGTCCTGATCATCTGCCATGAAACAATCATGCGTACAATCGCGACATATTTCGGGTCTTTCGCCATTGATTCGCTCGAGGCGTACACGGCCAAAAACTGCCAGATGAACGTGTTCGATATGGAAGACGGCAGGGTGGTTCCCCCTTCCTGCGTCCCGCTTTCGGAAGAACGGATGGGAAAGGAGACCGGCGGCATCCTGGCTTCAGTGAGACGTGGGGGGATTGGGACGGGGAATTCTTAACGAGAATTTAGCTGACAGCCATCCTTCGGAAACCATACACTTGGGATATGGATATCGCATGGGTTTCTACCGACCAGGACCGGGATGCGCGTGACGGGCTGCTGGCCCAGGCAGGACTGACGGCTGACGGGGATGTCACCAGGTCGGTGGTCCTGTACGACGGGGATATGGCAATCGGTACGGCAAGCCGGAAGGACAACGTGCTCAAATGGTTCGCCATCGCCCCTTCCTTCCAGGGCCAGGGATTGATGGGCATGTTGCTGACCCCGCTGGTCACCGAAGCCCTCGCCAGCGGAGTTTCCCGCCTGTTCCTTGTCACCAAGCCTGACAACGTCGTCCTCTTCCGTCCCTTCGGATTCTTCCTGATTGCCGAGACGTCCCGCATGGCTTTGCTGGAAAACCGCAGGAACGGGCTTTCCTCCTATCTCGCCGCCCTGGAGGGCCCCCGGACGGGAAGGATCGGGGCCGTCGTGATGCATGCCGATCCCTTTACCCTTGGGCATCGCTACCTGGTCGAGCAGGCGAGCCAACGTTGCGACGCCCTGCACCTGTTCGTCCTTTCCTCCCCCGGCGGCCTTTGGACGAGCGGGGAACGCTTCTCCATGGTCAGGTCGGGTTGCGGGGACTTGGGGAATGTCTTTGTCCATGCGAGCGAGGAATACCTGGTTTTTCCGGCGACCTTTCCCACCTATTTTTTGAAAGAAGGCGCCACCGACTCCCAAGCCGAGCTGGACATCGCCCTCTTCCTTGATGCGGTGGTTCCCGCCCTCGGCATCAAGGTCCGGTTTGTCGGGACGGAGCCCGAGGACATGGTGACTTCGGCCTACAACAAGGAGCTCAAAGAGGCCTTGCCTCCCAGGGGCGTGGAAGTAGTGGAGATCCCCCGGCTGGCCTTGGCGGGAAAACCCGTCAGCGCCAGCAGGGTGCGGGCATATCTTGTGCAGGGGAAAGTCGGGGAGGCGGCGGCTTTGGTGCCGGTCACGACACGTCCCTACCTGGTCATGGCTCGAACGAGTAGCCAACCCCCCAGACGGTGACGAGATGGGTGGGTGCTTTGGGGTTCGTCTCGATTTTCGCGCGGAGACGGTTGATGTAGACCATGATGGTGTTGTCATCGACTGCGATGTTGCCCCAGACGTTCCGATAGAGGTCTTCTTTCGAGAAGACCTGGCGGGGATGTTCCATGAACAACTGCATCAAGGAGAACTCCTTGCCGGAGAGGAACTGCTCTTTCCCGTCCCGGAAAAAACGCTTCTGGCGGGTGTCCATCCGGAAGGATCCCGCCTCGATCAGCTGCCGGTTGTCAGGGGAGGAAAGCCGGGAACGGCGGATCAGCGCCTGGATTTTGGCGCCGAGCACCACGGGATTGAAGGGCTTGGTGATATAGTCGTCGGCACCCAACCCGAGTCCGTAGAGGGTGTCGACATCCTCGATGCGGCTGGAAATGATCATCACCGGGACGTTGATGTTGTGCTGGCGGATGTGCTTGAGGACGGAAAAGCCATCGGGGTCCCCCGGCATGATGTCCAGCAGGATGACCTGATAGGCGCCCGGAGAGGCGAGGATGAGCGAGAGGGCTTGGTTCCCGTCAGAGGCATAACAGGGCTCCATGCCTCTGCTTGCCACGACTTTCCCCAGTACTTTGCGTACCGCCTCATCGTCATCGACAATCAAAACACGTTGCAGATCAGTTGTCGATTCGGTTCCCCACATGGTGAAATCAAGGGTACCATGGTTTTGGGGATTTGTAAAAAGAATCGGAGTTGTCCATGAGGCGCGATGGGGTGGTAGTGAGGGCGTTGGTCGGACTGGGGGCCATGGTGGCTTTGGCCGTCGCCCTCCTTTTCACCATCCGGTCCTTTTCCCGGAAGCTGATGAAGGAACAGGTGGACAACTACGCGGCGGTGGTCCGCAGCATCGCGCTCAACGTGGAGAACGTGACCAGCCAGTCGGAGCAGGCGCTGTTGCTCTTCGCCTCTTCGGCTGACTTCGACACGGCCCTCGGCAAGTATACCGACGAGGGGCTCTCCTGGCCGTTGAACCGCATCTCCCTGCAATTCTGCGTCTACTATGCCCAGGTGATCGACAACATGCTGATTTCTCCAAGCGATGACCTGGACGACAACATCTGGTCCCTTCGGCGCAAGGAGTATGTGCCCCTCGCCCTCGTCAGCAGCGACGAGTATGCGGTGTTCCGCGTCTATCGGACCGCACGCAAGAACGAGACCTCGCTCGGCATCACGGTGACCAACCCACACGGCTACCGGGTCACGGCGATGATCAGCCTGGACCTGCTCTATGACAAGGTGCTGCAGATGGTCAAGCTCGCCGACTCGGACGATTTGTTGATGAAGACCAGCGACGGCTTGATCGTGATGAGCCGCAATCCCGCCTTGGTGGGGCTTTCGGCCCACGACGCCTATGAGGAGCTGGGAAGGCAGCATGCTGTGGATGTCGCTCCGATGCTTGCGATTGTGGAGCGGGAACAGTCGACGGACAAGAAGGCGGGAAGGGCTACCTACGTGGGGTACTGGTTCGACGACCAGGATGCCAGGCCGACCCGCAAGCAGGTGGTTTTCGCCAAGTCGGCGGCGGGTTCCGGGAACTTCATCATCAGCTTGGTTGTGGACTACCAGCAGTTCATCACCTATATCGGCAGCTCCCTTTTCGGCATCACCATCCTCGCCCTCGCCATCTGCACGATTGCCCTCGGTCTCTGGTTCCACCAGGTGATGGCGGGCAGGAAGCGGGTGATGATGGAAAAGGAGAACACCTATCTCCGGGAGTTGAACCGGTCGCTGACTTACGTGAACGAGATGGCCAGGCAGAAGAACCAGCAACAGAGGCTGGAGATCATCGGCATGCTGACCTGCGGCATCGCCCATGAGTTCAACAACCTGCTGACCCCGATCATGGGCTACTCGGGGATGTTGCTTGAGCAGAAGAAGCCCGAGGATCCCGAGTACGACGAGGTGAAGGAAATCTTCACCGCCAGCGAGAAGGCCCGCGACGTGATCCAGCAGGTTTCCTCGTTCGGCCGGAAGAACTCGGAACCGTTCAAGCCCGTCGAGCTGGAGCGGCTGGCAGCCCAGATCACCAAGCTGGCCAAAGGGGTGATGCCGCCGTCCATCCATTTTTCCAGCACGATGCCGGAACGCAAGGCGACGGTGTTCTGCAACACCACGCAGATCTCGCAGGTGGTGCTCAACATCATCCTCAATGCCATCGACGCAATCGGCAAGAAGGAGGGACACATCCGCATGACGGTTGATTTCGTCCCTGCGGAAAAGCTTCCCAAGCGGGCCGATTCCTTGGCTGACGAGTTCATCGCCATCCGGATCAGCGATGACGGGTGCGGCATGGACGAGGCGACCAAAGGCAAGATTTTCGAGCCGTTCTTCACCACCAAGGAGAAGAAAGGCGGCAACGGGCTGGGGCTGATGGTTTCCGACCACATCGTCGTCGCCCACCATGGGCTGATCTTGGTCGATTCCGAGCCAGGAAAGGGATCCACATTCAGCGTGTTGCTTCCCAGAAGCGAGGAGCGGAAGGTGAAGGTGCGGACGGAAATCGCCGGCATCACCGAGATGCCGAGCGTGGACGTGCTGGTGGTAGACCCTGACCCATCGACCGTGGACCTGTACCGCAAGGGGCTCTCCAAGCGGCAGTTCCATGTGACGGTCTCGCAAAGCGGGAAGGATGCGATGGAACAGCTGCGCCACCATTCCTACGAGGTATTGGTGGTGGACGCCTCGATGAGCGACGTTTCGTGGACCGTGCTGACGATGAAGGCAAGGCAGCTGTGGCCGATGCAGACTATCGTCCTGGTCTCGTCGGGAATGGAGAAGGAGGTGCTGGACTCGCTTTCCAGCGGCATCCTGGATGGCTACATCTTCAAGCCCTTCACCGTCGAGGAACTCGCCATGGAGGTGGCCGACGTCCGCAAATATTAACGACTCGTAAGGTTTTTGTTGGAAGCCTGTTAAGGATTCTCTTCCTACACTGGACATACACGGACAGGAGGTCCGTGGCAAAAGGAGGATTCTTCAGATGAAGAAAAGATTTGCCTTGCTGGCAACATGCATGCTCGCGGCCATGTCGCTCTTTGCTGCTGGCGCGAACGAGGGGACGGGAGGCGCCAAGGCGGCCCCGAAGTATCCGAATGGAAATTTTGATTTTGTCGCTCCGGCAGGAGCCGGTGGTGGATGGGACCTGACCATCCGTACCGTCGCGAAAGTGTTGGGAGACACCAAACTGGTCGGCGTGTCGATGCCGGTGCGCAATGCCTCGGGTGCCGGTGGAGCGGTCCATCTCGGCACGCTGCAGACCAAGAAGGGGGACGACAAGACCATCACCGTCTATTCCCCTCCAATCATCTTCTTCAACCTGAACGGTACCAGTCCATACGGCTGGCGCAACACCACGCCGCTGGCCAGGCTGATTGCGGACTACGCCGCGTTCGTCGTCAGGGCCGACAGTCCCTACCAGACGATCAACGACGTCATGGACGCACTGAAGAAAGACCCGAAGTCCGTCAAGATCGGCGGTACCAGCGCCGCCGGTTCCATGGACCACGTGCAGTTCCTGATCGTCGCGGACTCGGCAGGCGTCAAGAACCTGGACAAGATCGACTACGTCGCGTTTGATGACGATGGGGCGACCCAGGTGATGGGCGGCCATATCGACCTTTTCTCCACCAGTCTTGCCGATGTGATGGGCCTGGTCCAGTCCGGAGACCTGAAGTGTCTGGCGCAGACCGCCGACCACCGTGTCGGGGAGGGCGCGCAACACGATATTCCGACCTGCAAGGAAGAGGGGATCGACGTCACCTTCCAGAACTGGAGAGGCCTCTTCGGCAGTCCTGACATGCCCGACTACGCGGTAGCCTATTGGCGTGACACCTTGAAGCGGATGGTCCAGACCCAGGAGTGGAAGGACATGGAAAAGCAGTACGGCTGGGATGATGTCTACCTTGACAAGCCCGAGTTCGAGCAATTTCTGGTCGAGACGGAGGATTCCTATAAGGACATCCTGACCAAGATCGGCATGATCTGAGTTCCCTTTTCCCGGACCCCGGCCTGGATTCCCGGCCGGGGAACCATTTCGGAGGTACCATGTATTTCTCTTTGATCGTGACGGCAGTCGTCACGCTGGCCGGCGTGTGCTATACAATCGCCACCTTCCTGCTTCCTGCGGCAAAAATCGGCAATCCCGTCGCGCCAAAAGTATTCCCGATGATCCTGAGCGTCTCGCTGCTGGTGATTGGGGTCTCCCTCCTTGTCTCGGAAATCCGGAGGCTTCCCCGTGACGAGGAGGGAAAAGCGAGCGCGATGGCGGAGTTCAAGAACCAGTTTGGGAAAGCGGAGTTCTCCATCGTCCTGACCGTCCTCAACAGTATCGTCTATGCGCTCCTTTTCAACCGGATCGGATATGTCTTCTCGACCATCGTGTTCCTCGAGGTGCAGCTGATGGTCTTCCGAGGCTGGAAAACCTGGAGGAACTCGTTGCTGATCGCCGTGGTTTTCGCTGTCGTCGTCTACCTGCTGTTCGACCACAGTCTCGGCATTTTCCTTCCCAAGTCGTTCTTGGGATTCATGTGAGGAGGAGCATATGGGTAGTTTGCAAATGCTCATGCATGGGTTCGCCATTGCCGGGCAACCGATCAATATCCTGTGGGTGACCATCGGAGGAGTGCTTGGCACCATCATCGGCATGCTGCCTGGTCTCGGACCGGCCACCGGTGTCGCAGTCCTGCTTCCCCTGACCTTTACCATGGGCCCGGTAGCGGCGCTGATCACCATGTGCGGCGTCTACTATGGAGCCATGTACGGTGGTTCGCGCGCCTCGATCCTGATCAACACGCCAGGCGATGGAGCCGCCATAGCCGCAACCTTTGACGGATATCCGATGGCCATGAACGGAGGGGCCGAACGGGCCCTGGCCATCAGCGCCATCGCCAGCTTCATCGGAGGCACGATCAGCACGGTCCTGATTGCCTTCACCGCCATCCCGGTCTCGCGTTTCGCGCTAAAGTTCGGTCCTGGCGAGTACTTCCTGCTGTACGTCTTCGCCTTGGTGGCCACTGCCGCCATGACCGAGGGCAGCATGCGCAAGGGTTTCCTGTCGATGGTCATCGGCCTGATGATCGCGACCATCGGCATCGACATGCAAAGTGGCGTCTCCCGCTTTACCTTTGGAATCCTGGAGCTGCAGGGAGGGATCGACTTCCTGATTGTCATCATCGCCATCTTCGCCTTTGGCGAGGTGCTCAAGAGTTTCCGCTCGATCCGCGATGGAAAGAGGCAAATGCAAACCCGTTTCGGGCGCATCTGGATCACCCGTGAGGACTGGAGACGTTCCTGGAAGCACATTCTGCGCTCGACTCCGCTGGGCTTCTTCGTCGGAGTGCTCCCCGGTGCCGGCGGCACCATCGCGAGCCTGATGGCATACAATACCGCCAAGCAGTTCT
>CAJMOS010000027.1 GCA_905215015.1 uncultured bacterium | reverse complement strand
TATGTGGCAGGTTGCCCGATCGGGGATGGAACGTTGATGGAGGCTCGGATGGGAGGAACGCCCATCCGTTTCCCCAAGCCTGCAAGCGGCCGGAAGGTGGTGATTCTCGGGGAGCAGGTCCTTTCAGCCATGCTCCGCGATGAATTGCGCCGCCGGGGCGTGGGGGAGGTGATGGTGGATGTGCTTTTCCGGGCAGACGGCTCCTTTATGGAGAAAGGAGACTGGAACACCTGGTCGGAAAAGGAGATACGCTCCATCCTTGCCTCCACCGATTATACCGATGTCATCGCCGATCCCCTCTACCACCCGTTGGTCCGGAAAGCGGGTGTCCGTTTCCATGGCCTGCCATCGGTGGCCATTTCCAGCAAGGTCTACTGGGATTCGATTCCTTCGTATCTGGGAAAGGAAATGGAAGCTTTCATTGATGAGGTCGCGGAATGAACGGAAGACACACTCTCCTGCGCAGGCTGCTGGCTGTCTTTCTGGTCCTGCTTCCCTTGCTTACCGCGTTGGTTTGCATCGGCTGTGGACGTTACGAGATCTCGCTGACGGACACGGTGCGGATCTTGCTCGCCGGGCCGGAGAGCGACGCCTTCCCCCAGGTGCTGCGCTCGGTCGTCTTCAAGGTCAGGCTTCCCCGCATCATCCTTGCCCTGTTCGTCGGAGCGGGGTTGTCGGTGGCGGGAACCTCGTTCCAGAGCCTCTTCACCAACCCCTTGGCGACACCAGACACCTTGGGGGTCGCAAGTGGCGCTTCCTTTGGGGCGGCGCTCGCCATGCTGCTGCATGGAGGCCTGATCGCCACCCAGTTCGTAGCTCTGCTTTTCGGACTTTTGTGTTGCGCCATCACCTATGCCATCGGCCGTCAGCAGGGCCGGAGCTCGGTGGTCATGATCGTCCTTGCCGGCATGGTCATCGGCGCGCTCTTCCAGGCATTCGTATCGTTGGTCAAATATGTGGCCGACCCGCAAGACCAGCTGCCCGCCATCACCTACTGGCTGATGGGGAGCCTTTCGGGAGCGAGTCTGCACACTTTGGCGTTGGGGCTTCCCTTCATCGTCATCGGCGTGCTGGTCATCCTCGCCTTGCGGTGGAGGCTGAACATCCTCAGCCTCAGCGAGGATGAAGCTCGGTCGATGGGGGTGAACATCTCCGCCTTGCGCCTGGTGGTGATTGTCGCGTCATCGATGATTACAGCCAGCTGTGTCAGCATGTGCGGCTCGGTAGGCTGGATAGGCCTTCTGGTTCCCCACGCCGCAAGAATGCTGATGGGGTCGGACAACCGTTCGGTGGTGCCGGTATCCATCTCCCTTGGCGCCACCTTCCTGCTGGTCATCGACACGCTGGCGCGCGCAGCCAGCTCTGCCGAAGTCCCGATTTCCATCCTGACTGCCGTCATCGGGGCTCCCTTCTTCGTTGTCCTTCTGAAAAAGACTGGAGGTGCGTGGACATGAATTTCACGGTACGCAACGGCTATTTCGGCTATTCGAGGAGCAGGCAGATCCTGCAGAACGTCAACCTTGGAGTGGAGGGCGGGCAGGTGCTCTGCATCCTCGGCCCCAACGGGGTCGGAAAGACGACGCTGCTGCGCTGCATGATGGGGATGCTTCCCTGGCAGAGCGGGGCTACCTACCTGGACGGTCAGGAGCTTTCCCTGTATCCGGAACGGGAAATCTGGAAACGGATTGCCTACGTCCCTCAGGCGCGAGGCGTTTCCTTCGCCTTCACCGCCCTGGAATTGGTGATGATGGGACGTTCCAGCCGCATCGGTCTTCTCAGGCAGCCCAAGGCCGAGGACGTGGAGGCCGCCATGGATGCCCTGAGGGAGTGCGGCGTGGAGAAGCTGAAGGACAAGAAGTGCACCCAGATGTCGGGCGGAGAGCTGCAGATGGTATTGATCGCCAGAGCTTTGGCGAGCCGGCCGAAGATGCTGGTCTTCGACGAGCCGGAATCGAACCTGGACTTCCGCAACCAGCTGGTGGTGCTGCAGGCCATCAGGAGTCTTGTCAAGGAGAAAGGCCTGTCGGCCATCGTCAACACCCATTATCCGGAGCATGCCATGCGCATCGCCGACCGGGCTCTGCTGCTGCACCGGGATGGGACCAATGAGAGCGGACCGGTAACGGAAGTGCTGACCGAGGACCGCCTTTGCGCGACCTTCGACGTCAACGTCCATATCCAGCGCTTCGAGTGGGAAGGGAAAAGCTACACCGATGTGGTGCCTGTTTCCCTGCTATGAAATGGAGGAGGATAGCAATGAGAATGAAGAAGTTGCTCTCATATATCGCCGTGATGCTGCTCGCATGCACGGCCATGTCTCCTGTCTTTGCGCAGGCAAGTCGGGAAGTCGCCAAGAGCGCGGAACCCTCCACACGGACCATCGTCGACCACGATGGCGAGTCGGTGGAGATTCCTAGCGTCGTTAACCGTGTCGCCATCGTCCAGCCTTGGCCGTTACCCAGCGTCATGGCGGTCTTCCTGGGTGGGACGGACAAGATTGTCGGCATCCCGCCGGCTGCCCTCGGAGCGGCCAAAGCGGGGCTGCTCGGGGAGATTTTCCCATCCTACCTGAACATCAGCACCAAGTTCGACGAGGGTGACGAAATCAACGTCGAGGAACTGCTGAAACTGGATCCCGATGCCGTCTTCGTCATTGCGGGCAACGCCAAGCAGAAGCAGACGGTCAAGGACGCCGGCATCCCTGCTATCGGCTTTTCGGTCAACAAGTGGGACTACGATCTCACCGCAACCTATGATGGATGGATCGGCCTGCTCTCCCAGGTCTGGCCGGAATACGCCAAGAACGACAAGGTCTCGGCGTACAGCCATGCGATGGAACAGATGATCCAGGAGCGTGTCGGCCGGATTCCCGAGGAGCAGCGGAAGAAGGTGCTCTTCCTCTTCCAGTACAGCGAGAAGACGATGGTCACCAGCGGCAAGCGCTTTTTCGGCCAGTCCTGGTGCGACAAGATCGGGGCGAAGAACGTCGCCGAGGAAGTCGCCGCGGAGAACTCCAGCGCCGTGATCAACATGGAGCAGGTCTACCAGTGGGATCCGGACGTGATCCTGGTCACCAACTTCACGCCGACCGTGCCCGAGGACCTGTACGACAACACGGTAAGCGGCTATGACTGGGCGCCGGTCAAGGCGGTCAGGGAGGGGCAGGTCTACAAGATGCCATTGGGAACCTACCGTTCCTACACGCCGAGCTCTGACACGCCGGTCACGCTGCTGTGGATGGCCCAGAAGGTCTACCCGGAACTTTTCAGCGACTATGACCTGGTTGCCGAGGTGAAGAAGTATTACAAGGAGATGTACGGCATCGACCTGACCGACGACCAGGTCCGACGCATGTACAACCAGACTGCCAGCGGAGCCACAGGTACCCGGAAAGCCTGAGCGCCGGAGACACAAAGGAACGGGGCCTCGCGGGGCCCCCGTTCCCTTTGGAGAGAAAAGCGATTACTGGTCGGCCTTGGTGCCGAGCAGTCCCATCTGCTTGGCGACACAAGCGGTGCACGCGGCATCGCCGGTGACGTTCACCGCGGTGCGACCCATGTCGAGAATCGCGTCGAGACCGAGGATGATCGCGTAGGCACCCGCGACGGCGGAACCCGCGTCAACCCTGAGACCGATGGAATCGAGCACCATCAGCAGCATGATCGCGCCTGCGCCGGGGACGCCGGCAGTGCCGATGCTCATCAGGGTCGCGGTCAGGATGACCGTCCCCATCTGCGCTCCGGTAAGCATCTGTCCGGTCGCGCTCAAGGCGATGAAGATGCAGCAGACACCCTGGTAGATTGCCGTGCCGTCCATATTGATCGTGGCGCCCAGCGGAATGGAAAAGCTGTAGACTTCCTTCGGGACTCCAAGATTCTTGCAGCATTCCATGGTGACCGGGACGGTACCGTAGGAGGAGCGGGTGACGAAGCCGGTGATGAAGGGGTTTTTCGCCTCTTTCCAGAAACGGATCGGGGAGATGCCGAAAAGGCCGACCATGCCGAAGTAGACGATCAGGATGTGCAGCCCGTAGCCGATGAAGACGGTCAGCACTACCATGCCAAGCCCGCCGATGACCTTGGCCCCGAGGGTGGCGAAGACCGTGGCGATCAGGGCGCAGACACCTATCGGAGCGTACTGCATGATCGCTCCGACCATCTTGGTCATGACCGTGGAGACTCCCTCGAAGAAGGCGAGGATGGTCTCGCCGTTCTTGCGGACCTTCTCGTCCTTGCTGATGCAGAGGTAGCTCACGCCAATGCCGAAGAGGATGGAGAAGAAGATGACGGGAAGCACCTGCTCGTTGACAATCGAAGTGAAATAGTTGGTAGGAACAATGTTGAGCAACGTGGTGGAGAAGGACAGTTTCGCGACATCCTTGCCTGCCGCGGAAGCGACCGTCGTGGCGTCGATGGCGACATGGGGGTGGAGCAGGGAACCGACAAGAAGTCCGATGGCGACCGCGAAGGCCGATGTCAGCAGGTACAGCAGTACGATGCGGATGCCCACTTTGCCAAGCTTGGCGGGGCTGATCGATGCCGCACCGGTAATCAGCGTGGAGACGATGATCGGCATGACGATCATCTTGAGCAACCGCACGAACAGGTCGCCGAACGGTTTGATCCAGAGAATGTGTTCCTTGCACACGAGGCCAAGGATAATGCCAAGTACCATGCCTGCCAGAATCCTGTACAGCAGGTTCGTGCCGAAATACCAGGACATGAAACCTTTCTTCTTTTCAGATTGTTCCATACAACACTCCTTTTTTACGAGATATGCTGTATTCACTATAAACTGACAATTTTGGTTTGAAAATGAAAAGTTCAACATACAAATCAAACAACTTACCACAATAAATGAAGCAAAGCCTGCAATTCCGTCTGATTGGTTGACACTCCTGCCGTTCCCCATATAATTGCCAATGATAATTACCAAAGGTAAGAATATGGACATGCAACACGCGAAAACGATGATCGATGCCTTTTATGAGGCAAAAAGGATCTGGGAGCAGATGCCGTCCCTGCCCGAGGGAGTGGTGCCTTCGTACATCCACCTGCTTGACACCATCACCTTGCTGGCTGGGGCGGGGAAACCGGTACGGGTCAGCGATGTGGCGGCACAGCGGGGAATTCCCAGACCGGGAGTCACCCGCGCTTTCTCCGACATGGAAAAGAAGGGCCTGGTCAAAAAGACCAAGGATTCCAAGGACAAGCGGATCGTCTACGTCGAGCTGACCGGGAAAGGCAGGCGAATCCACCAGTCCTATAGCGTCGACTACTTTCAGGAAATGGCGGAGAAGCTTTCCGGTTTCAGCAACCAGGATGTGGAACGGCTGGTCGCCTTCGTGCGCGGGGTCAGGGAGGCGCTGTGATGGGGGAGGAAAGCGATTTCACCCAAGGGAGCATATTCCGGAAACTGGTCCGGTTCATGCTCCCGATCCTCGGAGCCTTGGTGTTGCAGGCGGCCTATGGGGCTGTCGACCTGCTGGTGGTCGGCCGTTTTGGAACGACAGCGGGGCTTTCGGGGGTCTCGACAGGCAGCCAGGTATTGAACCTGGTCACCTTTGTCGTCACCCAGCTTGCCATGGGCATCACCGTCCTGATCGCCCGCTCCATCGGCGAGCAGCGGCCTGAGAACATTCCCCGCTTGGTCGGGGGGGCGGTCTTCGTCTTCTGCGGCATCTCCCTGGTGCTTTTCCTCGCGATGGTGGGGTTCGCCCGTCCGATCGCGCTGGCGATGCAGGCTCCAGAAGAGGCGGTCGGACTTACCGCTTCCTACGTCCGTATCTGCGGTGCCGGCATCTTCTTCATTGTCGCCTACAACGTGGTGGCAGCCATTTTCCGTGGACTGGGGGACAGCAAGTCCCCGTTGGTCTTTGTCGCGGTCGCCTGCGTGATAAATGTAATCGGGGACCTGTTGCTGGTGGCTGTGCTGCACGGGAACGTCGCAGGTGCCGCTATCGCGACGGTCGTCGCCCAGGCGGCCAGCGTCCTGTTCGCGTTGGTCCTGCTGGGAAAGAAGTTCCCCCAGGTGCGCATCACCTGGAACGAAATCCGGCCGAACGAGCAGTGTGTCCGCTTCCTGAAGGTCGGTATCCCTCTTGCCCTGCAGGAGCTGTTGACCCAGATTTCCTTTGTCGCCATCTGCGCCTTTGTCAACCGTCTGGGTCTCGAGGCCTCTTCCGGATATGGGGTCGCGTGCAAGATCGTCAACTTCGCCATGCTGGTTCCCAGCGCGCTGATGCAGTCCATGGCTTCGTTCGTCTCCCAGAATGTGGGTGCGGACAACGAGATGCGGGCCAAGCGGACGCTGGATACCGGCATCACCTTCGGACTCTGCGTCGGGGTCCTGGTCTTCCTCGCGGTCTTCTTCAAGGGCAACCTGCTGACGGCTTGCTTCACCACAGACCAACGCGTTGTGGAGAAAGGGTTCGCCTACCTCAGGGGTTTCTCGCTGGAGACCATCGTCACCGCCATACTCTTCAGCATGGTCGGCTATTTCAACGGACACGAGAAGTCTCTGTGGGTCATGGTGCAGGGGCTGCTGCAGACCCTGTTCGTCAGGCTCCCGCTTTCCTATTACCTGAGCACGAGACCTGAGGCAAGCCTGACCATGATCGGCCTGGCCGCCCCGATTGCCACCGTCTTCGGCATCTTCCTCAACTTGTGCTACTACGTGTACCTGCAGCGCCAGATGAAGCGTGACACCAGGGAGGAACACCTCGATTCGGCGCCCTGAGGAAGACTCGGGTCTTCCCGAGTGCGTTGTGCTTGCAAATTGTGTGTAATTGCATGATACTATAATTGGTTAGTTTTTGCTAACTGATAGGGGGTGCCATGCAGCCGGACTATAAGAATTGGGTTCCGAAGGGACTGCTTGCGGGAGTGTTCGCCTGTTTTGTCGTCTGCATTGTCCTTGTTGCCGTGTTCGGCTTCAGCCCATTGCTTCCTGCCGGTACCGCGAGGCTGGCGGCAGGCATCGTCCTGTTCCTGCTGGCCGTTGGCTTTGGGTGGACGTGGTGGAAGCTTTCTGGCATGTACCGCGCTTTTGATTATCATGGAAGGCAGTGTGTCTCCCGGCAGATCATCGATGGGATTGCGCGGCAGGTATGTGTTCCCGATGGAGGCGTAGGGCTTGACGTCGGCTGTGGAAGCGGGGCCCTGGCCATCGCCTGCGCGAAGCGCAATCCCCAGGCAAGAATGGTTGGCGTCGACATTTGGGCAAAAGCGTATTCCTCTTTCAGCCAACAGCTGTGCGAGCAAAATGCCAAGGCCGAGGGGGTGGGGAACGTCTCCTTCCTGAAGGGAGATGCCCTGAACCTGGATTTTCCCACGGAACAATTCGATGTGGTGACGAGCAACTATGTCTACCACAACATCCCGAGCAGGAACCGGCAGGCAATCCTGCTGGAGACCCTCAGGGTCTTGAAGAAGGGTGGCTGCTTTGTGATTCACGATGTGTTTACAAAACAAAAATATGGGGATATGAATGCTTTTATTGCATTGTTGGACCAGATGGGGTATAAGGAAGCCAGGTTGGTTCCGACTGATGATGGCACATTCCTGCCCAAGAAGGAGGCGGCGAGACTGGGTGTCAAGGGGAGCGCTCTGCTGGTTGGCCGGAAATGACCGGGAGGGCTATGAAGTACCACGTCACCAAGGGTTCCCTGGAAGAAACACTGGTCTTGCCGCTTTATAGCCGATATATCTGCGCCCAGCGCTATCCCCGTCTTTTCCCTGTTTCCGGACTGGAGCGGATCTTCGCGTCGCTGGATTATGAGGGGAAGCTGATGGAAGGCCCGATGGGCTCTTTCGCGGCCCTCGCGATCGCACAGCGTCAGCATGCCATGACCTGGGAGGTGCGTGAGTATCTCCGGGACCATCCCGGGGCAAGCTTGGTCAACCTGGGCTGTGGCTTGGATGACACCATTGCCAAGACAGCCAACGGCACGTGCCATGGCTACCTGGTCGACAGGCCTGAGGTGATTGCCATCCGTGCCCGGGTGTTTCCTCCCGAGAGGAACGAGACCTGTATTGCGGCAGATCCCGCGCGTTGCGACTGGGTGGAGAAGGTGGACGCGAGCCATGGGGTGATGGTCTTTTCCGCCGGGCTCTTCCCGTCGCTGACCAACAGCAACGTGCGAAAGATTGTCTCCACCCTGTCCCGCAGCTTCAAAGGAGGCGTACTGGTCTTTGACGCCTGCAACCATAGGGGCGCGAAACTGCTCCATGGGGGCAAAAAGGGACAACGGGGAACGGAAGCGGACGCACCTTTCAGCCTTGACCGGGCAGAGAGCGTGAGGGGGTGGAGCGGGCACATCCGGAGCGTCACGGAAAGAAGCTGCATGCGTGGCTACCAGGATCTTGAAAAGGACGTCGGGTGGCTTGCCAAGGCGCTGATCCGCTTCTGCGAGAACGGCATCAATTTCCGGATCGTGAAGATATTCTTCCAGGGCTAGATGCGAGGGGCTGAACCGGCTACAGTAACAGAAGACCGAGGAGGAACCGATGTTCAGGCCGATGCGACGTTGCAAGCAGCAGATTGCCGAGGAGGAGTGCGAGAAGATCCTGCAGGAGGAGCCTCGTGGGGTGCTCGCGGTATGGGGGGACGACGGGTATCCGTATACGGTCCCCCTTGATTTCTTCTACGACCAGGAAAGCCGCAGGATCTATTTCCACGGGGCTCGGGAAGGACATAAGGTCGATTCCCTCAAGCGTTGCGACAAGGTGTCCTTCTGCGTCTTGGACAAAGGATGCAGGAACCAGGGGGACTGGGCCCCCTATTTCCACAGTGTCGTGGTCTTCGGGAGGATCCGGATTGTGGAGGACGAGGAGCTGAAGATGCGTGAGCTGCTCCATATCGGCGAGAAATACTACCCGTCCCCCGAAGAGGCCGGCGAGCTCGCCAGGAGGACCTTCGATCGCCTGGATGTGCTGGAGCTGACCATCGAGCACATGACCGGAAAGCTCGTGCATGAACGGTGAATGTGAGCGCCATGCACCTGTCGTGTTGCAAATACAACAGACACCGGCCGTTGTCGACTGTAGACTCCCAAGTGACAAGGAGTACAGCGCATGGGAAAGAACATCACCGACAGGGTAACGTGGGTCGGCAAGATCGACTGGGAACTGAATGAGTTCCATGGTCACGAATATTCCACGGAAAAGGGCTCGTCGTACAACTCGTATCTGATTCGGGACAAGAAGATTGTCTTGATGGATACGGTCTGGAAACCGTTCGACGAAGAGTTTGTCGCCAACCTGCAGCAGGAAATCGACCTCAAGGACATCGACTATATCGTCATGAACCACAACGAGAACGATCACAGCGGTGCCCTGCCGGCCTTGATGCGGGAAATCCCGGATACGCCAATCTATTGTACGAAGAAAGGCGAAGCCATCCTGCGCGGCCTCTATCATCAGGACTGGCATTTCATCAACGTGAAGACCGGAGACACTCTGGACCTCGGCGATACCAAGCTTGTCTTCATCGAGGCGCCGATGCTCCATTGGCCGGACACGATGTTCACCTATATGACTGGCGACAACATCCTGTTCAGCAACGATGGCTTCGGCCAGCATTATGCCAGCGAGAAGCTGTATGACGACTGCGTGGACCAGGCGGAATTGTATCAGGAGGCGATGAAATACTATGCCAACATCCTGAATCTCTACAGTCCCATGGTCGACCGGAAGATCGATGAAATCCTCAAGATGCAGGTTCCGGTCAACATGATCTGTCCGAGCCATGGCGTCATCTGGCGCAAGGACCCCATGCGGATTGTCGGCACCTATCAGAAATGGGCCAAGGCGTATCAGGAAAACCAGGTCACCATCCTGTACGACACCATGTGGAATTCGACGCGCCGGATGGCCGAATGCATCGCCGAGGGGCTGCGCCAGGCAGATCCGTCGTTGACGGTCAAGCTTTTCAATTCCGCTGTCGACGACAAGAACGATATCGTCACGGAGGTCTTCAAGTCCAAGGCCATCCTTGTCGGTTCCCCGACCATCAATTACGGTTTTCTTTACTCCATCGGCGGCATCATGGAAATGATCCGCGGACTGAAATTCAAGGACAAGAAAGCCGCGGCTTTTGGCAGTTACGGCTGGAGCGGGGATGCCGTCAAGCAAATCACCGCACTGCTTGGCGACGCCGGCTTTAGCGTCGTCAACGACGGACTGCGCTGCCAGTGGGCTCCGGACCAGGCCGCCCAGGAACGTTGCCGGAACTATGGCAGGGAATTTGCCGAAGCCATCCGGCAATAAGAACCACAGGAAGGAAACGGAACACCAAGAGCCCTGCATGCCGCCGCATGTGGGGCTTTGTTTGCGGTTCAGGCCAGCATGCCTGTTTTGCCATGATCCTCTTCATCCGCAGAGAGCCGAAATGTTCAGGATATCGGGAGATGTCCGCGTTGTCGTTGATACACCGCTTGATGAAGGAAACGGGTTGTTTGTGGGCTGATGGCAAGAGTGCCGGGCCGAGCACGCCTAAACCTTTGGTTGCGATAATGGTTGTCTTAATTACTTTTAGGGTTGAATATCAACTAAAAGGAGTTTGTATGATTGCAACAAGACGTACAATTGCCGCATCGAGAGCATTGATGGGATTTGTGATGGTTTCCGTTGTTTTGACCTGTATGGGCTGTTCAGAGGGTTCGTCCAATAGGGATTCGGAATCATCTCAATTTGAAAGAGAGGTTGCAAGTCTGGTTGAGAGCCTCAAATCGGATTATGGTCCGAAATCCGCTACGCCGACCACTGCCGCTTTCTCAGCCGATGATGTGGAAGATGCCGTTTCCCGCATCGCAGGTAAAGCGAATTCCGACGATTCCCGTCCCCCTGGATATGTGTATTGGAGTAGTGGCAGGATAACGGTTTCGACAGCTTCCGGTAAAGTTGATGTCAAGCAAATATACAACACTCCTACTTCTGTTTACCAAGGGACAATTTCCGATTATGCATCCTTCATTCAGGGAACCACGTATCTCAGCCAATATCGTGTTTCCGAAGATATGACCACCACAAGTTCGTTCCATCTCACGGGTGAAACACATGCAGATTACGATGGAGACCATCAGTTTACGCTGGTTGTAAGTGGATCAGGGTCAAGTTTCAAGGAATTGCCTGCCAACGTCATTGCTGACGGAAGTTCATTGTCTACCACGCGGGGGTACCTGGACGGGCTCATCGAAGCTGTGGAGAAGGATGGGACGATGCCCACGGATACGGTCCAGGCATTGTATGTCATTTGGGGCAACCTGTATCCATACATGGCAGGGTATGGCAAGACTGGGGCATATTATGAGAAAGAAGTCTATACGGATTGCGAGACCGACATAGGAACCGTCACTGGGACACGTGCATCCGTCACCAGCACTGATTCTAGCGAAAATGTGTTCTCCTTTTCCGTTTCCGGAGATTCCGGCAAGTATCTCTGGATACATGATGGAAATGCGTGCAAGCTGTATCGGGATGGTTTGTTGGTCGTTGAAGATTGAAAATGTTCCATCATTCCGGTCCGTTGTGTTTGTGCGGTTGGTGAAAAGAGCTTTCTTCTCTCGTCCCAAAGCGTCATTTCCCGTTTTTCCCACGGCTATGGTCGGGAGGCTTTGCCCATGTGCTTGGTGTTTCCCGATTAAAGGAAAGGAAGAGAAGGAAGGTTTTTCCCCCGAAAAATAGTAAAAACCAATGCTATAGGCGCTTCTGTTGTGCTAGTATCGAAATGGCTCCATTTTGTTGGGAAAGATTGCGTCAGCGACTGGAAGCGGCGAAGAATGAATACGAACGGACAAGAGCAATATATCACCACACGTCTGGATGAAGCATTGGAAAAGGGCTGGATCGTTCCCTACTTCCAGCCGATCGTCCGTACCATCTCGGACCGGTTTGCCGGGGTAGAGGAACTTGCGCGTTGGATGGACCCTGCCTATGGATGCATCATGCCGGGAATCTTTGTGCCGATACTGGAAAAAGCCGGGCTGATCTATAAAGTCGACTGCTTCATGCTGACCGAAGCGTTGAAAGTGCAGCGTAGTCGGATCGATGCCGGCCTTGAGGTCGGACCTATCTCGGTCAATTTCTCCCGACAGGATTTTGACAAATTGGACATGGTCGCCTTCATCCAAGGCGAGATACAGAAGTATGGAATCCGCAAGGATCTGATCGCCATTGAGCTGACCGAAAGCATGCTTGCACAAAGCAAGGACAAGATGACACAGATCGTCAAGGATCTCCGCAGCGATGGATTCCAGATCTGGATGGATGATTTCGGAGGCGGCTATTCCTCGTTGATTTTTCTGAACGATTATACGCTGGATGTCATCAAGCTGGACATGGGTTTCCTCAGGTCGTTCTCCGCCGTGTCAAAGGAAATCATGAAAAGCACCGTCGATATGGCCAAACGACTGGGCATACGTACCTTGGCGGAGGGAGTGGAGACAGAAGCGCATGTCCGCTTTCTCAAAGAAATCGGCTGTGACATGATGCAGGGGTATTATTTTTCAAGGCCCAGGTCGCATGAGGAGATGGAAGACTACCTCGGCCACTTGCATGTATCGTATGAAACGATTGAATGGAAGGCTTTCTATGACAAGGCGGATGCCTGCGTGATTGACAGCGACGTTCCTCGTGCCGTCATGGAATACGATATGGTCAATGACCATATCCAGTACCTGTTCCTCAACAAGAAGCAAAGAGAAGAACTGCGCAGCCTTGGCCGCATAACAAAAAGCGAATCCGAGTTTGTGCTGAACAGCAGATACAATCCCCTGCACGGCAAAATGCTGGAATTCTACCGGCAGGCAATAGACACCGGAGAAGAAGTCACGCTCTATGTCTCGGACAACTCTCATTTTATCCGCGTGGTCGGCCGGATGGTTGCCAGACTGCATGACCGTTGCATCCTGCAGCTATCCGTGGCGGATGTAACCGAGGACCGCACGCAGAAAATCGGAGAGGTACTCAACAAATCCCTGTCAGACCTCGTTCTGTTGTTCGATGATGTGCATGTGCTCAATCCCGAAAAGAATACTGCCGACAATCTGATCAACAACTTCGGAATCAACGCCGGCCTCAAGAATCAGGATAACCTGCGTGAAGGATTGAGGCATTTCTGCGAGCACATGGTCTATCCGGATGATCGGGAACGCTATTGGGCGTACGCGGATCCTGATACGATGACCGAACGGATTCTCAAGATGCCCAATGGCACCATGCGGGATTATTTCCGGGTTCTCCTGCCTGATGGCAATGGGAAAAAGGCTTACAAGTGGAAGGAATTCAATCTGTTGCTCATCCCTGGTTCCCACAACCAGAGGATCCTTTCCGCCATCAAGGACGCCGAACCAACCGTAGATTATCCGTATGTCTCCCAGACAATGTACGCGGAACCTGGGAAAAAGGATGATGTATGAGCACATGGAAAACCATCTGGGAGGCGATGAGGCCGAACCTTACCGATGATCAATGGAAATGGATTTCACGGAACGCAACGGCTGAAAACAGACTGTACCTGCTGGTGTCGACAAGTATTGCGATGATCAGTATTGTGGGGATGTATCTCTTCAGCCTGCATGTCCCCAGCCTGTACGGCAAACGCTTCATCTATTGGGTGTTCTTTCTTCTTGTGGTGCTGCTCAACATCGTTGCCAGGAGGACCGAGAAAGACAATGAGAAGCTGATGCAATTCCTGATGTATGCAGCTTTGGCGATTCTTCTGGCCTATACGGCAATCCTCGGGACGGTATTGAGCAGCAATGAGGCTGCCATATCGTTCGACGTCGTCATTCTGGTGCTTCCGATGGCGTTTATCGACAAGCCGGGAAGGATGACTGCCGTGATCATCGTCGGCACGGTATTTTTCACATGCATGGCGTTCCTGTTCGATTCGCCTGCCGTATTCTGGAGTGATTTTGTCAATGCCATCATTTACTCCCTGATTGCGATTTTTGTGAACCGCCTGATGCTCAAGGTCAGGATAGAGAAGATTTTCTATGAGATGGAACTGATGAAATTGGGCGAAAGGGATATCCTCACGGGTCTGCATAATCGCAATTCTTACGAAAAGAAGCTGGGGCAGTATGCGGAGAAGTGCGATACGATGCTGACATGCATCTATCTGGATGCCAATGGCCTGCATGAATTGAATAATGGACAAGGCCATGCGGCAGGAGACGAGATGCTGAAATATGTCGGTGCGGCCCTGCGGGATGTGTTTGGCGATCGGGATACCTATCGGATTGGGGGCGACGAGTTTGTCGCTTTCGGACGGGATGTGTCAAAGGAAGAAGCCGAGGAGAAGGTGGAACGGATGGTCCACTTGGTCGAGGGGCGGGCGTATCATGTTTCCATTGGCATCGCCGAGGCAAGAAAGCCGCATATCGTGATCGACAGTCTGATCCGTAAAGCCGAGGTGGAAATGTATAAGGACAAAAGCCGGTATTACGAGGCGAAAGGGAGAGACTGGAAAAGAAATCGGGAATCCTTCACCCTGGAAACGAAAGACTTGCCAAGCTGATGGGACGGTCTGAATTACGAAATGTCGGCGCAAATCGTATAGATACGGCTCGTCTTCATAGTGTCCGGGGAATCCGGTTGGAAAGCCGGGCTTCGTTTTTGTCATGGGGATGCTTGGATCAAGGCAGAGTATCTCAAGGCTGTGCGAGAATAGGAAATGAAAGGATCAATCATCTATCTTCACGGGAAGGGTGGTTCGGCGGAAGAAGCAGGCCAGTACAAGGCGCTCTTCCCGGATAGCGAAGTCATCGGCTTCGACTATCGTTCGCAGACACCGCGGGAAGCAAAGGAGGAATTCCCTGCCTTTTTCGTCAAGCAACGAGAAGGCAGTGGCCGGATAACCTTGATCGCCAACAGCATCGGAGCCTTCTTCGCGATGTCGGCACTGGATGGGAAGCTTGTAGACAGAGCCTTTTTCATCTCGCCGATCGTGGATATGGAAAACCTGATCCGCAACATGATGCTGTGGGCGAACGTGACCGAGATTGAACTTGCAAAAAGGGGCACGATTCCCACAAAGTTCGGGGAAACGCTGTCATGGGACTATCTGCGCTATGTACGGATGCACCCGATTTCCTGGAATGTCCCGACCAGTATCCTGTACGGCGAACACGACAACTTGACATCCTTGGAAACGGTATCCGCCTTTGCCGAGGGGCACCATGCGAAGCTCACGGTCATGCCTGGCGGCGAGCACTGGTTCCATACGCCGGAACAGATGGATTTTCTCATCGAGTGGTTGGAACAAGAAAAGAAAACAATTGTATGTTGAATAAGAAAATAACCATACGTCATGAAACCGGGAGCGACTATAGGGATGTAGAGGACCTCACGCGCGAGTCATTCTGGAACGCGTATCGCCCTGGTTGCCTGGAGCACTATGTGCTGCACCGCTATCGGAAAGACCCCGCGTTTGTGCCGGAACTGAACTTTGTGATGGAGCTGGACGGCGAGTTGATAGGGCAAGTCATCTACGTACGCTCGGAAATTGTCTGCGACGACGGGAGAAAGGTGCCGATCATGACCTTCGGCCCGATTGGAATCGCACCGAAGCACAAGCGTCAGGGCTACGGCAAACAACTGCTCGATTATTCCATGGAACAAGCGGAAAGGATGGGTGTGGGAGCGCTGTCCATTACTGGCAACATCCAGTTTTACGGCAAATCTGGCTTTGTCCCCGCCAAGACAAAGGGTGTCAGATATGCTGATGACCCGCAGGCGGATTACTTCCTGATTAAGGAATTGGCACCAGGCTTCTTGGATGGTATCTCAGGCACCTACAAGGATCCAGAAGGATATTTTGTCTGCGAGAAAGACCCTGAAGGCTTTGCGCGGTTTGAGGCCACCTTTCCCCCGAAGGAGAGACAAAAGCTGCCAGGTCAGTTATTCTGATCAAGCAAATGGAAAGGTTCTTTCGTGAATCCCTTGTCTAATGCCCGATACAGGAATCTGGCGGCGATGGAGGAATACGGTTTCCATTTTTTGCATCGCTTTTCCACCGAAGCCTTGGATGCATCTTGGGTCTTATAGAGCCATTTATAGCTCTGCAGGAAAGCAACATCTTCGAAGGGGAGGATGTCCTGCCGGTCCAAGACGAAGATCAAATACATCTTTGCTGTCCACGAGCCGATGCCTGGGAGCTGGACAAGTTCCGCTAACGCGGCTTCATCCGTCATGGTGGGAAACCGAGAGAAGTCAAGTGTTCCTGCCAAAACTGCAGAAGCCGCGTGTTTCATGTATTTTGCCTTGGCTGTGGAAGCGCCGGTGCTCCTCACGTCTTCCACAGAAAGCGAGTCAATGGACTCGGGTGTCACCTGACCCTTGCAGAGCGTTTCAAGACGACCAAACATTTTGTCGCCTGCTTTGACGGACAGCATCTGTTCGATGATTTCATGGATCAAGAAAGGAAACGGATTATCCGTATGCGGCTCGTAGGTGATGGGACCAACCATACGGATTACCTTTCCCAAACGTCTATCCTTTTCACACAGGTATTGTACGGAAGGGGTATGCAAGTCGAGCGTGATGATATCTGCCATGAACCATCCTTTGCTTGGGCTCAGTATAACACGTTGCGTATTCTAGTGGCGCTTCTCTTGCTGCCCGTCCCAAACCGTTCCTCCTTTCGGAAGCCGTTACCATCGAATACCGTTGAAAACTGCATTTTGCGCCGCAGGGCGGACACTTGGCGGCGGCAACGGACAGAGCTCTAGCGTGTTGAAGATGTCCCGCAAGGAAGGCGCGGTCACTTGCACGCTCCTTTTTGATCCGAGAACTTCTCTTTCAGCATCCGGTTGATTTCGTTCCTGCCTTTTCCCTGTTTTTCCATCTGCTTGATCAGCTTATATGCATGAAACAGCGGGGATGGGGCAATCTCGGAACTGAAGAAGCCGATGCCCATGTTCCAGGCCAGCTGTTCGAACACATCGTCCAGGGCTCTGGAGTCCAGTCCGTTGGCGTAGGCCTTCAGCAGTTCCCGCATCGCCTGCCGCATCCTTCCGGCACCGACGGCATTCGCAAGAGAAAGCAGGAGCCTGATGTTGTAATCCAGATACCGCTTTTCGCTCTTCCAGGTCATGTCCCAAAACTGGACAGCCAGCTCGCCCAGTTGTTCATCGATCATCGGATAATTCGTGATGACCGCCGGCCGCTCCGGCGCATCTTCCATGTTTCCTTTTGCCTCGGTCCGGTAGAAATACGCATGATACTCATGTTCCGCGGTTTTCTCTGTATCATGCACATACCCCAGCATCTCCATCACTTCATAGAGGGGAATAGGTTCAAAGCTTTGGATCACTTCCATCCCTTCGCCGACAAGAAGCTTTGCCGCTTGTCTCTCCAGTCCATCAATGAAATTGCCGGCAACTCCGCGCACGTCAACCTTCCGGAAACTCGCTTTCTTATCTTCCCATGCCAAATGCTTCATGTGTCTTCCTCCTGGGTTTGTGGGATGCTTCGCTTTTCAATCATCGGTATATCAGAACACAGGAGGCGAGTATGTGTGTTTTCCAACAGAAGAGGGAATGCGTGTGTACCAGTAGGCACAGGTGTTGCGGCAACCCTCCATGTTCAAATTGAGGACTTTACTGTGTATCATCTTCTCCTGTACAATCGGTATCGCAGAAATGACATAAGGCAATCAGGATTCTGGATTCTGGACCTTACGGATAAAGGGCATCTCGCGCAGATGTCCTTTCTTTTTTTGCCATTTTGCCAAAGGGATTATTGGTTCCAGTTCTGAGAAATAGGTACTCTGACACTATGTCTCGCTTGTCCTTCCGTCTTCGCTTGGAATCCTTTATACTCGGCATATCTTTTCACAACGATGCGATTTGGAGACTATCATGCCGATTACCAGAGTCATCTTCGTCTGCCATGGCAACATCTGCCGTTCCCCGATGGCTGAGTTCTACTTGAAGGACTTGGTCTTGAAAGAGGGGATTGCCGAACAATTCCATATCGAGTCCGCGGCCACGACGTCCGAGGAAATCTGGAACGGAAGGGGAAATCCGGTCTATCCACCGGCGAGGGAGGTGTTGCTCCGCCATGGGATTGATCCCTCGGGGAAACGGGCCCGGCTGATGACGAGAGGGGATTATCAGCTCTTCGATTACCTGATTGGCATGGATGACGAGAACCTGTACGACATGCACAGGATCTGTGGCGGGGATCCGATGGGGAAGATATCCCTGCTGATGGACTGGGTGGACTGGCAGGAACGGGGACGTCTTGCCCCAGGCCAAGGCCGTTCGGTCGCTGATCCTTGGTACACCCGGAATTTCGAAGCGACGTGGGATGACATCGTCCAAGGCTGTCAGGCTTTCTTCACCTATGTGGGCAAGATGCGGCAGAATCAACTTTTCCCTGTGTCAGACCGTGAGGAGGGATAACGTTGCAACTTCTTCAGTAAGGAATGTACCTCTATTCTCGTAAGAAGCATCGTGTCCTCGGGAAACTTGTCTGTCCTGGACCATCGGACATCTGAAAACTCTCCACAAAACCATTTGATAGGAATCCGTTCCTTCAGTTCTTGTTCGAACACGTCGAATCTGAAGATGAACGGTAATCTCAAAGAGCACAGGAATCCGACAGTTGCGGGATCTTGTATTTTCAGTTCTAGTTCTTCCCTTGCTTCCCTGAGAGCCGTTTCCTGAAAAGAACCGTCAGAGCGTTCATGTCCGCCACAGGAATGGACCATTGCCGGTAGCCAGGACCATGATGGATAGCCCTCTTGCCGAGGATAACCTGAATATGTCCTTCCTCATCCCTGTTCCAGAACAGCATGCCCGCGCCAGCGTATGGCGTTTTCCTCATCTTCCTTCCATACAAACTTATCTCTTTCTGTGAATTGTACGATTCATTCTGGAGTGGTACACTGGTTTCCAACAAATTTCCCAAGGAGAAGGGAGTGCTATGGGCATGACGTTGGTGGCGAAGATCCTCAAGGCGCATCTTGTCGAGGGGACCTTGGAGACGGGAAAGGAAATCGGAATCCATATCGACCAGACGTTGACGCAGGACGCCACGGGGACGATGGCGTATCTGGAGTTCGAGTCTCTCGGCCTGGACCGCGTGCGCAATGAGCTCGCTGTCAGCTATGTCGACCACAACACCGTGCAAGTCGGCTTCGAGAACGCCGACGACCATGAATACCTGCGCACGATTGCGGCCAAGAAAGGAGTGATTTTCTCCCGTCCTGGCAATGGCATCTGTCACCAGGTTCATCTGGAGCGCTTTGGCAAACCCGGCAAGACGTTGCTTGGAAGCGACAGCCATACCCCGACCGACGGAGGTCTCGGGAGTGTCGCCATCGGAGCCGGCGGACTTGATGTAGCCCTTGCCATGGCGGGGCGCCCCTTCCATCTGATTGCCCCGAAAGTGATCGAGATTCGCCTGAGCGGCAGGTTGCGGCCCTGGTGCACCGCCAAGGATGTGGTGCTCACCGTCCTTGAGCGCTTCACGGTGAAAGGGAACGTCAACTGCGCCTTCGAGTACACCGGAGAAGGGGTGAAGTCGTTGGATGTGCCCAGCCGTTCCACCATCTGCAACATGGGAGCCGAGTGCGGCGTGACGACCAGCATCTTCCCCAGCGACGAGGTGACCCGGAAGTTCCTGAAGGCGCAGGGACGTGAAGCCGACTGGAGCGAACAGAAAGCCGATGACGATGCCGTCTATGACGGGCTGTTCGAGATCGACCTCTCCAAGGTCGAGCCGAAAGCTGCCTGTCCCCACAGCCCCGGCAACATCAAGAACGTCAGCGAGCTTTCCGGCATGCCGGTCAATCAGGTCCTCATCGGCTCCTGCACCAATTCCAGCTATACCGACCTGGTCAAGGTCGCCCAAGTGCTGGACGGGCACACGGTCGCTCCCAATGTGGAGCTCGGCGTCGCACCGGGCAGCCGCGAGGTGCTGGAGATGATCAGCAGGGATGGCACCCTGGCGAAGCTGGTGCAGAGCGGCGCCCGTATCCTGGAGAGCACCTGTGGTTTCTGCATCGGCAACCACCAGAGTCCCGGGACCGACGCTGTCTCGCTACGGACCAGCAACCGCAATTTCGAAGGAAGGAGCGGGACGAAGAGCGCCCAGCTGTATCTGGTCAGTCCGGAGACTGCCGCCCTGGCCGCCATCTACGGCAAGGTGACAGACCCGCTGAAGGAACATGCGGTCAAGGCCCCTTCGGCCGAGGTGCCTGAAACGTATGCGGCTGACGACGGCATGCTGATTTTCCCGCCTGAGGACGGAAGCAAGGTGGAGGTGAAGCGCGGCCCCAATATCGGAGAGCCGCCGAAAGGAGAGCCGCTGCCAAGGACCCTGAAGGGAGAAGTGGCCATCAAGGTGGGCGACAAGATCACCACCGACCATATCATGCCTGCCGGTCCACGGCTGAAGTTCCGTTCCAACATTCCTGTCTACGCGAACTACGTCTTCGAGCATGTCGATCCGACTTTTGCCGGCCGTTGCCTGGCGAACAAGCAAAAAGGAATTCCCAACGTGATCGTCGCAGGTCTTTCCTATGGACAGGGTTCCAGCCGCGAGCACGCCGCCATCTGTCCGATGTACCTGGGGGTGAAGGCGGTGATCGCCCGCTCGATCGAGCGCATCCATCAGGCCAACCTGTGCAACTTCAGCATCGTCCCCCTTACGTTCCGGAACGAGGAGGACTACCAGGCAATCGCCCAAGGGGACCAGATCGAGATTGCCGACCTGTATGATGGGGTGAAGAAGGGCAAGGTAGAGCTGAAGGATTTGTCCACAGGCAAGGCCATCATCCTGGACTGCGTCACCAGCCCCGAGCAGAAGGAAATGCTTTTTGCCGGAGGCCTGCTCAACCTGCTGGGGAAGTGATTACAGGAAGGGAATAAATTCCCGGAAATCAGAAATCCGGCCCCGGACACCAGCGATCGGGGCCGGTTTTGCATCGTTGACTACCTGCCAGACCCGGTCCACTTGTGCCGAGAGGGCGGCGTGGACCCCCTGCAGGGAATCCTCGAACACCACCACGGACCGGGGACCGTGGCCGAGCGCCTTGCAGGTGTCGAGATAGATGTCCGGCATGGGCTTTCCCCGGCGTTTCCCGTCGTCGCAGACAATCACATCCATCTGGTCCAGCACCGGCCACCAGGCGCGGTACATGTCCATGTTCCGCTTCGGGGCGCTGGTGGCGATGGCAAGAAGGTATCGTTTCCTCCTTGCCTGGTCGAATAACTCGGTTGCCCCAGGGGCAAGGGAAGGGGAGCCCGTTGCCACACAGAGTTTGGCGTACAGGTCTTCCTTCTCGTCGACCACCTCGTTCACCTTCGGGTCATCCAGGGGAAGGCCGAGGAAATAGGCGGCGGTGACGCCGCTCGTCCTACCGTCCAGGCGGGCCATCTCCTCGCGGGAGTAGGGGATGCCACGATAGCGGAGCGAAATTTCGTTCCATGCGGCCAGATTGTACCGGCTGTCCCAAAACAAGGTTCCGTTGAAATCGAAGACGAGCGCCTCACCGTTGCTCAAGCGGTACCACCTTGCGCTCTGTGGGTCCGGTGTACATCTGTCTTGGACGGCCAAGTTTCTGATTCGGGTCATGATGCCATTCGAGCCAGTGGGCGATCCATCCGGGAAGCCTGCCCATGGCGAAGAGTACGGTCAGCATGTTTTCCGGAATTCCCATGCCGTGGTAGATGATGCCGGTGTAGAAATCGACGTTCGGGTAGAGATGGTGGCTGATGAAGTAATCGTCATGCAGCGCGCGGTCTTCCAGCTCGAAGGCAATCTGGAGCAACGGGTCATCGGTCTCCTTGGCGCCAAGCAGCTCCTTGCACAGCTCTTTCGCGATTTTGGCGCGGGGGTCGTAGGTCTTGTAGACCCGGTGTCCGAAGCCGAACAGGCGGAACGGGTCGTTCTTGTCCTTCGCCTTGGCGACCACCTGGTCGATGGTCATGCCGGAATTGTTGATCGCATCCAGCATGGCGAGCACCGCCTGGTTGGCCCCGCCATGCTTGTCCCCCCACAGGGCGCAGACTCCCGCGCAGACGCTGGCATACAGGTTGGCCCCGCTGGAGGCAATCAGGCGTACCGCGCTGGTGGAGCAGTTCTGCTCATGGTCGGCATGGAGGATCAAGAGCTGGTTCAGCGCTTTGACATGGAGCGGATCCGGGTGATAGTCGTTGACCGAGGTGTGGAACATCATGTTCAGGAAGTTCTCGCAGTAGGAGTACTTGTAGGAAGGTTCCACGAAGTCCAGGCCGTTCATCTGCCGGTAGCTGTAGGCGGCGATGGTACGCATCTTCGAGAGCAGGCGGGTCACCGTCAGGTCGATGTTTTCCTCGGGGTCACGGTCCGCCATTTCCGGATAGAATGCGGAAAGCGAGGCGACCATGGCGGCAAGGATTGACATCGGGTGCGCGTTTGCGGGGTAGGCACGGAAAAAGTTGCGCATGTCCACATGCAGCAGGGAGTGCCTGTTCAGCAGGTCCTGGTACATCTGGCGTTCATGCAAGTCGGGAAGCTCGCCCTTGACCAAAAGATAGGCCACCTCGACGAAATCGCAGTGCTCGACCAAGTCTTCGATATTGTACCCTCGGTAACGGAGGATGCCCTTCTCTCCGTCGATATAGGTGATGCTGGACTGGCAGGAGCCGGTATTCACATAGCCCGGGTCATAGGTGATCACGCCGGTCTGCTTGCGAAGGCCCGAGATATCCAATCCCTCTTCTCCCATGTTGTCGGTAAGCAGGGGAAGGGTGACCTTCCGGCCATCTTTGAAACACAGCTCAGCTCCCTCTTTGTCGCATGTCATCGCGCACCCTCCCACGGATTCTCACAGTCTTGAGTTGATAGTATCGTTTTTGTTCCATCGTGCAAATAGTCTTCAACGGGAGCGAAACTTGCCTTTTCCCAAAAAAATGACGATGATGGAAGCGAGGTAGATATGGCTGGCAAATTAAAACTCGCAGAGGAAGAGGTTGTTGACCTTGCGGAATTCTTCAAGGTCTTTGGAGATCCGACAAGGCTGAAAATCCTCTTTGTGCTTCAGGAAGGGGAGACGGACGTGACCAGCCTTAGCGAAGAGGTCGGGCTCCAGCAAAGCACGGTCAGCCAACAGTTGAAACTCTTGCGCGCCCGTCGACTGGTAAAATGGCGGAAGGAAGGGCGGAATGTGCTCTATCGGCTGAACGATGAGCACATCCAGCGGATTCTTGCCCTTGGCAGCGAGCACTACGAGGAACTCAACTGACTGTCAGTAGAGTTCCCTTTTCTCTTTTGCGTACTCCTCGAAGAGCTTGATGGTGACCTCTCGTCCCTCATGGTGTATCTTCAGCACCTTGTCATCCTTGCAGTCATGCTTCATGAATGTATAGATATAGTCGTCACGGAAACCGATTGCGGCGGCGTCCTTTGCCGTGGATCCATACCAGATTTCCTTGATGTTGGACCAGATGACCGCTCCCATGCACATCGGACAGGGGTAGCAGGTGGTGTAGAGCACGCATCCGGAGAGATCGTGCGTACCCCGTGCCTTGCAGGCGGTCCGGATCGCGTTGATCTCCGCATGCGCGGTCGGGTCTTTGCTGCCCAGAACCGTGTTCGAGGCGACATATATCGTTCCATCAGGAGCGACGACCGCCGCGCCGAACGGACCTCCGAGACCAGCGGTCATCGTCTGTCTGGCCCGCTCTACGGCGGCCATCATGATGGCTTGCGTATCCATTGTGTTCCTCCAGCTAAAAAAGTATAACAACCCCCAAGAAGGTGTGCAAAAGAAAATGCATCATGCGACGATGTCATGGGAAATCCGCCAGCGCCTGCTCCAGAACCCGGAGCGGAACGGGCTGATGTTGCTCGACACCCTGAGTTCTGCGATGGAAATCGGAGGCGTGCCGGTGCTGCAGCATGGCCACCGCTGGCAGGTGCTTCCCGGGGGAAATCCCGCTTCCTATTCCCGGATCAGCTCGGTGATTTCCCGGCAGCAGGATTGGTATGTCGTCATCGGCGACCAGCGCATGGTGCGGCTCATGGCTTTTGACACCGTTGAGCTGGAACGCACCTTTTTGCTGCGTGGAGAGCCACGGGGAACAGCGCTCTTTCCGGTACAGCTGTTGTCAGTGGAGGACTTTCCTGACATTGGAAACCTGATTGCTTCCGTGAAGGAGTTTTCAGGTTCCTTCCGTCCTGCCAAGCTCAGGGCGGAACTGGAACTGGGGAAACCTTTCCTCGGAGTATGGCATTCCGGCAGCCTTGTCGGGTGCCTGCGCATCGAGGAAACGGAGGAAATCGCCGGGGTTTTCTCTTTGTGTGTCGATCCGCATCTCAGAGGGAAGGGCATCGCCACCAGCCTGATCATCGCCGCGTTCCGCAGGATGTATCCCCGGCCTTTGTTCCTGACCACCCACAATCCGCTTGCCGAGCGACTGTACCGTTCTCTCGGTTTCCACATGGGGTGCGACCTCTTCGTGGGTACGAAAAACCCGCCGGCCCGAGAGCCGACGGGTGGTGAAAGAAGCTCGCGCGGAGCTTAGAGCACGAGACCGTTCCGTTTCGCGCTTGCGATCAGGCGTAGCGCGTTGATGTTGATGAACCCCTTGCAGTCCACCGGATGATAGCCGCCGGCCTTGTCCATGGAGCCAAGGTCCTGGTTGTAGAGGGAGCAGGGGCTTTCCACTCCGGCGAAATCGACATTGCCCTTGTACAGCCTTACCTTGCTGGTGCCGGTCACATGCTTCTGGCTCTGCTCGAAAAGGGAGGTCAGCATGTTGAAATCAGGGGCATGCCAGTATCCGTTGTAGATCAGGTCGGCATACACCGGGCTCAGCATGTCCCTCAGATGCATGGCCTCCTTGTCCATGGTGATGCCCTCGAGGTTGTGGTGGGCCTTCCAGAGGATCGTGCATCCAGGAGTCTCGTAGACACCTCTGCTCTTGATGCCGATGTACCGGTTCTCCACCATGTCGACCCGCCCGATTCCGTTGTCATGTCCCACCTTGTTCAGGTACAGCATCATCTCCAGCGGATCGGTGACCGTGGTGCCGTCCTGCTCGTTGACCACTTTGACCGGCGTTCCGTCCTGAAAGGTGAAGGTCAGGTAGGTGTAGGCGTCCGGGGCGGCTTTCGGGCTGACCGTCAGGCTGTACACGTCCTCAGGGCACTCCTTGGAAGGATCCTCAAGGATGCCCGCCTCATGGCTGATATGGATCAGGTTCTCGTCCTCGGAGTAGGGCTTCTTGGCCGTCACCTTGATGGGGATGTTGTTCGCTTTGGCGTAGTTGATCAGGTCGGTCCGTCCCTCGAAGGTGGAAAGCCACTCCGGGTCCTTCCACGGGGCGATGATCTTGACGTCAGGCATGTGCATGTAGTAGCCGAACTCGAACCGCACCTGGTCGTTGCCCTTGCCGGTGGCCCCGTGGGCGACGATGTTGGTGCCCTCGGCCTTGGCGATCTCGATCTGCTTCTGGGCGATGATGGGGCGTGCGAGGCTGGTGCCCAGCATGTAGGTGCCCTCGTAGATGGCGTTGGCCTTCATGGCCGGGAAGACATAGTCGGTCACCAGGTCGTGGCGCAGGTCGCAGACGTAGACTTTGCTGGCGCCGGTCGCATAGGCTTTCTTTTCCACTGCGTCAAAGTCTTCCTGCTGGCCGACATTCCCGACGTAGGCGATGACCTCGTAACCTTTGTTGACCAGCCATTTCAAAATGACAGACGTATCAAGACCGCCGCTATAGGCGAGAACAACTTTTTCCTTCTTCATGGGACACTCCTCCATCAACGCTCTGGTTGATGGCCATCATCGTATATACATGCAAATAAAAATGCAATACCTTAATGCATAAAATTACAAAAATCTTCTCCATGTTTTGTATAAATATGGATAAATTTCCGGATTAACCAAAAATAAACGTATATAATATGCATTTCAAGAATGAGTAGATATGCACTTTGTTTGTCCAATTCATGTATTTACATGCAATAAAAGTTCCTGTTGCCATCAGGAACGGGATTTGGATACAGTTTGCATATGAAACTCATCATCGCAAGCGATATCCATGGCAGCGCCCCCCAGACGGAGAAGCTGCTTGACCTCTTCCAGAAGAGCGGCGCCGAGAAACTGGTGCTGCTCGGAGACATCCTCTATCACGGTCCCCGCAACGACCTTCCCGAAGGGTACAACCCGAAGAAAGTGATCAGTCTGCTGAATCCCCTGAAGGACCAGGTCCTTTCCGTACGGGGAAACTGCGAGGCAGAGGTGGACCAGATGGTCCTGGAGTTCCCCGTCTTGGCCGATTACGCCCTTCTTGTGGTCGACGGGCTTACCATGTACCTGACCCATGGACACCACTACAACGCCGAACACATGCTGCCCATGAGTAAGGGCGACCTGATGCTGCACGGCCATACCCACATCCCCGGAATCTGGTACGTAGGGGAGAACGCCATCCTCAACCCCGGTTCCATATCCATCCCCAAGGGGGGATTCAAGCCGTCCTACATGCTCTACGAGCATCGTCGTTTCTCCATCCGCACCTTCGACGACGAAGAGCTTTTCTCCTATCAGGCGGACCATACGAGAACGAAAAAAGGGGATTTGGGTTCAAATCAGCATTTTACGGGATAACCGGTTTTGTGCGTGCTTGCGGGAACATTGTTCGCAC
>CAJMOS010000026.1 GCA_905215015.1 uncultured bacterium | reverse complement strand
AGCGCAGAGCGCGCCAGAGGTTGCTACTGAAGCCCCGGTGCAAGAGCAAAGCGTGGCTGAGACACCCGCGTCCGAGGAGATTGGGCCTCCGGTCCAAGAGGATGTGCTCCGTGGACAGATGCAGCCCTCGCTTCCGTTTGCCACCGACGTGTATGGGTGTGGTGCGGCAGGTGCCCATGGAGCCGCGGCCAGCGCCAGCCCGCTGGCGAGCCAGATTGCGGTGCAGATCCTGGAGGAGGGTGGCAATGCGGTGGATGCCGCGGTCGCCATGATTTACGCGGTAGGACTGTTGGAGCCGGCGGCAAGCGGTATCGGCGGATGCGGACAGATGGTTGTCTACCTTGCCGACCAGGACAAGTACGAGACTATCGAATATATGGAGAAGGCTCCGGCCGCGGTGGTCGCGGGCCAGACCGATACCTCCACTTCGAGCAATCCGCCCTCGACCCAGGCGATTGCCATCCCCGGCACGGTCCATGGCACGTTGTCCGCTTTGGAGAAGTGGGGAACCATGACCCCCGCCCAGGTGCTTGCGCCTGTGATCGCCCTTGCCCGCGGAGGATTCCGGGTCACCGACCGTTGGAACGCCAATATTGAGGGGCGCTACGAGAACCTGAGCGCCTATCCGTATTCGATGGGGCTCTACACGGACGACGGTTTCCTGTACAGCGAAGGGGATGTGGTCGCCAACAACGATCTCGCCGACACCCTCGAGCTGATCGCCCGTGAGGGAATCAAGGGGTTCTACGACAGCGAGTTTACCGACAAGATGGTGGATTACATCCGGAGCCAGGGCGGCATCGTGACCCACGACGATTTCGCTACCTACACTTCGGTAGTCCGGGAGCCGATTTCCACCACCTACCGTGGACACAAGATCTATACGGTCGGCGGTCCCTCGACCGGAGGAGCGGCTTTGCTTGAGGCGCTGAACATCACCGAGCATTTCGACCTTGCCTCCTATGGCTTCGACAACCCGGTTACCACCCAGATCAAGGCGGAAGCGTTCATCCTCGGGCAGAAGGATGGAAGGGCCTATATGGGAGATCCTGATTACTACAACCTTCCGGTCGACGAGATTATCAGCAAGGAGTACGGAGACCAGCGGGCGAGCCTGATTTCCCCGGGCAAGAAAATGCGCCTCGCTCCTGCGGGAAGACATCACGTGACGTTGACCAGCACCGGTGAGGAGGCCTTTTCCAGCATGGCGGTCGACCAGGGCGGCACCACCCACATGGTCGTCATGGATGCCAAGGGAAACGTGGTCTCCACGACCAACACCAACGGCATCAATTTCGGTTCCGCTCTGGCTGTACCGGGAACGGGCTTTGTCTTCAATGCCCATTTGGCCAACCTGACAAACAATCCCAACAATACCGTCAACGTGCTGATGCCGGGTATCCGCGTTTGCTCGACCATTTGTCCCACGATTGTGGCTGACGCTGATGGCAAGCCGGAAATCGCCGTCGGCTCTCCGGGCAACTGGTGTACCGCCTCCGCCACGTACGAGGCCATCGTGAACTGCATTGATTTCGGTATGGACGTCGCCAGCGCGGTCAATGCCCCCCGTTCTTGGAATGCGGGAGGGTCGAAGGACCAGATATACCTGGAAGGAAGCTACAGTCCGGAGACTATCAAGGGAATGCAGGATTTGGGGTTCAACACGCTGGACAGCGACCTGCCCTGGAGTTCCCATGTGGGCAGCATCTCGGCTGCCGAGATCAGGGATGGAGTCTATTACGCTGTCGGTGACAACCGTCGCCACTATGGCGCTGCCGCCTACTGATGCGACAAGAGGAGAAATACGTATGCGAGCTATGCGAACATTGATTGGAGTTGTGATGATGGCGTGTGCCACGATGGGCCTCCATGCCGGCGCTTACACCATGCAGACCAGCAAGACCAACCATATCGTCAACGTGGGAACGGTTGACAAGAGCCTGTATCAGACCCCGGTCTTCGTCACTTCGTTCGGACAGAGTACCGACGGCGCCATGCTGCAGACGGTGATGAAACGTATCGGTGTTCCGTTCACCTACAATCCGACTGCCACGGACAGCGAGGTTGCCGGAGCCAAGACGGTGGTGATTGCCGTCGGTGCCAGCACCAAGGGTCTGGGGGCTGCCGGCGTCTCCGAATCTGACGAGATGCATCGTGCCAAGGCTGTGATGGCACGCATCCAGCAGGACGGAACTCCCGTGATTTTTGTCCATATCGGTGGTGAGACACGCCGCGGGGCTTTGAGCGATTCCCTGGCCGACCTGGTCCTGCCCGCCGCCAGCTATCTGGTGGTCAAGGAGGACGCCAACTTCGATGGAAAGTTCACCGATTACGCGCAAGCCAACGGCAAGCCGATCTCGCTGATTTTCGCGACCCGGGACACCATCGAGGTCTTCACGAAATTGCTGAAATAAACAGCGCCAGGGGGAATAACGCATGGATATCGAATTGGTCTGCCTGCTGGTGATGCTCGCCTCGTTCCTGCTCGCCAACCTCGTTCTGAGACTACCGGTGAGCCTTTCCATGGTGGTTGGAGCGGTGGCTGGGGCTCTGGCAGGTGGTCAGGGAGTGCCCCTCCGCCATCTGTACGAGGGAACTTTCACCTATGTGGATACCATGCTGATCATCACCACCGCCATGTTCTTCATGGCAGTGACCCAGAAGTCGGGTGCCCTCGAGGCGCTGAACGCCGCCATCGTCACCCATTTCGCCAAGGTACCGGCCCTGATGCTGGTATTGCTGATGCTGGTGGTCATGTTTCCCGGAATGATTACCGGAAGCTCGACCGCGGCGGTCCTTTCCTCGGGGGCTTTGGTGGCTCCGGTTCTCCTTTTGGTGGGAATTCCCAAAGAGAAGGCTGGCGCCATCATCGCCATCGGTGCCATCATGGGCATGGCCGCACCCCCGATCAATATCCCGGCGATGCTCATCGGCGGGGGAGTCGATATGCCCTATATCGGCTTCGGGATGCCGCTCCTGCTTCTGACGGTGCCTTGCGCGATTTTCGCCGTCCTCTTCCTCGGCCTTCCCTATGCGAGACACCTCGACGTGGAGAAGCTGAAAGGGTCTCTGAACACCGAAATAGGCGCGACCTACGGACTTCGTCTGTACCTTCCCGTCATTGTCCTGGGAATTCTCTTGGTGGCAAGCAAGCTGGTGCCAGCCTTTCCCCAGCTGGGAACCTGCCTGGTTTTCCTGATTGCCAGTGCCGTCGGACTCTTCACCGGGCGGAAATACAACGTCTGGGACATGTGTCTCGAGGCGATGGAGACTACCATTCCGGTTTTGGCAAAGCTGGTGGGGGTGGGCATGTTCATCCAGATCCTGACGCTGGTCGGGGCGAGGGGATGGATCGTGGTCAGTTGCCTGGCTCTTGGCATCGTCTTCGTCTATATCGCCGCCTTCACCATCATGCCGGCCTTCGGGGCGATCAGCTCCTACGGGGCCGCCTCGGTCATCGGCGTGCCCTTCCTCCTGGTCATGGTCAGCCACGGCACCTGCAATGACATCATCATCGCCGCGGTGCTCTCGTTCGCCTGTTGCCTGGGGGATTTGATGCCCCCGACCGCCTTGGCTGGCAACTATGCGGCCCAAATCGTAGGGCTTCCGTACCGCAAGGTGCTGAAGCATTGCGTCATTCCATTCGCGGTCTGCATCGCCTTGGCGGCGCTGTGCATGCGTTTCTCGACCGCGCTCGGATTCCTGACGGTATAGGGAGGTCCGCCATGCTGATGCACATTTATCTTGCGCTCGTCGCATTCGTCGTGTTGCTTCTCTTCGTCTGCATGTTCCGTAAGAAGGGCAACCTCTTTTTCCAGATTGATGCGGCAATGGTCCTGGTGACCCTGCTGTTACGCCTGTTCCGGGTAAAGTGAGGTTCCCATGCGACGTCCGGTTCCACGCCATATTCTTTCCGCATCGGTCCTGACGGTGCTCGTCCTGTTGGTGACCCTGCACCTCGCCCGGATTTTTCGTTCCGCCCTGATTCCCGAGCCAATCTACCCCGGTCCCGGGGTGACCGGCGTAGCCATGCTGAGCGACTGGATGCCTGCCTTGAAGGGAACCCATGGCGATACCGAGGTCTATATCCTGGACAGCGGGGTCGAAGGTGCCGGAATGCTGGTACTCGGGGGCACGCATCCCAACGAGCCTTCCGGGTTCCTTTCCGCAGTGGCCCTGATCGAGTCGTGCCAGCCGGCCGAGGGGGTGCTGTACGTCATTCCTCGGGCCAACAACAGCGCCTTTACCTGCACCGACCCCCAGGAGGCGGCGCCGATGCGCTACCAGATCGATACCCCCTACGGCAAACGCTGGTTCCGCTATGGCAGCCGCGCTACCAATCCGGTCGACCAGTGGCCGGACAGCGAGGTCTATATCCATGCCTCCAGCGGCCAGCAGCTTTCGGGCAGCGAGACCCGCAACCTGAACCGTGCCTATCCAGGGCGCAAGGATGGAACCTTCACCGAGAAGGTCGCCTACGGCATCACCAGCCTGATCCGCGACAAGCACATTTCCATCACCGTCGATCTGCACGAGGCATCGCCAGAGTACACGACAGTCAACGCGATTGTCGCCCATGAGCGGGCCCTCGACCTGGCGAACGTCACGCTGATGATGGTGGAGGACCAGATGAAGGTCACGGTGGAGAAGTCCCCTTCCAACCTCCATGGGCTGACCCACAGGGAGCTGGGCGACTACACCGATACCCTGGCGTTGCTGATGGAGACGGCCAACGCTTCCCAAGGGCGGCTCCATGGGGCGATCGACGCCGACCTGGTGGTTACCGGCAAGGATAAGTTCTATGCCCGGGCCGCCGCCTACGGGGCGGTGACGGTGCCCTATACCGATGCGGGTATCGGCATCGATGAGCGGTGCGCCAGACACCTGGCCTGCATTGCCAGCTTCGCCGAAATGTACGACGGGGATGACGGCTTCATCAGCCTAGGAGACATTCCATCCTACGATGCAATCATCGAAGGGGGAATCGGACAGATGCTTGCCGGTCCGGACGGACAGCGGGCCACCTTGGGCTCGATTCCCGTCCTGCAGGACCCGATGCGGCAGGAGGGCCCCCGAGCCATCGAGGTTTCCCAGAAATCCGGGAAAACGGTCCAGTATCTGGATATCGCCGGGGAAAAGGTCGCCTGGGACGGGACGTGGATCATCGAGCCGGAAAGCATGCTTGACGGACGGAAGATGGACTATGGCGATGTCGGGTACGGGAAGTTCCATCATTCCTATCCGGTGATGGTCTCCACGAGGAAGTTGCTGGAGGGAACCCCCGAGGAGGTAGTGGAATACCACATCCATTCCGACAATCCCGGTCCGGCCGTCTATATCGTCGCGGGTATCCACGGCGACGAGCGGGCTGCCTGGTATGCCGGCCAGTTGCTCCAGCGGAAGGTCACCATCAAGAGCGGGGACCTGTATGTCATCGCTCCGGCAAACGCGGCGGGTGCCCGGAACCGGAGCCGGTATGTGGAGGGAACGCTGGACATGAACCGTTCCTTTCCTGGAAATCCAGAGGGAAATGCGGCTGAGCGGGCCGCCTATGCGATTTTCTCCCGAATCCAAGAGGTCAGGCCGGATCTGGTGCTCGACCTGCATGAGGCAATCATCTACAAGCAGTCCAGGGATTTTCTGGGGAGCACCTATATCTTCACGGTGCTTGATGGCATCGAGGACCTGTATTTCGACATGCTCTTCGCAACCCAAGACGGGACGCTCTGCCACAACGAGTTCGCATCGGCCGGGCCGGGTCCGAAAGGCAGCATCAATGCCGAGGTTTCCAGTCGGCTTGGCATTCCCGCCATCACTGTGGAGACGTTCCGGGGATTTCCGATGGAACGGCGGGTCTACGACCAGCTGGATACCGTCCACTATGTGCTTTCCTACAAGGGGATGTATGATGAGGAGTAGGCTGTGAAGAATCGGGAAATCGCCCAGGACTTTGTGCTCCGCGCCGCCCATGCCGACAGCCGGTCGGAACAGGCCCTCTGCCTGCACGACGCGCTGGCCGTGCTCGGGCTTTGCCCTGATGCCGCGCGCCTGTTAGGGCTGAGCGATGGCGCGTATCAGGCAAAAGTGGAAGCCTGCAGGGAGGACGGCGAGGGAGGAGAGGGTTTTTCCAAGCTTGAGCTCGAGCAGTTGCGGTGCTTCCTGGACCGGGTCCTTTCATGAGGGTCGTCCTTGTCTCGCTGGTTTGCTTGGTCCTGGCCGGCGCCATCGAGCGCCTGATTCTGCATCATTCCCTCCGGATGATTCCGATTCGTGTGGTGGTCAATGGTACACGAGGCAAGTCGACGGTGGTTCGCCTGTTGGCTGCCGCCCTGCGCGAGGCGGGAATCCCCACGCTCGGTCGCTCGACGGGAAGCATTGCGGAGCTGGTGCTTCCCGATGGGTCCCTACGCGCGATAGCCCGCCGAGGCGTAGTCAACCTAGTCCGGGAGCAACGTCAGCTGGTCCGTCTGGCGAACGGTTTTGACGCCAAGGCCTTGGTCTGCGAGTGCTCCGCCATCAGGCCCGAGCTGCAACGGGTCTTCCAGCGGCAACTGGTGGAACCGACTTTGACTCTGATCACCAACAGCTATGTGGACCACGTGGACCAGTTGGGAGAGACCCGGGAATCGACGGCGGAGGTGTTGGCCTCGGGTGTTCACCGTTTCCTCACCACCGACCCGGTACTGGGGGCTTTGCCGGGGGCGGTGGTCGTGCCTGACCTCACCGTTCCTTCCCGGATTCCCCAGTGGGTCCATCCCGATTGTTACCGGATCGCGCTTGCTGCCTGTGCAGAGCTCGGAATTCCGCAGGAAGTCGCCATCCGAGGTATGTGCGGCGTGCAGGGAGACATCGGGATGAGCGAGGATCTGGTAGTGGGGGGCAAGCGCTTCATCAACGCATTTGCTCGCAACGATACCGCTACGACACGACAGTTGCTCGCCACCCTTGACCTGTCGGGAACATCCATCGTCTTTGCCAACCGCAAGGACCGGGAGTTCCGCCTGGAGCGCTTTGCCGGGTGCTTCCAGTCGTTGGGGGTGGACAGCCTGTTCGTCATCGGTGACCACCCGGCTCTTTGCGCGAGGATTTTCCGTTCGCATGGCATGCATGCGCTCTGCGTCCCGTTTTCGGAAATCGTGGCAAGTTCCCGCCAGACCGTGGTGCTGACGGGCAATATCAAAGGGGAGGGACAGCGGTTGCTTTCCTTCCTGAAGGAGCAGGCTCGATGAACCAGGTGCTTCTGACTCTCAGCATCGTCCTTGGCTGTCTCTACACCGAGTTGACCGGACTCCTTGTTGGCGGACTGGTCAGTGCGGGATATCTGTCCATGAACCTGTTCGAGCCAACAAGAATTGCCGCCACTCTGGCAGTCTCGTTCGTCACCTACCTGTGTGTGCTCGGACTCTCTCGGCTGCTGATTGTCTATGGAAGGCGTCGCTTTGTCCTGTGCCTGCTCATCGGCATGGCGCTTTCCGCCCTGCCCGGGATGGTGCCGTTTTCCCTGGACGCCCGTGTCATCGGTCTGGTCGTCCCCGGCCTGATCGCCAACGACATGGTCCGACAGGGACCTGTGAAAACCGTGGTGGCGCTTGCTTCCTTGACCTGTGTTCTGGCCTTGGTTGCCTTGATCCTGCTCCACTTGGGGGTCTAGTGTGCGGCTAAGGTACCCTCTTTTCTCCTTGTTGGTGCTTGCCTCCGGGCTCATAGCGGGGTTGTGCACCTTGCGTTCCACAGACTTGCCCGAACGCGGGGTAATGGAAAGGAGCTTCCGCCGGATGCAAGACGCGGAGGAATCCATCAAGATCCATGCGGAGGACCAAGGAATCGCGCTTGAGGCGGAAGACAGGGAAGGAACCTATCTGATTGGTCCCGAGGTCTCGCCGCTTGTCACCACGATGGGATATCCTGATGTCAAGCGGACCACCTTGAGTCCGGACAGTGCCGCCTTGATGGTCCGGCTGTTCACCGAGGCCGGCTTGCGAGAGGGCGATGTGGTGGGGGTGGGCACGAGCGGATCGTTTCCCGGATATCTGCTCGCCATCCTCTGCGCTGCCGAAGAGATGGGGCTCAAGGTGCGGTTGGTCGCCTCGCTCGGGGCATCGATGTATGGAGCCACAAGGCCGGAACTCTCCATCCTGTCCATCCTGGCGGTTTTGCAACAGGAGGGTTTCCATTTCGAAGTGGTCGCCGTTTCTCCTGGTGGCGATGGAGACCGGGGGAAGGGGGCCTTCGACGGACTCGTGTATGACGATACGGAATGCCTTTCCCGCTCCTTGCTTCGCGCAAGCGGATTTCCGGTCCTGGACGAAGAGGACCTTGCGTCCAACATCCGGAAAAGGAAGGCTCTCCTTGGTCCGATCGCTTGTTTCGTCAATATCGGTGGCGCCGAACCCAATGTGGGTCGTGGCGGGGAAATCCTTGGCCTCGCTCCGGGCTTGATAGCCCGGAAACGGAATCTTCCGCTTCGACCTGACCGGGGACTTGTCTTTGACTACCTGGCCGAAGGCATTCCCGTGCTGAACCTCCTACAGGTACGGAGACTGGCATCCACCTATGGTGTTTCCTTTGACCCCCGTCCTCTTCCCCCCGAGCCGTCTGGTCCCTTGTATCAGAATCGGATTGGATCCATCTGGATTCCTCTTGCGGCTTTGTCGTTGGCATTCCTTATCCTCGTATGGGGAAAGGAGAGAGAAGGCTCCAGCACGTAGGCCGCGCCTTGTCCCCAGGCATTGAAGATGATCCGGCCGTCGGATAGTCTTGCAACCCCGATGGGGGTGGAAAAACCGCTTGCCAGTACCTCGCGCCTGACAGTCCGGTGATGGGCCGGACCAGAAAGGGTGACGCGCTCGACAGTTCCGTCGGAAATCACGCAGAGGATGAATTGGTTGTCGCCATCCGGGATGATGTTGATGCCGCTTGCGCCGATTTCCGGAATCAGGACATCCAGCTTGCCGTCGCTTTCCAGGATGTGAGGCAGTCCGTTCAGGCAGCTGATTATGAAAGCCCCGTCGGAGAGCCTGAGACAGGAGACGGGCTGGGGCATGCCGCTGGCAACTACCGTCTTGGTTCCGTCGCGTTCGATCCGGACCACTTCTCCCGCGTCACGATTGCAGACGTAAAGCAGTCCGTCAATCCACGCCAGTCCAGCCGGTACCTGGAAACCATCGGCATACATCTGTTGCCTTCCGCAAGGAGATATCTGGTAGACACGGCCCTGGCTGTAGGAGCTCACATAGAAGTTGCCACTTTCGTCAAAGGCAGAGCCTGAAGGATCTCCGATCCCCGTGATCGAGCCGATCCTCTTCCCGCCCTGGTCGTAGATGCCGACCCTTCGGCTTGACCATTCGGAAATCCACATATGTTGCCGGGTATCAATGCTGATTGCCCCGCAGATTCTGAGTCCGGTGATGAAGGGCCGAAGGGTGGAGGGAGAGGGAACGGCAAAGGCGAAGTCGGAAAACGAGGCAAGAAGAAGGCATAAACAAAACATTGTTTTCATTTTTCAAACCTTTTAAGGAATGGTATAAATGCTCTTGCAGCATTGTCGCTTGCATCCCGGTACTGATGATGCACCTGTCCCGAATCTTTGCATTGTGTGTGGCGGTCTGGGTGCAATCGCAAAGCCTGCGGAACGCAGGCTGGCGCCACAAGAGCGGAAAACCTTGCCGGAGTGTCGCTTCGGCAAGGAAGGCATGGGTTCTGGCGCTTACCAGTTGTATGTCGGGGCGAGCAGCTCGATGAGGGGCTCGTCGTGGTGGTGGGCGAGATAGGTCTCGTCGTCGATGATCATCACGCTGCCATTCTCCCTGGTGTAAGGTTCCCACTGGGGAACGCCCTGTGCCGAGGGCGCTCCATCCCTTGCGAAGGAGGCCCAGAGCGAGGAGACCGTGCGCGCAAGCTCGGGATCGTAGGTGCTGTGGTCGAACACGTAGGGAAGTTCGGCACCATGGTTGACGCTCTGCTGTTCGTCCTGTTTGGTAAAGACGTAGCTGTAGACCGGCGCGCCGCCATCCTGCGTGTATTGGTCGGCTTTATGGGCGGTAATCTTCAGCAAGGGAAGCCTGAGCAGCATGTCCACATCGACCGCACCGGCAGGATCTTCGTTGGGATATGCCTTCGCGTAGGTAGCGGTCAGCTCGTCGCTGGCTTCGTGCCGCAGGGCATCCCGCATCCAGATGTTCCATTCGGTCAGGTTGGAACCGATGAGTAGAGGATACTCCTTCGCGACGGGGGAGAATCCCTGTTCCTGGACTGGTTCTTCTGGAAGGAAATCCCCATCCACGACAGGTTCCCAGAGATATTCATAGCCGCCGAACATCGCAGGCACCTTGTACGCCTGCGCGATGTCCGCACGGGCTTTGTCGGCCGCCTGTTGCAGGTCGCCGTATGATACGTCCTGGATTGCCTCGATGTTGTCCTTGGAGATGCCCAGGTTCTGCAAGGTTTCCGCGGCTATCGCAAGGGAGACGTCGTTCGATGTGAAGGTGGCACCCATGGTGTCGGTAGCGCCGGACTGCATGATGCCGCGCTCAAACAGGCCCGAGGCATACGGGGATCCCATCAGGGCCAATACTTTCGCACCGCCACCGGACTGGCCGAACAGCGTGACATTGCCCGGGTCTCCGCCGAAGGAGGCGATGTTGTCCTGGATCCATTTCAACGCGTCCACGATGTCCAGCATGCCGACATTGGCGGACTGCCGGTATTCCTCGCCATACTGGGAGAGGTTCAGGAACCCATAGACACCGAGACGGTGGTTGACGCCGACCACGACCACATTCTGCGACGCGGCGAGGGCAGCGCCGTTGTACTCGTCCTCGTTTGCTGAGCCGGTGGAGAATCCACCGCCGTGCAGCCAGACCATGACCGGCCGATTGGCGTTGTCCGTGGCGGGGGTCCAGATGTTCAGGTTCTGGCAGTTGTTGGACTCGTTCTCCGACGCCTGGGTCAGCGAGCTGCCCATATTCCCGCTCTGGTAGGAGACTGGACCATATTCTGTGGCCGCGCGCACCCCGTCCCAATGCGTGACCTCGTGTGCAGGCTCAAACAGCCGGTCAGCCTCGGCGTAGGGTACCCCGAGATACTGGGAGACGCCATCGATTACCGAGCCGGAGATTGCTCCGCCCGTCACCTGGACCACGGTGTCCACCGTATTCTCGCTTGCCGTGGGGGCTGCCGTCGTCCGGCCCGTCCCTGTGGCGACGGAGGTGCAGGCGCTGAGGCCTGTCAAGAGCAGTGGCGCCAGAATGGCGCAGAGCTTCCGTACCGTTGTAGTATTGCGCATGTTGCTTGTCCTCCTGGGATCAGATGCATTCCGTGAGAATTTCATACAGTTCGTCATGGCCCAGATGCCGCGCGCAGCCTGCGGTGACGATGGTGCTGTCGGCGACCTTGCGGAGCAAGCCTTTGTCCGTCGGGTCGGGACTACCTGGCTTCAGGTTCTTCTTCAATTCCCTAAGGGTTGCGGGAAGGCCGATTTCCTTGATGAAATCGGCAAGGGCCTGTATGCCTGCAAGGGCGAATTCCTCGTCGCTCCTTCCATCTTGCGAGAGGTGCCAGACCTCCTTCGCGAAGCGGGTGAATTTCGCCAGGTTGTCCTTGACCAAATGGCGGTACACGACAGGATGCAGGACTGCGAGACCTTGTCCGTGGTTGCAGTCGGTATAGGCGCCCAGCTGGTGCTCCAGCATGTGGTTCTGGAAATCCGTCTGCTTCCCGAGCTTCAGGACGCCATTCTCCGCCATCGAGGAATCCCACATCAGCTCGGAGCGGATATGGAGGTCCTTGGGGTCGCGGACCATCGCCCGGATGTTCGTGATGACGTTCCGCATCACCGCTTCGTTCATTTCATCCGATACGTTGGTCTGCGCGGGTTTTCCGAAATACGTCTCCATGCAGTGCGAAAGGGTGTCGAAGGCTCCGGAAACAGCCTGCCGCATCGGCACGCTCAGCGTATAGGAGGGATCCAGCACCACGAAGGAGGAGAGCGCGCCGTACATGCCTTGTTTCTGTCTGGTCTTCTCGTTGGTGATGACGGCTCCGTTGTTCATCTCCGAGCCGGTGCCGGATACGGTGGTGACAGCGGCGAGCGGAAGAAATTCCGTAGGGTAGTGGTGTTCCTTGAATTCCGCCTGCCAGATATCCGTATCCATTTTGGCCTGCGCGGAGACCATCTTGCAGCAGTCGATAACGGAACCGCCTCCCACTGCGAGGATGAAATCGATGTGCTGTCTCCTCGCCAACCCTGCGCCCTCTTGGACCTTTGCATACGTCGGGTTTGCCATGATGCCGGCAAATTCGGTGACCTGTTTGCCATACGTGGAGAGCAACGTCATGACTGCTTCATATATGCCGTTTTGCTTGATGGAGCCGCCACCGTAGGCGAGCAGCACGTTTTCGCCAACCTTGGGAAGTTCCCTGGAGAGGGCTGACTTGAGCGCGCCCTCTCCGAAGTATACCCTTGGCATTCCCTCATATTGAAAAGAATTCATTTTCCATCTCCTGTTATCCCGGTAGGATTTCCCGCCATCTGGCATTGATTCTAGAAACGCCTATCGCGGAAGTACATTATTTTTTCTGGATTCCAGGTTTCATAAAACGAATAGTGATTCCGTACAACCCATCATCGGCGCACTGCATGAGAACAAGAAGAGAGATACCGTTTTCCCGTGGAAATAAGCCGTGGAACTGCTTGAAAAGGTTTTTCAACCCAAAATGGTTTCCTTCGTCGACCAAGGAGCATCGATAACCAAATCGAATAGTGCTTTCCGAAATATGTATTGTACAGGAAAAATGGAGATTTCTAGAATAAGGCTATCCGTGGAGCTGGAAAAGGCCGGGTTTGGGGTGGTCGCTGGAAGGATTCTTGGTGTTGTGGAGTACGGCTTTCTGGAAGGAAGACAGAAGCCGTGTGCGGCATTTCAAGGAGGAATATCCGGACAGAGCGCTGGCGGTGGAACAGACGCTGGAAGAAGTTGAGGCATGGAAGGAGACCAGCATCCAGTCGGACCTTCCCCGGGGAGTGCAAGCGCAATGCGGAAAATGAGGCTTTTTGTTCTGTTGTTTGTGGGCCTGGTGGCGAACAGCGTCTTCGCGGAGCTTCAAGGACGAATCGAAAGCGTCTCCTACGCGGTCACCTATAGCGGAAAGACCTATGGGAAGACGGCATATGTCTATGTGCCGGCTTCTTATGGCAGGGAAAGCGCAATGCCCGTAGTGTACCTGTTGCACGGCTCATCGGATGGCGCCAGGCAGTTGGCGGAGGCGATGGCGCCGCTTCTGGACGATTGGATGTCCAGAGGCGAGACTGCATCCTCTCTCGTAGTTTTTCCGACCTACTATCCGGACCGGTCGTTCGTGGCACGCGACTACCGCCAGGACTATCCGTTGAACCGGTTCTTCGCGCAGGAGGAAATCGACGTGCTCATCAAGGCCGTGGAAGGGACCTACCATACCTTTGCCAAGGGAACGGACGAGAAGGCTCTTGCGGACAGCCGGCTGCACCGCGCGTTCGGTGGTTACTCCATGGGCGGTGTCACCACTTGGGAGATGCTCATGGCAAAGCCGCAGTATTTCGCCTACTTCCTGCCGATGGCAGGCGACTGCTGGAGGCAGGGTGATGTCGCGGATCTTCTGGCGAAGGGACTCTGCAATACAGGCCTGGGAGCGGGGGACTTCCGTGTCATCGCCATGGTAGGGAAACGGGACGGGACGAAATACCAGATGCAAAGGCAGGTCAAAGCGCTGTGGGAACGGCAGGGGGACCTCTTCACGAAGGACAGCCTTCTCTATTGGGAAAATGAAGACGGTGGCCACGACCTGGCTTCGCTGGAAGTGGAGATACGGCATGCCATGCCTTTTCTCTGGAGCTTGTGATACGGATCGGATCCGGAGGCGAATGTCGCCTATTATCTGACATGCAACGTCCGCGCTGTGCGGAGTTGTTTCGCTGGACAACGATGGAAGAAACGCATGGGTCAATGAAGCCATGCAAGGAGAGACTATGGAAAAGACGATGTTGGGTTTTGGAATGATGCGCCTGCCGGTTGTAGGCGGGCCGACCGATTTCGATTACAGGTAGCTTGACGCAATGGTGGACCGGTTCCTGGAAGCGGGCTACACCTATTTCGACACGAGCTTTGTCTACCACAATGGCAAGAGCGAGGAGGCGACGCGCAATGCGGTGGTTCTCCGGCATCCGAGGAACGCCTTCACCATCGCGACCAAATTCCCCACCTTCGGCATCTCGTCAGAGGAACAGGTCGAACCGATCTTCAGCCAACAGCTGAAGAACCTTGGAGTGGAGTATGTCGACTACTATCTGCTGCACAACCTGCAGACGCGGTATTATGACGGTGTCGACGGGAAAGGAACGGGCATCGTGAAGAGCGCCCACCTGTTCGAACATGCGATGCGGTGGAAGGAAGAGGGGAAGATCAAGCATCTTGGTTTCTCGTTCCATTCCAGCGCGAAGGAACTGGACAAGATCCTCTCCGAGCATCCCGAGGCCGAATTCGTCCAGATCGCCCTGAACTATATCGACTGGGATTCCGAGCTGGTACAGGCAAAAGAATGCTATGAAGTGATCCGCAAGCATGGCAAGCGGGTCATCATCATGGAACCGGTCAAAGGCGGTTTCCTCGCCAATCTTCCCAAAGTGGCGGCCGATATCCTGAAACAGGCCGAACCTGACAAGTCCCAGGCTTCTTGGGCGATTCGGTTTGCCGCCGGACTTGAGGGCGTGCTGGCAGTGCTTTCCGGCATGAGTTCGTTGAAGCAGGTGGAGGACAACGTGAAGACCATGCAGGGGATGAAACCGCTTGACGGGAACGAGCACGCGGTCCTGCGAAAGGCGATTGACGCCGCGCGCGACAGCGGAACGTATCCTTTGTCCTTCATCAGCCAGTTCAAAGGCATGGTCTATCACGGCATGCCGGTCACCGCAATCCTCCAGGAAGCGAACATCCTTCCGTTGCTTCCCGACCCGGGATTCGCCGATGACAACAACTATCCGACCAACACGATTGCCGAGTCCCTCCACAAGACGATCAAGGATTCCTTCCCCGAGGAAAAGATAGTCGTCGGCGGAAAGGAGTACACGGAGGAAATCCGGAAAGCGTTCGAGTCCATCAAGTCGAAGTCATTCTGAGACATCCGGTAGGGAAAGGGGACATGCGCGCGATAAGGAGCATGGCTTACTTTCCCCAATCACGCTGTCGATGGCCGGACCGGCATGCCCGGTCAGGTGATGTCGAGGAACCTCATCCGGTCCTGCCATTTTGTCACCAGATAAAAGGTGACGTGGACTTCGCTGTCGCTGATGGGGACGGCGATCCGGTCCTTGGTCTCCAGCGGGGTAAGGGTCGCGTTCGAGCTGGTGATGTTGGTGACGAAGTTGGGAATCTTGGAAAGGTTGATGATGTCGACGAAGTGGGACCGCTCTTTCTGCCAGATGATGTTGGCATGGGGAAGCTTCTTGAGCGTCAGCTCTTTCCAGAACCCCAGCCCTTCCATCAACAGCAGGGTTTCGCCGTCCAGTTCCTGCATCTCGATGGACTTGCGCTTCGCCAGATGGTGGCTTTTGGGCAGGAATATGGAAAGGTGCTCCTCGAAGAGCTTCTTGGAAAAATATCCTTCGGGCTGGTGCAGCAGGACGATGAAGTCGTAGGTGCCGTCGTCCAGTCCCTTGAAGAGGGGTTCCTCTGTCTCCTTCACCTCGCTCTGGATGGTACGTCCGACAAAGAACTGGCCAAGCCGTGGAGAGAGCTCGAAGACGGGCCCCGGGGCGATGGAGCCGTAGCGGATGATATGGCTGCGCGCATCCTTTTCCCGCACCTCGCCGATCATCTTCTCCTGCAAGGCCATGATCTGCCGGGCATACCCAAGCAAGAGCAGTCCGTTTTCATTGAGGGCTATCTTGTTTTTGCTGCGGATGAAGAGCTTGACCCCGACGATGTCCTCGAGCTTCTTCATGCTCTGGGTCAAGGCAGGCTGGCTGATGCCGAGCACCTCGCTCGTTTTGACAAGGGTGCCCTGTTCGGCAAAGGTCACAAAGACGTACAGGATGTGGGACTCGATAAATGCATGCATGGCTGGAGTATACATCACTATTTGAAAAAGTAATAGTGATATCCGATTATTGGATTTTATCTTTTCGTTCCGGGTCGCCATACTGGTGCCATCGACAAACACAAGGAGATACCTGATGAAACACATGATCCGCGCTCTGGCTCTTGCCAGCTTGATTGTTTTCGGCGGCCAGCTGTCCGCCAAATCGCTCTCGATTGCCCGGCAGGGCGTATTCGCCAGCGGCGGTACCGTGACCGCTCCGGTTCCCGGCACCTATGATCCGACGACCAACTGGCTCAGCATGACCCGCGAGGGCAACACCGCACACGTCGACCACGCAAGCGTCCTCTTCCAGATTCCTTCCAAAGAGCGGCGTAGTCCGATGGTGTTCCTCCACGGGTATGGCCAGACGAGGACCGGCTGGATGACCACTCCGGACGGCAGGGAAGGCTGGAGCGACATGGCGTTGCGCAACAACCGCTCGGTCTTCCTTGTCGACCAGCCGCGCAGAGGTGAGGCAGCCAGCACGGTCCGCATGACCGAGGATGCCTTGGACATCGTTTCCGGCGATCCGAAGGCCTACCTGCCCGGTGATCAGGCTTGGTACACGCACTTCCGTATCGGTCGTATGGCTCCCCAGCGCTATCCCGGCAGCCAGTTCCCGGCTGGAGAAGAGGCACAGAACCAGTTCTTCAGACAGATGACGCCGAACGCGGGTTCCTATGACGAGAAGCTCTTCGGCGGCGTGCTGGGTGACGTGCTTTCCGATGCAGCGGAAATGACGGACCGGAAGGTGGTCTATATAACCCACTCCCAGGGGGGGAGGGTCGGCTGGCAGACTGATACGGAGCATATGGCAGCCCTGATCGCCGTGGAACCTGGCGGGACCCCGGAAGTCGGCTCGGATACGTACAAGAAATTCCTGGACGCCAAGATCCCGATGGTCATCATTTTCGGTGACAATATCGACAACGGTCCTTCCGACATCCAGTCCACCGCGTTCTGGAAGTCGGTACGCGACCAAGCGCTCGACTTTGCCGACCATTACAACGCCGATGGCGGGTACGCCGAGGTATGGGACCTGCCGAAGATGGGAATTACCGGCAACAGCCACTTCCTGTTCCAGGAAATGAACAACAAGCAGATTTACGACCTCATCGAGGCCTGGCTGAGGAAGCGGGGGCTGTGAGATGAAGGTGCCGAGCGTGGAATTGTCAAATGGCGTACAGTTGCCGCTAGAGGGGTTCGGAGTCTTTCAGATTCCGGATCCCGCCCAAGCAGAGGCGGTGACCTACGAGGCAATCAGGACGGGCTACCGCCTGATTGACACCGCGGCAGCCTACGGCAACGAGGAAGCGGTCGGGAAGGCCGCCATCCGCGCAATCGGCGACAAGCTGGTCGGCCGGGACGGGCTCTTCATCACCACCAAGGTGTGGGTGCAGGACCAGAAGACGGAGGAGACTGCCTATCAGGCGGTGCGCGCCTCGCTCGAGGCCATGGACCTTCCCTACGTGGACATGGTGCTGCTCCACCAGCCGATGGGGGACTACTTCGCCGCTTGGCGTGGCCTGGAACGGGCATACCGGGAAAAGCTGGTGCGCGCTATCGGCGTGGCCAACTTCTATCCGGCCATCCTGACCAACCTGTACCTCAACGTGGAGATTCCCCCGATGGTGGACCAAGTGGAGCTTCACCCGTTCTTCCCCCAGAACGCCGCATTGGAGAACATGCACAAACTCGGCGTCGTGCCGCAGGCCTGGGGCCCGCTGGCAGAGGGCAAGCACGGCATCTTCACCGATCCGGTGCTGACCGAGATCGGCCGGCGCTACGGCAAGAGCCCTGCCCAGGTGGTGCTCCGATGGAACGTGCAGCGCGGGGTGTCGGTCATACCGAAATCCGTCCATGCCGAGCGCATGGAGCAGAACCTGGATATCTGGGATTTCGAGCTGACTGACGAGGAAATGGCCTTGATCGGCAAGAAGGATCTTGGCCACAGCGAGATTGTCGACCATGCGAGCCCTTCCTTTGTCGAGGCGTTGCACGCATGGAACATCCATGACTGAACGGAGGAAATGATGGCAAAGGTACTGATGGTCAATGGCAGTCCTGACCTGAAGGGTTGCATCCATACGGCATTCACCTTGATCGCACAGGTGTTCCATGACGAGGGCATCGAGACCGAAGAGATCATGGTCGGCAACAAGGATATCCGCGGCTGCATCGGCTGCCGCAGATGCAAGAAGACCGGCCGTTGCGTGTTTTCCGACCTGGTCAACGAGACGGCGCCGAAGCTCAGGGATGCCAGCGGCGTCATCCTCGGCACCCCGGTCTATTATGGAAACCCGAACGGGACGATCCTCAGTTTTGTGCAGCGGCTGTTCTACAGCTCGGGTGTCGACCTCCATATGAAGGTCGGAGCCAGTGTCGTCTCCTGCAGGAGAGGGGGCAACAGCGCCACGTTCGAGGCGATGAACCAGTTCTTCGGCATCAATGGCATGCCCGTCGCTCCATCTTCCTATTGGAACGATGTGCACGGCTATACGGCCGAGGATGTGATGCGGGACGCGGAGGGCGTGCAGACTGCCCGCAACCTTGCCACCAATATGGCCTTCCTCATCAAGGCGATTGCCGCCCAGAAGAAACCGGAAATGGAACGGCGGGTATTCACGAATTTCATCCGCACGCCATGAGGAGGAAACATGAAACGGACATGCATGATCCTGTCGGGCCTGCTGCTTCTGTTGGGCGGGGCGTGGGCCGAAACCCGAACGCAACTGGTCTTCCCGGTCGGCGAAAAGGTCAGTTCTCCGTCTTTCATTGGCGATTTCTTTATCCGCCCTATGATCCGCTACGATGAGACCTTTCACTTTCCATCGACCAACACCGTGACCTTCAGTCCGGGTGCACGCAGCCCTTGGCACACCCATGGAGGCATGGTCGTCTTGGTCACTGGAGGGGTAGGGTATTACCAAGAGGCAGGCAAACCGGCCCAAATCCTCCGTCAAGGGGATATCCTCGACATTCCTGCGGGTGTGCTCCACTGGCATGGCGCCACGAAGGACAGCTGGTTCAGCCAGATGGTGGTCTGGGATGATGCCTATCACGGTGACGATTCCCGGCAGATGCTGGTGGCGGATGCCTGGTACAACCACCTTGCCGGTGAAGAATACCAAGGGAATCCCCCTTCGGACGGATGGATGTTCCACCGCCCTGAAGGAGTGGTGAAGCTTCCCGCCTTCACCGGGACAATCTCGCTTGCCGATGTTGTCGGCCCTGACAATGCGGCTGGGGCTCCTGCCATGCACTACGTGGTCTTCGACGAAGGAGTGGCAAGCGATTGGCACAGCCACGAGGGAGGCCAGATCCTGATCGCCACCGACGGGGTGGGATGCCATCAGATGGAAGGCGGACCGCTTGAGGTGTTGCACCCGGGGGATGTGGCCTTCTGCCCGCCCGGGGTGAAACACTTCCATGGCGCTGCGCCCGGTTCGACCTTCGCCCACCTTGCCGTCAACACCAACCCCGACAGGCCGGGCGTGACCTGGTATGGTCCGGCGGAAGATACCAAGAACTTATAGCACCATACAATGATTGCATGTTTTCCTCGGGTCGTTCGTACGTACCATGAAAATGTGCCGGGGAGGAGGTTCCTATGCGGACGAGAAGAAATGCAAAGAACGAAAGGTCTTCAGGATTGGCTGGATGGAACACCGGCTGCGGTGGGTGCCAAAGATGAAAAGAGGCATTGCGTTGGGACTTGCCATGCTGGTTGCGCTCGGCGTGGCCTTTGGGAGTGAGAAGATGCATCCATACACGAGGACGACGACAATCAGGGATGTCATGGACGACCCTGTGTTCCAGGGAAACGGCAGGCTGCTGTTTCCGGTCGACGAGGGGTACATGAGCGGTTCCACGCTCGGGACGCTCAGGCTGACCTGGTACGATGCGATTGACCCGGACGAGACGGTGAAAATCGCCAACTACCTGCACGACGAGGCGGCCTCGGGTCGCCAGGTCTTCCATGACATCTACTCCGAGGAGGAAAAACGTCAGGATCCCGCCAAGCGGGATACCGGGCTCTTCTTTTTCAAAGGAAAGGAAGGGGGTAGGACGGCCATTGTCAATGCCGGAGGCGGCTTCGCCTACGTGGGCGCCATGCAGGACAGCTTCCCGCATGCGCTTGCCCTCAGCGAGCAAGGCTACAACGCCTTCGCTCTGATATACCGTCCGGGAGCCGGCACTGCCTGCCAGGATCTTTCCCGTGCCATCGCTTTCCTGTTCGAACATCAGGAGGCCATGGGCATCTCGATGGACGGGTATTCGCTGTGGGGTGGTTCGGCAGGAGCCCGCATGGCGGCTTGGGTCGGGACCTATGGCACCGCTGCCTTCGGAGAAAGGCAACTGCCCAAGCCCGCCGCCGTCATCATGGAGTACACCGGTCTTGACGAGGTGACTGGGATAGAGCCTCCCACCTACGCGGTCGTGGGAACCGGCCACCACGACGCTGAAGGTCAAACGCAACCGGGCTCCCACCTACGCGGTCGTGGGAACCGGTGACTGGATTGCCAGCTGGCGTGTGATGGAGCGGAGGATCAGACGGATCAGGGAAAACGGGACAGACGCCGAGATTGAGATTTTTGACGGACTTCCCCATGGATTTGGGCTCGGTCTCCATACGGTGGCCGAAGGATGGATCGACCATGCCGTGGTATTTTGGATGCGGCAGACAGAAGGACGGAAACAATGAAGAAATTGTTGGCTTTTGCAGGAGCATTCCTGATGGGGGCGATGCTGTGGGCGTCGCCCAAGAAGGTGCTTGTCGCCTATTATTCGGCGACTGGAACGACCAAGGCGGTCGCGGAGAAGATCGCCCAGGAAACCCATGCGGACCTCTTCGAGATTGAACCGAAGAGAGCATATTCCTCACGGGATTTGAACTGGCGGAACACGGCAAGCAGGGTGGTGCGGGAACATGACAATCCAAGTCAGAGGAATGTGGATTTGCAAACAGTCACCCCGAAGGACTTTGCTTCGTACGATGTCGTCTTCATCGGCTATCCGCTATGGTGGCAGGAGGCCTCGTGGGTGGTTGACGGCTTTGTGAAGGGCAACGATTTTTCCGGCAAGATGGTCATTCCGTTCTGCACCTCTCTTGCAAGTCCGTTCGGAGAAAGCGGCAGACACCTCGCGCAAATGGCGAACGGAGGCAACTGGCTGGATGGAGCCCGCTTTACCCGCACTTCCAGCCAAACGGACATCAGGCAATGGATCGATACGCTCCCGTTGGACTGACCGGCGCCGGTGACCTGAGAGAGGGGTCTTCGAGAGAGACTCTGGCGACACCGGCCGATTTTCCTGACGCATATGCCTATGGCAGCGGCACGCTGGAGGGATGGAGCCGGACCCTGATGCTCCGCAAGCTCCCTCCACCCGAGCGGGAAAGCGACACCGTCCTTTCGGCGGAGCCGGATCCCACCCGATTCCAAACGCTTTACCTCTGGGAAAAGGGAAACGTCCCTCATGTGACGCGGTTTTTGCCCTCAATGAGGGGATACTTTGACTCCTACGACTTCCGCCCGTACCTGACGGTGCTGCCCGTAAGAGGAAAGGCGAAAGGTGCTGTGGTGTTGCTTGCCGGCGGAGCCTATCAGTTCAGGGGCAACTATACCGACACGTTGCCGACCGCGGCAAAGCTGAGGGAACTTGGCTTCGTGTGCTGCATCGTCGACTACCGTCTCATGCCCTACAGCCAGGAGGAGGGTGCGCTCGACGTGGCCCGGGCGGTACGCTATCTCCGGCAGCATGCCTCTGCCTATGGTTGCAAACCGGAGGCGGTTGCGGTGATGGGGTTCTCGGCAGGCGGCATCCAGGCCGGCCAGTTCCTGATGGGGTACGACGGGCAGGTTGACGGTACCGCCCTGGATTCCGCCTACCGGCCTGATGCGCTGGATGCGGTTCCTGCCCATGCCTCGGCCTGCGGGATGGTCTATTCCTTCTATGGAAGACTTTCCCGAGGGACTTTGGACGAGAAGGCGCTGAAGGAAGCCGACCTGCCCCCGACCTTCTTCGTCTACGGTACGGAGGATCCTTTCTTCAGCCAGTTCGAAGCCCAGTATGCGCTTCTTTGCCGCATGGGCATAGCGGATGGGAGGATCGTCCTTGCTGGCTGGTCCCACGGCTTTGGTGGCGACGGCGGATGGATCGACCCGTTCGCCCGATGGCTGGAGAAGCGGTTCGCTTCGCTGTGAGGGAACAAGAAAGAATTGCCTGCCTGTGGATAAGTGCGTGCATGCTCCGAAAAGCCTGATTCGGAAAATGTCCCTCAACAGGGAACGAGCGGGTCGTGGCAGAGGTGGAAAAGAGGGAAGAAGAACAGAAAAAGATGACGGCCGGATGGAAAGGTGCCTCTTGGCGTTGCTTGCCATCCCTCATGTTTTTTCCGGCGCGCAGGCCGCAGGCTCCAGATATCCCTCACGACCAGGGGTCATTTGCCAGCCTGGACATGCAGTTCCTTCACCTTGCGCTCCGGAAGACCGGTATACTCGACAATCTTTTCGTCCGGCTCGCCGGCATGGATCATCCGCAACGCCATGGCGACCTGGGCCTGGTCAAATCCTTGCATGACACCTTGCTCGATGCCTTTCTTGATGCCCCTGTCCTCTACTTTGTCCAGTACCTCGCACATGCCCACACCTCCCGTCTTCGGCAAAATCCCGAGCACTTCCTCGAACCGCCGGTCGCCCGTCAGCACCGACAGCAGCTTCAGCGTCTCGTCCACGTGCCTGATCGCGCCATCCTCAGCCGGGCGATAGTCGCCCGTCAGCCGCATCTGCACGAAGAAGTCAGCCACGTAACGGAAATCGCTATGGAACCACCGCACCTGCTCCGGCTCCAGAAACGCAACCTCGAACAGGTTCCGCATCTCGTAGTCGCTCACGAACGGACGCAACCGCTCCGGCATGTCGATGATCCCCGTCAGGTTCCTCGGGTATGGCCACCTCTTCATCCCGAAGTATAGCACCATTGTGGCGACCGGATACACTCTGCCCACATTCCGCCCCGAAAGCTGCGCCCGATAGGACTGGAAGTCATAGCTCCCCACCCGGACCGGCATGAACCGCTCGGCCTTGCTCTGGTGCTCCAGGCCCACCATGGCGAGCGTCACCTTCCCGTCCTTGAGACGCTTCGACACGTCCCGCTCCTGCTCGTGCAACCTGCCGTCGGCCTTGGGCAGAGGAGGGACAATGCGTGAGCCGGAGCAGGCAGTGGACGAGGTGTGGATCCCTCCGAGCCCTACGGGAACTCCCACATCCCCCTCAATTCTGGTTTGAGCCACAAGAAAGGGGTGTGTGGCAATCCACACACCCCTTGTTGGCTCTAGTGCGATTCGAACGCGCGACCTTCTCCTCCGGAGGGAGACGCTCTAATCCAGCTGAGCTATAGAGTCATTGGCACTATACTAACCTGTCTTCCCGGTAAAATGCAAGCGTATCGGCTTGCGTCGTACAAGGGGGTAAGGATATGCTTGATGCAGAAATGCAAAAAAAGAGGTGCTTCGAATGAAACCTACAGTCGTGGTGCTCGCTGCCGGAATGGGCAGCCGGTATGGTGGAGTGAAACAGATTGACGCGGTCGGCATGCACGGGGAGACCCTGCTTGACTTCGGGATTTACGATGCCCGCCGTTCCGGCTTCGAGAAGGTCGTCTTCATCATCCGCAGGGATATCGAGCATGATTTCCGTGAGCGGCTTTTCGATCGTATCGCACGCAACATGGATGCCGAATATGTCTTTCAGGAAAAGAGCAGCATGCTGGACCGCGCCCAGCTTGAGGCGAGCAAGGATACCCGCGTGAAGCCGTGGGGGACCGTCCATGCGATCCTTTGCGCCGAGACCGCCGTCTCCACTCCGTTTGCCGTCATCAACAGCGACGACTACTATGGGCGCAAGGCTTTCGAGATCCTCGAGAACCATCTGGAGGGGGTGGACAACGATTCTCCCGAACATGCCATGGTGGGCTATATCCTCGAGAACACGATGAGCAAGGAGGGCAGCGTCAGCCGCGCCATCTGCACGGTCAGCGATGACGGATACCTGAAGAGCATGGTGGAGAACACCCAGATCGAGTTTGTCAACGGCAAGCCGGTCAGCCACTTCGAGGGGAAGGATATCAGCCTTTCCGGCAAGGAATGTGTATCGATGAACTTCTTCGGCTTCACCCCGAGGGCCTTCCATGACTTCCGCTCCTATTGGAACGACTTCGCCAAGGACAATATCCGCGAGCCGAAGAAGGAATGCCTGCTCCCCAACGCCGCCAGCCAGATTGTCACCAGCGGAGACGGCAGGATCAAGGTCTACCACACCGACGAGAAATGGTTCGGCATGACCTACAGCGCCGACAAGGAAATCGTCAAAAGCGAGCTCCGCAAGAAAATCGAGACGGGCTACTATCCCGAGAAGCTCTGGGAGAAATAATCCTTCACACGGGGGCTGTCGCGAAAGAACTTCGAGGCAGCCTCATTTTTATGCCCAAATAGGAGTTCTGGAAGGGTATAGGAACGACAGGCTCGGGGACCTCTGCGCGGGGTGGTCCTTCACGAAGCGGTTGATCGTGTTGTGGTCGGCGCGCATGGGGAAGTCAAAATGCTGTTGCCCGAAAACATTCGCGAGTGTAGTATGGATGTCTACAGGACGCATCTATACTAATTCTTTTTAAATAAAGTAATTATATTGCGGTGAGGTTGCGCAGGAACCCCTTCGATTGCATGAAAAAAGGACCGCCTTGTAACTGTTTGAAGTTACGAGACAGTCCCCTTCCTTATTTGGCCAGCTTGTCGGGTAGTGCCACGTGCTGTTTTGCCATCCGGCCGAGCAGGCGGGCGGGGTCGCTGTCCACCAGCAGCGTCTGCAGGCATGCCGGGGCGAGGAACCCTGTCTCGACGCTTTCGTGGAGCATGGCCAAGAGCGGCTTCCAATAGCCGGCCACATCCAGGAGCGCCACCGGCTTGTGATGGTAGCCGAGCTGTTGCCAGGTATAGGCTTCCAGCAGCTCCTCCATGGTCCCGATGCCGCCGGGGAGGGCAAGGAAGCCGTCGCCCAGCTCGTACATCTTCTCCTTGCGGCTGTGCATGCCGTCGGTGATGATCAGCTGGCTCTCCACCTGCTTGGTCCTTACCTGGGGCAGGTCCATCGCCTTGGGCAGCACCCCGATTGTGGTGCCGCCGAGACTCTTGAGCGTGTCGGCGACGATTCCCATGAGTCCCCGGTTCCCACCTCCGTAGACCAGGTCGAGGCCGGTCTCCCTCATGGCTTTGGCAAGCTTGACTGCCATGTCCCGGTAGATGGGGCTGTTTCCCATCGTGCTTCCACAAAATACGGTAAGACGGTGCATCATGTTCCCCATTGTACCGGTTTTGCTCTACACTGGATACATGATGGACGATGATTTGCCACAGGGGCTGACGCTTCTTCCCGATGAAGAGGAGGAAGTGGATTTCTTGGAGATCCTTTACTGCCGTGCCGTACCTATCCTCGCAGTGCTGTGTGCGGAAAAGCCTCTCGATTCCAAGCGGATCCAGGCTTTCGGGAAGCGGATGGAGGGGATGTTTCCCGGGGGAAAGGCGGGGGAGGAGATCGAGAGCGCGATTGTCGAGGCCGGGCGTTTTCCCCAGGAGCTCTTGCCCTATCTGGTCAACTACCTCTTCCGGACCACGCAGCCTTTCCTTGATGATGCCAACGCGCTGACCATGAGCCGTATGGTCGTCTCGCTGGCGGGAGAACTTTCCGAGGATGGGTGGCAGGTGCTTCTGCAGTACGGATCCCGCTTCTTCCTTACTAAAAACGAGATTCTGCAAGAGGATAGCGGACAATACGCCCCTTGAGTTTGTCCTCTCTGCCGTGTATGATGAATTCCGTATCCCAATGAAGGAGAAAACTATGAAAAGACGTGTTTTGGGATTGATGGGCGCCTTCCTTCTTCTGCCGGCTGTGGCTTTTGCCGTTCCCGTCGCGATTACCTGGGAATGGACCCTTGATGATCCCGATGTCACTACATTCCGATATCAGCTTGACGGGGAAGACCCCGATGGGTGGACGGTCGTCGACGCCTCCCAGACCTCCTATACCGCTGAGAACATGGATGGGACGAAGTCCTATACCTTGTATCTGCAGCAGTCCTATGACGGCGAGCATTTCAGCGCCAGCGCCACCAGCACCAGCGAACCGCTGGAGGCCGAGGAACCGGTTCCTGCAGAACCAGTAGTGGAACAGGCGCCTGTGGTTGAGGAAACCTCCGTTCCCGCCGAGGCTGAGTCCGTTCCCGCCGAGGCTGGGTCCGTTCCCGCCCCTGTCGCCGAAGAACCTGCGGCCGAGGCACCCGTGCCCTCCGGGAGCGAGACGGTTGTCGCGGCAGAGCCCGCTACCGAACCGGTCGCCACTCCTGTGGTTCCCCAGCCTGTCGCCAAGGCACCCAAGAGCCGCGCTCCGTTCCGCTTCGGCTTTGGTGTCTACGGTAGCGCCGACAAGGTGCTTGACGAGGACTCCTACCCCGTTCTGGATTTCAACCATTCCTGGTTCCCCGAACTGGGCGGTGAGATCAAGCTGGAGAACATCCTTGCCGGAAAGCATGTCGGCATCGGCCTTGACCTGCGTGGCGCATGGGTTCCGACTCCCGAGAGCAAATGGAAGGATGTCTTCGACCATCTGGACGACTTGAACAACGCCATGTATGGTTCCGCGGCTCTGGAGCTTGACCTGAACTTTGGAAAAACCCTGCTGACGCTGGGCGCCGGCGGTTTCGGTATCTACAACCTCGACGACTGGACCTACGGCGTGCTCGGAAGTGCCGGTATCGGCTATCACTTCACCAAGCACCTGTACATGGGAATCGACGGGCAATACCGCTATTACCTGGACAACACCGATAAGGCGCAGACCCTCAGCGGCAGCGCGTCGATGCTGGTCACCTTCTGATTTCCCTTCTGGATTTTTGCGGAGTTTGGAGCACCTCGTTTCCACGGGGTGCTTCTTTTAGTATGATACAGGTATGAAACGTCTGATTGCCGGCCTGTTGGCTCTTGTATGCTCGCTTCCGCTCGTCGCCGCTTCCTGGTCCTGGACGACCACCGATCCATTGGTTGTCCGTTACCGTGTGCAGGTGGACGGGACGAACGGGGATTGGATCTACTTGAAGGATGGGGTGCATGCCTATGCCTCCAACGGGAGCGTGTTGGTGCTCCAGTACTCCCATGACGGGGAGAGCTACTCCGATTCCTTGGTCTTTACCTCGAAGCCCGGCACCTACCAGGCCGGTTCGGTCTCCATGGTGGTGGAGGAGAGCCAGAGCGCGTCCCGTGAGCCCACCGGCTTTTGCCTGAGTTTTGTCGGAGGACCCGAGCGGACGATCACCTCGGGCGACTATGCCCTGTATGATGAGCGTGGCCGCTGGGAGATCGGGCTTGAGGCGGCGTGGAAGGAGATGTGGAGGAATGCCGGTCTGATTCTGGGAGGCTCCTATATCCCGGCGAAGCTTGACGACGATGTGGTGAACACCTTCACCACCAGCGCGATGATGGGGCTCACCTTCCCGAGCGGCCAGTACGAGATCTCTCTCTGTTTGGGGGGCTTTTGCTGGTTCTGGGGTGATTCGGGTTCCGACGACCTGACAAGGCAGATGTATGGTTTGCAGGGAATGTTGCGCTACACCTTCAACGTCAACCGGCACTGGTTCGCGGGTTTTGACGTGATGATGCGCTACTATCTGAAGAGCCGGTTCTACCATAAGGAGGCTGGCCAGAT
>CAJMOS010000025.1 GCA_905215015.1 uncultured bacterium | reverse complement strand
CCTGCCCCCCGGTTGTCCCTTTGCTCCTCGTTGTTCCCGGGCAACGGCGCAGTGCGGCCGGGAGCTCCCGGTGCTCCGGGAGCTGTCACCCGGACACTTGGTGCGGTGCGTCCATGCGGACGAGGAGGCAAGGTGATGGAACTGTTGGCCGTCAAGGACCTGAAGAAGTATTTCAAGACACCGCACGGAACGTTGCATGCCGTCGACGGGGTCAGTTTCACGATTGACGAGGGAAGGACCCTCGGGGTGGTCGGCGAAAGCGGATGCGGCAAAAGTACCCTTGGAAGGGTGTTGGTCAAGTTGCTTCCCGCGACCAGTGGCGAGGTGCTCTGGAGGGGAAAGGACATCCTGCGCTCGAGAACGACCCCGCAGCTGAGGCGGGAGATGCAGATGATTTTCCAGGATCCTTTCAGCAGCCTGAACCCCCGCATGACGGTGGGCGAGACGATTGCGGAGCCGATGGAGATCCACCACATGTTCCAGACCCGACGCGAGATTGATGCGGAGGTGGCCAAGCTGATGGACACGGTTGGCCTTGCCAGCCGCTTCGTCAACAGCTATCCCCACGAGCTTGATGGAGGAAGACGGCAGCGTATCGGCATCGCCCGCGCGCTTTCCCTGGATCCCTCCTTCATCGTCTGCGACGAGCCGGTCAGCGCCCTGGATGTCTCCATCCAGGCGCAAATCCTCAACCTGATGCAGGACCTGCAGGAGGAACGAGGTTTCACCTATCTTTTCATCACCCATGACCTTTCGGTCGTCCGCCATATCTCCACCGAGGTCATGGTCATGTATTTGGGAATGATGGTGGAGAAGGCTCCCTGTGAAGAGCTGTTCGCCCATACCTTGCATCCCTATACCCAGGCGCTTTTGGCCGCGATTCCCCGTCCGGTGGTAACCGATGGTCCGGTCCACCATACGCTCTTGCAGGGGGAGATCACCAGCCCGATCGACCCGAAACCCGGTTGCCGTTTTGCCGCGCGTTGCCCGTATGCCATGGATGTCTGCTTCCGCCAGACTCCCGCCTTGCGGGAGGTGAGGGCGGAACATTTTGCCGCTTGCCACAAGGTGGAGGAGGATACCGATGGGAAAGCGTGACTCGATCAAGAAGCAATATCTGGATTCCATCATCGACTGCTACTACGACCTGCGCTATGAGGACATTCCCCAAGGCGTGATCCATCAGATGCGGCGTTCGTTGCTCGACTACCTGGGTTGCGCCGCCTATACGGCCCACCACCATGAGTGCGCCAGCCTGGTCAAGGTGATCCTTTCCTTGGCAAAGGAGGGAGACGTCCCGCTTTGGGGCGAAGAGGTGACGACGAACGACGCTTCGGCGGCCATGGCCAACGCCACCCGTATCAGCCATATCGAGCTGGACGACTGCTCGGCCATGGGAGCCAGCGTCCATCCGGGCGTCTATGTCTGGAGCGCCGCCTTCGCCGCATGGTCGACAAGCCATGCCGATGCCAAGACGGTGGTCCGAGCGGTGCTTTTCAGCTACGCGCCGGTCCTGCGCATCGGGCTGCTTTCCCCCCAGCAGGTACGCAACCTCGGCCTGCACGGTCCGGGAATGAACGGAGCGTTCGCCGCTTTGGCTGCCGGAGGCATGGTCGAAGGATTGACCCGGCAGCAGATGAAGAACGCCGTCGGCATCGCCGGCAGCCTGCTGCCTGTCTGCCCCTTCGTCAGTTTCCTTGACGGCACCGACTCCAAGGACCTGTATGGAGGCTGGGGTACCTATCTGGGACTCTTCGCGGTCCACTGCGCCAAGGAGGGGCTTACCGGCCCCCATGACATCATCGACGGCACAAAGAGCCTGGTTTCCCTCTACAACGGAAGTACCAGCCCCTATATCCTGGGAAAGGATTTCCTGATCGACCATATCTCCTTCAAGGAGTTCAGCGCCTGCGCCAGCGTCCATCCCGCGCTTAGCGCCCTGCTCGCCATCATGGCCGAGCATCCCTTCCACGGGGGCGAGGTGGAGCATGTCGTCGTGGAGACCTATCCCTATTCGTATCAGCTGAACAGCGGGGTTGGAAAGGTGCTCAATCCCTCTTCGGCCCGGCTTTCCCTTCCCTATACCATCGCGGTCACCATCGAGGAGGGGGCCTTGAGTCCGGCCGCATTCGACCCGGAAAGCCTGAAAAAGAGCAGTTACCGGAACCTGATGCGGAAGGTGGAGGTGAAGAACCATATCGCCTACGGAGACGGGGCCTTCGGGACTCGGGGCAGTATCGTCACCGTCACCCTGATGGACGGGACGGTGTTGCGGGAGGAGGCACTGGGAAGCCGGTGGTCAAAAGGACCAACGGACGGGCAGTTGCTGGAGAAGTTCCGGACCCTGAGCGAGGGAGCGTTCCCTGACAGGGACTCGGTTGCATCTCTGGCCTGGAGTTTTGGCGAGGGTTCGAGTCTCGAGCCTCTGGTACAGGCTCTCAGCCAGATCCGGTAATGTGCAGGGGCCCCTGGCTCAGCTCGGCATGTTCGCGAAATAGCCGGTCTCGAGAAGGCTTGCGGGGGTCCTTGTAGGTTGGGGCCGTAAGCGGTCCTGTGCCCCCTTTCGTCCATGGTCCCCATCCAACCGCTTCAGGTTTCGCGTGATATGGCTGGATGGCCATAGCGGCGCTTGCCTTGATGCTGTCGTTCAGGAACATGGCGTCTCATCTTGAGACTGCGTTCTCCCATGGGTTCTTGGATTTCCTCTGCGTCCACAAACATCTGGAGAGGTGTTTTTTCTTTTTCATTCGCAAGATTCTCTTGACAAGAGGTACAATCATATTCATTAATAAGATTATAAAAATACTAATGAATAGGAGATGCTGCATGGCAAACATTTACGCTGATATCACGAAGACGGTCGGCCATACCCCGCTCGTCAGGATCAACAAGCTGAACAAGGGTGGTGCCACTGTTTTGGTGAAGATGGAGAGCTTCAATCCGCTTTCGTCCGTCAAGGACAGGGTTGGCGTCGCCATGATCGAAGACGCCGAGAAAAAAGGGCTCCTCAAGCCGGGTGCTACCCTGATTGAGCCGACCAGCGGGAACACCGGCGTCGGACTTGCCTTTGCGGCGGCCGCGAAGGGCTACAAGCTGACCATCGTCATGCCGGAGACCATGTCCATCGAGCGACGCAAGCTCGTGCAGGCTCTTGGGGCGAACCTGGTGCTTACCGAGGGGACGAAGGGCATGCCGGGCGCCATCGCGAAGGCGAATGAACTGAAGGATGCCATCCCCGGGGCCGTAATCCTCGGACAGTTCGTCAACCCCGCAAACCCCGAGGTCCATTACCAGACGACGGGTCCCGAGATTTGGGAGGATTCGGGCCACCATGTCGACGTCTTTGTCGCAGGTGTCGGTACCGGCGGTACCGTCAGTGGCGTCGGCCGCTATCTGAAAGAGGTCAACCCGCATGTCCATGTCGTCGCCGTCGAGCCTGCCACCAGTCCGGTCCTTTCCGGTGGCAAGAGCGGTCCCCACAAGATCCAGGGCATCGGCGCCGGATTCATCCCGTCCACCTATGACGCGAAGGTCGTCGACGAGGTGTATGAGGCCAATGACCAGATGGCAGGCGAGACCAGCCGCGCCGCCGCCCGCGAGGAGGGCTTGTTGATCGGCATCTCCAGTGGAGCGGCCCTGGAGGCCGCCTTGACGCTCAGCAAGGATCCGAAATACGCAGGCAAGACGATTGTCGCCCTGCTTCCGGATACCGGCGAGCGATACCTGTCCACTTGGTTGTTCGCGGACCTGGACGCGTGAGGACAGGCTAGGTGCGGTGGGCCTTCGCCCAGGCGTTGGCAAGCTTGAAGGTCGCCCTGATCTGGGTGCCCTGCTTGGTGAAGCCTAGGCGATGGAGCGTCTCGAGCCACAGGACCTTGCGGCTCTTTTTCAGTCCCACCTGCGCCATGACGTTTGCCACCTCGATGATCGGGTACTCGGTGATGTTCCTTGGCGAGGGAGCGCGGAAGTCGGTGTATTCTCCTTCGATATCCCGTCCTCGCCAGCTTTCCGGCCAGTAGACGGTGTGTTCCATGCCGTCACAGGATTGCTGGACGGTGGTGACCGCACCGAGGGATGCCCGGATCTCGGAAAAGAGAGGCGCGATCCGGCTTCCCCGCTTCACGAGTCCATAGGAGTGAAGCACCCGTTTTTCCAGAAGGTCGTCGAGGATGGGTCCCTCGAGTTCGATGACAAGGCGCATGCGCCTGGCAATCTCCTCGTGCCCGACTTCCAGAAGCTGTCCGGCCGTCAGGGCTGTCGCCTCCAGTGTCATTTCCTGATATTCCATAGCATCCACCTATGGCAATCATAGCACGAGATGACGGAACTTTTCACCAAGAATGGAGAATCCATGGTAGGATGAAGGAAAAGGGGGGCGCAATGGAAGAAAAGGCAATTCTCTACACATCCAAGGCTGGGCATGCCAGACAGTACGCAAAGATGCTCGCGAGCAGGCTGGGCATTCCGGCCATCGAATTCGGAACCGAACATCTGGCCAAGGATGATCCGGTGGTCTTTGTCGGCTGGATCCGGGCTGGGAATGTGGTCGGATTGGATGAAGCGCTGTCCCGCTACCAGATTCGTGCGATCGGTACGGTCGGCCTGCGCTACCAGAACTTGCAGCTGGTCGACAACCTTCAGGGCCGTTGCGGCGGGGCGAAGGTCTTTTATCTGCAGGGGGGCTTCGAGCCGAGCAAGCTGAAGGGATTGAACCGTCTTGTCATCAAGCTTGCAGCCAAGGCGATGGCCAGGAACCTGAAGCGGAAGAATCCGAGGACCGCAGACGAGGAGGCGATGCTCGAGCTGTTGCAGAAAGGGGGAAGCAGGGTCGCCATGGACGCGCTTGATCCGATGGTGCACGCCCTGAAGGATTCCGGGGAATAACTCAGGACAGCCAGGAACAGGGGCAAAGGAAGCCGGCTTTCGGGAGCCGGCTTCATGTTTCTCGCAGGACTGCTTGCCTAGTCGGCCCCGTACCCGTTGGGGTTCTGCTTCTGCCAACGCCACCCGTCGCGGCACATGTCGACCAGCGTCTTCTCTGCCTTCCACCCAAGGACTTTGGCGGCCTTTGTGCAGTCGGCGTAGCAGGTGGCGATGTCGCCAGGCCTGCGCCCGACGATCCGGTAGGGAATCCGGATGCCGTTGGCTTCCTCAAAGGCGTGGACCATGTCGAGGACGGAGTAGCCGATTCCGGTGCCGAGGTTGAAGACCTCGACTCCCTTGTGCTGGTACTTGCAGGCGGCAACGTGTCCTTTTGCAAGGTCGACGACATGGATGTAGTCCCGCACACCGGTACCATCATGGGTCGGGTAGTCGTTGCCGAATATCGAAAGCTGCTTCAGTTTTCCGACTGCCACCTGGCAGATGTAGGGCATCAGGTTGTTCGGGATTCCTACCGGGTCCTCGCCGATCAGGCCGCTTTCGTGGGCACCGACCGGGTTGAAGTAGCGCAGCAGGTCCACTGCCACTTCGGGATGGGCGTGGTTGAAGTCCCGCAGGATCTGCTCGATCATGTATTTGGTCCATCCATACGGATTGGTGCAGCCGCCTGTGGGCATCGTCTCGGTGAAGGGGGCCGTGTTGGCCGAGCCGTACACCGTGGCGCTGGAGGAGAAGACGACCTTTCCCACATGGTGTTTCAGCATCAGGTCCAGCACGTTCAGCATGGAGTCCAGGTTGTTCCGATAGTAGGAAAGCGGCTTCTGGACAGATTCCCCGACAGCCTTGTAGCCGGCGAAATGGATCACCGCGTCAAAATGGTTTGCCTGGAAGATCTTTTCCAACGCATCCTTGTCGCAGCAGTCGACCAGGTAGAAGGGGATGTCCTTGTTCGCGATCTGGCGGATCCTGTTGACCGCCTCCATCTTGCTGTTGTAGAAGTTGTCGACGATGACCGGCTCGAGTCCGGCCTTGACCAGTTCGATGGCGGTATGGCTCGCGATATATCCTGCACCGCCCGTCAGTAAAATCTGCATGTGTTTCCTCCAGATTCCTGTATTACCATGTTTTTCCTTCTTTCGGAAGTGCCACTGCTTGACCGTCCAGCGCCGGCAATCTATTGTTAGCGCAGGAGTGTGCAGTATGAAGTTCATGAAATGCAAGCATTGCGGCAACATTGTCGCTTTCGTCGATGAGAAGCAGCCGAAGATCATCTGCTGTGGCGAACCCATGCAGGAGCTGGTACCCAATACCACCGACGCCGCTCAAGAGAAGCATGTTCCGGTCGTCAAGGTGGAGGGGACCCACGTTACGGTCACCGTTGGTTCTGTCGCCCATCCGATGGTGGAGGACCACTGGATCGAGTGGATCGTGCTGGAGACCAAGACCGGCAACCAGAGAAAGGTGCTGCTGCCCGGTCAGAAACCGAAGGCCGAGTTCGAGATGGTGAAGGGTGACAGCGTCGTCGCGGCCCTGGCTTACTGCAACAAGCACGGGCTCTGGCAGGCGTGATCGACCTGGAAGGAACGCTTCTCGGAGGCCAGTGCTTCGGGTGGCGCAGGACGGAGCTGGGGTTCCAATCCGTGCTTGGCGGCCACCTGGTGACGGTCCGGGACGAGCGCGACATCCATGCTCGGGGACTGGACCATTACTTTGACATGGACGGTCCCTATGAGGAGGCAAGGGAACACCTTGCCTCTCTTTGTGCGCCCATGCGCAAGGCCGTGGAGCTGGAATGCGGCATCCACATCCTTCGCCAGGACCCTTGGGAAGCGACCATCAGCTTCCTGATGAGCCAGAACAACAACATCAAGCGCATCCGGTCCATGTACCGGGCTCTGGCCGACCGCTACGGAAGCGAGGCGGAGGAGGGATGGCACGCCTTCCCCACCCAGGAACAACTGCGGCAGGCGACCGAAGAGGAGCTTCGCGCGCTTCATTTCGGGTACCGTGCTCCCTATATCGTCGCGATGGCGCGGAGTTTCCGGCCGATAGACGGTGCTTTGTCCACCGGGCAAGCCCGCAAGGTGCTGACGGGACAGCCAGGCATCGGGCCCAAGGTCGCCGACTGCATCCTGCTCTTCGGGTATCACCGGATGGACACCTTCCCGATGGATACCTGGATGAAGAAGGTGATGGGAACGTACTTCCCCGGCAAGGACGGATCCTACTTCGCACCCTATCAGGCGCTCGCCCAGCAGTATCTCTTCCAGGCGGCACAGAGCGGGAGGCTTCCATGCTGAACGTCTCTGGCATCGCGTTCTTCCAGGCTGAAGGGCAAAAGCGGGGGATCTTCCAGTTCGATGAGCGGCAGCTCGTCGATGCCATGGTCCGCCTGAAGCGGGAGAGCCGGGCCGACGGGGTGGTGGTGCTCGCCACCTGCGACCGGCTTGAGGTGTGGAGCGAAGGGGCGAAAGGGGACCTGTACGAGCCGATGTGCCGCGCCCTCGCCATCCCGGTGCTTGCCTGGAAGCAGTATGCGTATGCGCATACAGATGCTGATGCGGTTGATTACCTCTTTTCGCTTGCCTGCGGCCTCTATTCCCCCCTGTTCGGCGAGGACACCATCATCAGCCAGATCGAGGGAGCCTCGCGGCTGAGCCGTCAGGCGGGTTGCGCGACGCCGGTGATGCAGCGCCTGCTGCAGAGCGCGGTAAGCGCGGCGAAGAAGGTCCATGACCGCCTCAACCTGGAAATCCCCGAGGAGACCCTTCCGCCGGCAATCGGGCGGCATATCCAGTCCGTCCGCCCGAAGAAGATGCTGGTCATCGGTTCTTCCGCCACCGCCCGCATGGTCGCCGGCTATTTCCACGGCCAAGGCTGGCAGGTGGCCATGACCCTTCGCGACCTGCGCAAGACCGAGCTGGTGCCCCCGGGTGTCCAGGCGGTCGGCTACGACGAGCGGTATACGGTCCTTTCGCGCTACCCCGTCCTTGTCTCCGCCACCAAGGGCCTGGGCTATGCCTTGGACGAGGACGCCCCTGTTGCCCGGGACCAGCTGGTCTTCGATCTCGCCAATCCCCATGACGTCAGTCCCGGACTTGCCGGCAGGTGCAGGCTCGTCGGCGATGATGCGCTGGTCTACGAGCGCCGCAACCGGCAGAAGGCGGTCATGGAGAGCCGCAGCCTGATTGAAGCCAGGAAAGCGGAGTTCTACGCATGGAAGCGGCGGGAGACGGACCATGGCAGGATCAGCTCCCTTGCGGAGCGCGCAGCCCAGGACCTGCTCTACCGCATGCACGGGCCGCTGGACTCTCTGGGCCTCGATGATGGACGGACCGCCTCGTTCCGTGGGCAACTGGCGGACCTCGCCTACAAGAGCTTTGTCCATGAGCTCTACCGGCAGAGTCCCGGACAGATTGTCGACCTGACCCGGAAACTGGAGGATTCCCCTGCGCTCTACCCGGGCGACCCCGATGTCAGGCTCATTCCGTATCTGACTGCCGGAAAGGACGGCTGCAACCTGACCAAGCTGGAATTGGGAAGCCATGCGGGTACCCATCTCGACGCTCCCCGCCATCTTTTTCCCGATGGCATGAGTCTGGACCAGTATCCCCCGCAGCGCTTCCAAGGCGAGGCCGTCGTCCTCAGGATGGACGGACCTTTCGAGATTCCTGACGGGGTTTCCATGGTGCTCTTCGCCACCGGCTGGGGAACGAAGTGGGGGACTGACTCCTATCGTGTTGGCTATCCGACCTTGTCGGACGCCCAGAGGGAAACCCTGGTGGAGAGGGGAATCCAAATGGTCGGATTTGATTGTCCAAGCCCTGATGCTCCGGAAGAACTATCCAATCATACATTCCTTCTTGGGAATGATATTTTGATTCTGGAGAATGTCGCCGATGTGGCCGGCCTTGTGGGAAAACGGCTGAAGCTGACTGTTTCTCCCTTGCTTTTCAGCCGGAGCGATGGTGCTCCGGCGCGTGTTTTCGCCTGTTTCTGACGGAAAAAATCAAAAAGAAATGGTTCTTGGAAAAAGCACTGTGGTATACTTGGGGCAGAGAGGAACAAACGATGAGTGAAGGAACCGTTTACACGATTGGTAGACAATATGGAAGTGGCGGACGCTATGTCGGCCGCAAGCTTGCGGACAAGCTTGGCATTCCATTCTATGACAAGGAGCTCGTCGCCATGGCCGCCAAGGAAAGCGGCTTGAGTGAGGCTTTGTTCCAGAATGCGGACGAGAAGGCTTCCAGCAGCCTGTTCTATTCGCTGGCGGTGGGCAGCTATCCGCTCTCCGGCGGCGCGGCCTTCGGAGCTACGGAGATGCCGCTGAACGACCAGCTTTTCCTGATTGTCAGCCAGACCATCAAGAAGCTTGCCGACGAGGGAAGCTGCGTGATCATCGGACGTTGCGCGGACTATATCCTGCGCGAGAGGAAGAACATGATGTCGGTCTTCATCCATGCACCGATTGAGGCGCGGGTGGAGCGTGCGGTGAAGTACTACAAGCTGGAGAGCGCCAAGGCGGCGGAAATCTGCCTTCGCAACGACAAGAAGCGCGCGAACTTCTACAACTACTATAGTGACAAGAAGTGGGGCATGTGCCGCACCTACGACCTCTCCTTGGATAGCGCCAAGTTGGGAATCGACGGGTGTGTCGAGCAGATCATCGGTTTCGAGAAGGCCTGGAAGGGGTACTTGGAAAAAGGGCCGTCCGACTGAGGATGGTCTTCCGGACGGGGGGTCGTGGCGACACGGCCTCCGTTTTTTTTGTAGGGGGATATTATGGCCTATCAATGGGAAACGCTGGAACTATCCTTTACGGGAACGACTGAGCCATGGGTTGTCTTTACCTCGGACAAGGAGGAGAAACGGGTCCGCGGCTTTTGGGACGGGGGCTCGGCATATCGGGTCCGTTTCCTTCCTTCGTTTGCAGGCAGCTATGCCTGGCGGCGGGAAGGAACGGACGAGAAAGGCAGTTTCGAGGTCCTTCCTGCCCGGACCCATGGCCCGGTAGGGGTGCGCGACCAGTACTGGTTCCAGCATGCCGACGGCACCCCCTATCAGGAAATAGGGACGACCTGCTACGTCTGGGAACTGCAGGACGACAAGACAATCAGCCAGACGTTGGAAAGCCTGAAGGAAAGCCCCTTCAACAAGATCCGTTTCTGCCTGCTTCCCAAACACTACCATTACAACTACCAGGACCCGCGGATGTTTCCCTTCGAGGGAATACCGGTCGACGCCAGCGGCCTGAACCAGGAGACCTACAGCCTGTACGGACCCGAAAGCGAAGGGAACCACTGGGATTTCTCCAAGGTCAATCCCGCGTACTGGCGCCATGTCGACCACTGCGTCGAGATGCTTGGGAGGCTTGGCATCCAGGCCGACCTGATCCTCTTCCATCCCTACGACCGTTGGGGCTTCTCACGGATGGGGAGGGAACACGATGACGCCTACGCGCGCTACGTCGTCTCCCGCTACGCGGCCTACCCCCATGTGTGGTGGTCGCTGGCCAACGAATGGGACCTGTGCCGGTACAAGAGCGTGGAGGACTGGAACCGGCTGGGGCGTCTGGTGCGTGACGAGGACCCCTACGGCCACCTGCGCTCGATCCACAACTGGCACACTCCCTTCGATCCGCAGGCCGACTGGATCACCCATGCGTCGATCCAGAGGTGGAACCAGTACGACCACGCGCAGAAGACGAGGGAGTTGAGGGACCGCTACCAGAAGCCGGTGGTGATGGACGAGGTGGGCTACGAGGGGAACCTGATGCAGTTCTGGGGATCGCTTCCGGCGAGCGAGATGGTCAACCAGTTCTGGCTGGCGACCGTGCGGGGCGGCTATTGCGGCCACAGCGAGACCTTCGAGGGAGAGAAGATCTGGTGGTCCCATGGCGGGGTCCTGCAAGGGGAAAGCTACAAGCGCCTTTCCTTCCTGAAGCAGTTTCTCGACGAGGTGCCCGGAGGCGAGCTGGAGCCCGCCCGTATCTCCCCCTGGGGGGACAACTCCGCCCGGGCGGCGAAATTTCCCGATTCGTTTCTCGTGCTGTACGCCGATTTCCATACGCTAGGCAGCTTCCACTACCATTTTCCCGAACAGGAATCGTGGCGCGTCACCCAGAAGGATGTATGGGAGATGACATCCAAGGACCTGGGGGTCCACAGCGGCTGGTTCCACATCCGGCTCGAGGGGAAGCCCTGGCAGCTCTTCGTGTTGGAGCGGATATCATGAGACGACTTCTCTGCTATGGCGATTCCAACACCTATGGAGTGGATCCCGATACGGGGCTCCGGTTTGACGAGTCCCATCGCTGGCCCTGCGTGCTGGCCCGTGGGCTTGGCCCCGGTTGGCATGTCGTGGAGGAGGGGCTCTGCGGACGCAACAGCGGCCTGGACGACCCGGTCAATCCGGTCCGCAACGGAAGGACCTTCCTGCCAGTCGTCCTTGCCAGCCATCGGCCCCTGGACTGGGTGGTGGTGATGCTGGGGTCCAACGACTTCAAAAGCTGTTTCCAGCAGAGCGCGGAAGCGGTCGCAGAGCGGGTGGTGGGGCTTGCCACGTACATCGCGTCCTTCGACTACGGTCCCTATCCGGCACCTCGGGTGCTGGTGGTCGCCCCGGTCCGGATGGAACGGGCAGCCCTTTTGACCGGAAAATTCGACGAGGAGAGCCTCTGCCAGAACGCCCGTTTCCCGGAGACGCTCCGAAGCCGGTGCCGGGATGCGTGCCTGCCCTTTCTTGACGCATCCCGAACAGCCAGGGCGGGAAGTGACGGACAGCACCTGGACGCGCACAGCCATATCCTCCTTGCCCAAAGGCTCCTCCCGTTCCTGGATACGGATGATGGCGCTTTTTGATGCACAGGAACTGGTGTCAACTCTATCGTGACAAGTGCTTTTTATTCAGACCCAGTATGAAAGAGACCGCTATAATCCCGGAACCGGATGGCCGTGAGACGACCTCTCCACGTGGAAACTGGCAGGAATGGTTCTTGCTGCAAGTATTTTTTCTGTAATTTTCTTTCCAAACAAAAAGAAATGTGATTTGATAAGAGATGTAAGGGAGACGATTTTCTTGCACGGAAACAGCTTTTCGTATGGTCGGGATGCCTTGCTTGCCGGAGAAATCTTTCGAAGAGGGCGAGAACCTATGTCAAGAGTTTTGCCGTTTTGTGCTTGAAGGCCGTTTTTCCACAGGGATGCCATTGAAAAGAACATCCCATTTTGTTTAATGTTATGAAAGGAACAGAAAAGAGTGATGGACATCCGGTTCGGGAAGGGAGTGCATCCGTCGGTTCCTTGGAGTAGCGGAGTGAAAGGTATTTCGAACGCCAAATTGAAATTCGCGTTGTTCCTGGTGGCAGTTTTGACTCCTGTTGCTTCCTAGTGCCGCTGTTTCCAACGTGTTCTATTTCAACGTGGACGTCGCGGATACGTTCTCGATCGAGGAACTGGAGACCCATCCAGCGACCATCAGTTATTCCTCCGACTCGGAGACCAACAAGGTCGTCGCCGTGATTTCCGGGGTAAGCGATTCCTCGGCGGCCGATTTCGCGGCACTGAAAACCATCCCAGGCACCGCTACGAAGAAGACGTTCACGGTGACTCCCGAGAACGGCGTGCTGGTCGGCGAGCATGATGCCAGCCACACCATACCTTATGTCCTTTCGTACAAGAAGGACGGAAGCTCGATCTACAACACGATCAGCTCGGGCGGTACCTCCTTCCACTGGACTCCGACTGCCAGCCAGGTGGGGAAGTCCAACCAGATTTGTGTGTTCGCGGTATCGATAGAGCCTACGGAGCTGGAGGGCGCCGCGGGGGACTCCTACTCAGATGTGATCAGCGTGGAGATGGCGGTGGAATGATGAGAAACCTCTGGAAGAAAGCCCTGTTCCTGTTGCCTGCGCTGGCCATGGCCTCCATGGGACCGGCATGTGCCGACGCGAACGAGGCATCCAGCTCCTTGGTCTTCAAGGCGTTCCGTAGGCCGGTGACCACGATGGATCTGGGCGACTTCACCCTCACCATCGAGCCGTATTCGACCTCCAGTACCGACAGCCAAGGCATGTGGAACATCACCGACGCCCTTGCGGACAGCGCCGCCGCCACCAGCGATGGCGCGACCGTCATGAACCCTGTCGGAGTCTTCACCTGGGCGTTGGACTGTACGGTCGGATCGAGTTCCAGCGCAACGATCGCGTCGACAATCAAGGTAACGTTCGCTCTCAGCGGAAGGCTGGTCAACTCCACGCTGAGCTCGCAGGATGTCGCCTATTCGATGCGGATCACCGCGGAGACGCTGGAGATGCGCCTGAATTCCCAAACGGTTTCCAACATGGGTATGGATACCATCGACTACTCCTCTTCCTACTACTACTCTGACTCTTCCACCTTGCGCGGGTACAAGGGATCGGTTTCGATCAGATCAGGTTGGTGGAGCTCAACAACTTATGATCTGTTCGACGCCATCTCGCTGGACGGGACCCCTATATCGTCGAGCAACGCAGATGCCAACAGCTCCACCTACTTCTTCGATCTGGACTCCGACTCCAAGAGGAGCGCGTACCTCAATTTCACGCCGTATTACTCTTACAATGGCCGGAGATGGTGGCTTCTTTCTACGATGGGGACGCCCTATACGATCAAGCGGGGCGGGACAGGATACCTGCTTCTTGACAAGGCGGGATATGAGGCGGCGCAGAGCGTGGCCGGACGTTACCAGGCGACAATCACGGTGACGATTGAGACGGGCGTATGAGAAGACCTGTTGCTTGCACATTCCTGACTCTTTTCGCGCTGGCCTCATCCCTCTGTGCGGCAAACAGGGTCCTCGAGACCGACCGTTCGGGCATCGAGCTGACGGGCGTCATCGGGTCCACCATGAGCATTTGGGCCGATTTGAACTACAGTGGCGACTATGCCTTCTATCTGAACGACGGCATCGACAACGACAAGGCCGAGTACCTCGTCAACACGAGCGACCACGGATTCCAGATCGGTACGTGGGGCTTGGTGAGCAACCTGGCCGGCACTACCGTCACCATCACCCATGACAAACTGAAGCCGGTCGGTGGCAGCACCTACGAGGGAATCGAATACCGGCTGTACGTCCAATACCCGAAGCCTGACGACCCGACGGAAACGTCCATGGGCTATTGCTACAGCTCCACCACCTCGCCTACGTCAGTCTCGGTCACCTACAACACCTCGTCGACCCTGACTTCGTTCAGCAAGATGGGGCTCTTCGTGCAACTGGATATGGACTCGTTGACGGATCTGGACGACGACAACGCGCCTTCCGGCGAGTATTCGTCGACCATCGCCCTTACGGCGTCTGCGGAATGAGGAGGAGCATATGAGAAAGCAGTTCCTTACCATACTGGCAATGATGCTCCTGCATGCCACGGCATGCCTGTTCGGCGCGACCTCCATCACTTACGAGCAGACCCAGTGGACCGTCAAGCAGATGACCAACCAGTCCTACGTGACTGACGGTATCTTCCCTTACAGCTACGATACCATGACTTCGTATTACATGCTGCACCTGGCCGGCAAGGTCGACCTGCAGGACATCAACATGGAGGCCATTTCGTCGCTCACCGTCAATATCAACCCCAATGCCGACGGGTATTACTTCGTCTCCTCGGACAGCACCAAGGAGAAGATCCCCTATACGATCGAGGTCTTCATCCGCTCCCGCCTGACAACGGCCAGCGCGGATACCGACATCGCTGTCACCGGGGCCAACTTCGGGGGCAGCGGCACCTACGGGTATGACGACATCAAGGGAAGCAACTCGACCAATGTGAAGTTCGTCTGGCTGAAGGACGAGTCGACCGTCTCGATCCCCATTCCTCTGGAGAATGCTGCGGGCACCAAGTACAGGAACACCCACGTGGACATCCTGATCGTCTTCGACCAGGACTATTCCAGCGTGTTGACGGACGACTACTCGACCACCTTCTACTGCAACTACACGATGAACAATAGCGATGTGCATACCTTCCCGTTCACCATCCTGGGAACCGGCGCGCAGGAGGAGCAGGATGGTCAGACGGTCAAGGACCACACCTTCAACGTCACGACGCTGACGCTTGCCGACCAATATCCGCTGGACGACGCCAGCACAATCGCAAGCTATCAGCCGGTGGCGAACATCTCCTACACGGCGGACATGACAGGCAAGGTCCATACCGCTCCTTCGATTGCCGAGTCGCTCTACGAGATTGTCCTGAGCCCGACCAGCGACTACACGGCCACCGGTACCTTCAGGTTCGTCAACACGAAGGACTCCTCGGTCACCATCCCGTATTACGTGACGATGGTCAGCACCCAGACGGCGACGCTTTTCATGTCCGACAGTGACACCTATCAGGATATCTACACGCAGACCTCGGAGGATCTTTCGGGCGACGAGTATTACTCCTACGCCTATGGTACCAGCCCGAGACGCTACGTCGTGGTGCCGATGATCCTCGGTGGATCCGACACCAATGGAAATTACTCGACACAGTACTCCTACAGCGGCGCCATCAAGATCAAGATTCCTGACGACGTGGTCTGTGAGAGTGCCGGAGTCAGCTATCAGCAGGCCTTGGCAAACAATGCCAGCGGAGGGTATTTCAGCGCAGGCACCTTCCGGAGCACCATCTACGTATCGCTGATTTCCCAATTCTGAATTTCAAATCCAGGAACCGGGATTGAGGACCGGCTGCACCCAGTCATCCTCCTGCGCATGGAAGCTGATCCCGTCCAGGAAGGTCACCTTGCCATAGGCGGACCAGATGGCGTAGAGGGTGCCGGTAAAGCCTCCGTCGAAGGATGCGCCGGTGCTCATGCCGTAGATGGTGGCTTTGGAGAGCTGGATGCCGTCTACCGTGAACGTGTACCACTGCCGGTCCGAATGGACGCCAAGGGCGAGTGTCCGGGTCCGTTCAAGCAGGATGCTTTCCGTCCTGGCCTGTACCCCGTGGATCATCCTGTCCAAGGAGACCCGGACCAGGCCGCCTTCGTTTTCCACGGTAAGCGCATAGAAATAGTTCGAGTTGTGGTAGACGGCGATGCCGGCCTTCTCCTCGAGGCTGGACAGGTCCAGCTTCACCTCGTAATCGGTGACGAATTCCGGCTGGCGCAATCCCAGCAGGGTAGGGTGTCCAAGGTGGCGCCCGATGGGGCAGGTCCCGGCCAGCGTCAGGGTTCTTGCCACGGGGTCGAGCAGATAGCGCTCGGGAGCGGGGACCCGTACCTTGAGGAACGGGGATTCGTCGAGCGGTTTGTCGAAAGGAATGGAAAGGTCGCCGCGGTCTTCCATCTGCGCGTAGCCGCCGGCCATCTGCAGTTCCACAAGACCGTCATGTCCGATTACCGGCCACCCGTCCTTCCAGGCCACCGGGGCGAGGAACGTCTCCCTTCCCAGGTTCTTGCCCATGTTTTTCATCGGCGTCCTGGTGGCGAGGAACACGGCGTACCACTCGTTTCTGTCGGTAAGGAACAGGTCGGCATGGCCGGTGCACTGGATCTCATGTCCTTTCCGGTCGGCGTGGCTGAGCGCGGGGTTGCGTGGTCCCGGCTCATAGGGGCCGAAAATGTTCTTGGAGCGAAGCATGCAGATATGGTGGCCGGAGCCGGTTCCGCCCTCGCTGACCAGCAGGTAATACCAAGGGCCGAGGTGATAGATGTGGGGGCCTTCGACCGAATGTCCTCCGCATCCGTAGGTCAAGAGCCGCATCGTTCCGGCGAGCTTTCCGGTCATCGGATCGATGAACTGGCCGAAGATGCCCTGCCTGCCTTGCCCGTCCCTGCCGTTGGAGCAGTAGAAGCAGCTGCCGTCCTCCAGGAAGAGCAGGGAAGGGTCGATGCCGTCGCGGGCGATGAAGGCGGGCTCGGTCCAGGGGCCATGGATGTCCGGGGCGCTGACGACAAAGTTCTGGTGGGTGAACTTGTTGGTGCAGACCACGAAAAAGCGCCCTTCGTGGAAACGGATTGTCGGGGCATAGAGTCCCTGGTTGTTCTCGCTGGCCGTCAGGTCCAGGTGCTCCCCATCGGACAAGACGCTGCCGGCATAGGACCAGTTGACCAAATCCCTGCTTTCCCAGATGGGGAGTCCGGGAAAGTACTCGAAGGTCGAGTTGACGACGTAATACGTGCCATCGGCAAAACAGATGGATGGGTCGGGATTGAAGCCCCGGATAATCGGATTGTGGATCATGATGTCTCAGCGTATCTTGTTCTTTACCCGGCGTCAAATGGCAATTTCGCTTTTGCCTTGTCACTATTTGCCTTGTGGCAAGAATCCCATGTAATCTTGAAATTTGGCGAATGGCGTGCGTATTTGCAGAATTTGAGAACGATATGAGGAAAAATCAGCCGTGGTATTCCCTATTGGTAAAAAATGACATGTCAATTTTGAAACTGTCCATTTACGGGAACCGAATTGCGTTCCGATAATACGGGTATCTTAGGCAGGAGGAACGCATGCGTTTCCATCACACGAAGCAGGGGGCAGGCAGTCCAGGGCAGGATCTTCCGCTTTCTGCGAAAATCAAGAAGGACTGGTTGTTGAACAGGAGCCTGTACGCGCTGTTCATCCCGGTGCTTGTCTATTACATCATTTTCCAATACGGGCCCATGTTCGGCTTGATCATCTCGTTTGAGAACTACAAGCCCGCGACCGGTTTCTTCCATAGCAAGTGGGTCGGGTTCAAGCATTTCAACGCGTTCTTCCACGATTTCTATTTCCAGCGGGTCTTGATGAACACGATCAGGATCTCCATCACCAACCTGGTCTTCACCTTCCCGATGCCGATCATCCTGGCGCTCCTGATCAACGACCTGAGGACCCGGTGGTTCAGCCGGACGGTGCAGACGATCACCTATATCCCGCATTTCATCTCCATCGTCGTCACCGTCTCGATCATGAAGGACCTGACCAACCAGGATGGCGCGATCAGCCTGTTGTTGGCCCATTTCGGCTGGCAACCGGTCTCCATGCTGAACGACAAGGCGTACTTCATTCCGCTGTACGTGATCAGCAACATCTGGCAGAACATGGGATGGAACTGCATCATCTATCTTTCCGCATTGCTTGCCATCGACCAGGAACTGTATGAAGCCGCCAAGATCGACGGAGCCGGCAAGTTCAGGCAGCTGGTCAGCGTCACGATTCCCTGCCTGCTTCCCACGATCGTCATCATGCTGATCATGCAGATCGGAAAGATGTTCAATATCGGTTACGAGAAGATCCTGCTCATGTACAACCCGTTGACCTACGAGGTGGCGGATGTCATTTCGACCTACGTCTACCGCAAGGGACTTCTGGAAATGAACTGGTCCTATTCGGCCGCCGTGGGCATGTTCAACTCCATCGTCAGCTTCGCGCTGGTCTGGGGTGCCAACAAGTTCAGCAAGAAAGTCGCCGGCAGCAGCCTGTGGTGAGGTGAGAGATGAAAGTACGATATACCGCTGGTGAACAGGCATTCCACGTTGTCAACGTCGTCCTGTGCACGTTTTTCAGCCTTTGTGTGCTGATTCCTGTCTTGAACATCATCTTCGCGTCGCTCTCCGACCCGATCGAGGTGATGAAGCACTCGGGTATCTTCTGGCACCCGATTCATTTCTCCACGGTCAGCTACGGCATGGTCATGCGCAACCGCAACATCCTGACCGGGTATGCCAACACGATCTTCGTCGTGGTGGTGGGGACTTCGATCAATGTCGTCCTGTCGCTGATCGGGGCCTACTGCCTGTCCCGCAAGGGGGTCATGCTGAACAAGTTCTTCACCATGGCGATCGTGTTCACCATGTATTTCCAGGGCGGCACGATCCCGACCTACCTGATCGTCCAGAACCTGCACCTGACCGGCAGCCGCTGGTCCCTGATCCTGCCGGGCGCGATCAGCACCTTCAACCTGATCGTCATGCGGACCGCCATGGCGGCCGTGCCGGACAGCCTGCCCGAGTCGGCCAAGATCGATGGCGCCGGGCATGTGACAATCCTGTTCCAGATCATGGCGCCACTGACCAAGGCGACCATCGCCGTCATCACCCTGTACTATGCGGTCGCCCACTGGAACTCCTGGTTCCCTGCCATGATCTACCTGCACAAGCAGAGCATGTATCCATTGCAGCTGATCCTGCGCCAGATCCTGATCGAGGACGACACCGACATCATGACCAGCGGCGTGGAGGACGCGCTCGCCATGGCCAGCGATACGGTCAAGTACGCGACGATTGTCATCGCCACCGCGCCGATCCTGGCGGTGTATCCGTTCCTGCAGAAATATTTTGTCAAAGGCGTCATGATCGGCGCCGTGAAGGGTTGAGCGTATGAGAGTACCGTATGAGACGATGACGAGGGAGTTCGAGCGTGTCTTGAACAAATATGGAATTACCGGCGAGGACGCCAGGCTCAGCGCGAAGCTGTACGCAGACGCCTCTGCCGACGGGGTGTACACCCACGGCCTGAACCGGTTCCCCAAGTTCATCAAGAGCATCCAGCAGGGTGCCGTCGATGTGACCAAGCGGGCGGTCAAGGTGGAGAGCTTCGGCAGCATGGAACGCTGGGACGGGCAACGGGGACCGGGCAACCTGAACGCCTGGATCTGCACCCGGCGCTGCATCGAGCTGGCCAAGGAGCACACGGTGGGCGTGGTCGCGCTACGGAACAACAACCACTGGATGCGGCCGGGCAACTATGGCATCGAGATGGCCAGGCATGACTGCATCGGCATGCTCTGGACCAACACCACTCCGAACATGCCCGCCTGGGGCGGCAAGGATGCGAAGCTCGGCAACAACCCGATGGTGGTCGCCGTGCCGTACAAGGACAGTCCGGTGATCGTCGATGTCGCGATGAGCATGTTCAGCTACGGGAAACTGGAGAAATACAAGCGGGAAGGGGTCATGTGCCCCGTGGACGGCGGCATCGACAAGGATGGCAACATCACCCGGGACCCGGCCAAGATCCTTGAGACCCACCAGGTCCTTCCGATCGGGTACTGGAAGGGCAGCGGGCTCTCGCTGACCCTCGACCTGATCGCCGCCACCCTCTCGGGAGGAACCACGACCCGTGGGGTGGGCGAGCTTCCCTACGAGACAAGCCTTTCCCAGTTCTTCCTGGCCATCGACCTTTCCAAGCTTCCCGACCGCGCCGAACGCGAACGGCAGATCGGGCTGACGCTGGCCGACATGCAGGAATCGATTCCAACCACCGAGGGCCGCAAGGTCCACTATCCCGGCCAGGGAATGAAGGCCAAGCATGAGGAATCGATGCGCGAAGGTGTGGTGGTCGACGACGGCATCTGGCAGTCCGTCCTGGAGATGTGAGGATGCTCAGGGCCGGATTGGTCTCCGCGACCTTCAAGAACCATCCTGTCGACGAGGTGATCTTCCTTGCCCGCTCTGCCGGTCTTTCCGGCATCGAGTGGAGCGAGAACCATCACCTGGAGAAGGGGAACACCGCCATGGCACGCATGGTCCGCGCGAAAAGCCTCGACGCTGGGCTCGCGATCGCGAGCTACGGTTCCTACTACCGCCTTGGGCAGCACATGGATTTCCGCCCGAGCGTGGAAAGCGCCGTGGCCCTCGGTGCCCCGTACATCCGCATCTGGGCCGGGACGAAGCCGTCTTCCCAGGTCGGAGCGGACGAGTTCGACAATCTGGTCCGAGAGGCCAAGGACGCCGCCCACCTTGCCCGGGAGAGCGGGTTGACCGTTGCGCTTGAGTGGCATAAGAACACCCTGACCGACACCAACGAGAGCGGCCTGAGGGTGCTTGAAGCGGTGGACAGTCCGGCGTTCAAGACGTTCTGGCAGCCGACGCAGGCCCTGTCCGTCCCCCAGCGCTGTCAAGGGCTGGAGATGATCGGCTCTTACCTGGCCAACATCCATGTGTACTATTGGGATGCGTCGGGAAGGCGGCCACTTTCGGAGGGCGAGTCGGATTGGAAACAGTATTTCTCCAAGATCGAGGGTGACCATTGGGCCCTGTTGGAGTTCGTCAAAGGCGATACGGTCGGGCAGTTCCATGAGGATGCGAGGACGTTGCTCGGCTGGGTGAAGAGGAGTGTGTGAGATGGCAGATCTCCGTGTTGCGAAATTCGATATGGTCAATCCGTTTGTCATTGCTTCCAGTCCCGCGACCTGCGGTGCGGACAATGTCGTCAAGTCTTCCCGTTGCAAGCCGGGCGCGATCGTCATGCGCAATTTCGGCCATGGCAAGGGTGGCGGCGGGTTCATCTATCCCTCGGCAAAGGCGATGTACGCCGGGGAGCCCGCGTTCCACAGCCATGCGGTGGGCAGGCAGATGCCCGACCCGATCGACAACCTGGACAAGTACTGCGAGGAGGTCCGCAAGGCGCGGAAGCTGATGCATCCGGAGACCCGGCTCTGGGTTTCCATCGGGCACTACTCCGACCTGCTGAAGAAGGCCGACTGGGAGAAGGATTGGAAGCGTCAGGCCCACGAGCTGGTCGCCGCCGGTGCTGACGCGCTCGAGCTGCACTTCAACACGCCGGGCGTCGCCGTCGCGGGGGACAGGCGGTTCAACTACTACCAGCTGGTCTACAACTGCACCCAGATGGTCAAGCGCGAGGTGCCGGAGACTCCGGTCATGGTCAAGCTCGCGGTCGAGAACTGCGATCCGCTGACCAGCATGCGCCAGGCCATGTACGCGGGGGCCGACGCCGTCGGTCCGACGGCCCGCTGGAAGGCGTTTTACTTCGACCTTGACTGGAAGGCCACCCAGGCCCGGCCGGGTGCCGGCTACGGGGGCACCCAGGCAAATCCCTTGGTCTGCTATGCGGTGGCCGAGGCGAGGAAGAAGGGCGTTGCCATCCCCATCTACGCCGGTGGCGGCGTCTTCAGCTATGAGCCGGCCCTGAAGCTGGTCATGGCGGGAGCCGACATGGTCCAGCTGGGGGCTCTGGCCTGCAGTGGCGGCACCATGGCATGCGCCAACCTGATCAGGCGTTTCAACGACTGGATGGACGCGAACGGATATCCCGATATCGAGAGCCTGAAAGGGGATGCCCTGAAGCTGTTCGACATGGATCCCGAGTTCGCCAAGATGCGGCAGAACAAGCTGGCTGACGCCTACCAGCATACCGACGCCGATCCATCCAAGTGCATCGGCTGCGGCCGTTGCCAGGACGTGTGCTGGTACAAGGGTATCGAGATCGTCGAGAAGAAGGCCAGGAAGACCAAGGACTGCATCGGTTGCGGCTACTGCTTCCAGGTCTGCCCGACCGGCGCCTTGCATGTGGACGCACCGGCAATCCTGAAGAGCGCATGGGAGGAGAAGTGATGGAGGTGAACGTACTGCTCTGCGGCATGGGTGGCTACGGGGAGAACTACGTCAAGGAATATCTCGGGCGGGATGTCGAGGGTTCCCGGCTCGTGGCGATCGCCGACCCGTTTGCCGAAAAGAGCCCGCTGTACCAGGCGGTGAAGGAAAAGCAGATTCCGCTCTACCAGAGTCCTGAGGCGTTCTTTCTGCAGCACAAGGCCGACCTGACCATCGTCTCAAGCCCGATCCATACCCATTACCCCTACATCATGACCGCCCTGCGGCATGGCAGCAACGTGCTGACCGAAAAGCCCGTGTGCTTCAACATGGACCAGATCAGGGAGATGATGGCGGAAAGCGGAAGGGAGGGAAAGTTCGTGGCTGTGGGCTACCAGCTCTGCTATTCCCGCGACGTGCTTGCCCTGAAGCGGGATATCCTCTCGGGCATGTACGGCGCTCCCAAGCGGATGAAGACGCTGCGCCTGATGCGCCGCGACGATATTTACTATCGCCGCAACGCCTGGGCAGGCAAGTTCTTCGCCCACGGCGAGAAGGTGTTGGACAGCCCGTTCTGCAACGCCTGTGCCCATCAGGCCCAGAACGAATTGTTCCTTCTGGGAAGGAAGATGGACGAGACCGCGGTGGTGGAGAAGGTCGAGGGCGTGACCGTCAAGGTCAGGCCGGACATCGAGAACTACGACACGGCCGCCCTGTGCATCACGACCACGGACAGGATTCCCTGCTATTACTACACCAGCCATGCGGTGGACGAGCAGAAAGTCGGACCGGTGAGCGTGTTCGAGTTCGAGCAGGGGACCATCACCGAGGCCGAGCATGGCTTTGTCGCACGCGGACTTGATGGTTCGGTAATGAAGGATTACTCGACGATGGACAAGGGAGAGCGGATGGAGAAGCTCTACGAGGCCATCCGCTGCGTGAAGGAGGGGAAAGTGCCCGTCTGCACGCTGAAGACCGGCATGGAGCATACCCGCGCCGTGCTGATGGCCCAGGAGATCGGGATCACCGACCTCTCTGGCCGTGCCATCGAGAAAAAGGATGAGAAAGGTTCCAGCTATTATACGCTTCCCGGGCTGACGGCCCTGCTGGAGAAGTCGTACGAGACCTGGACGGTTCCCATGGATTTCGAAAAGCTTATTTTTAGCGGGAAACGCTAAAGAAGGAGGAAATACAATGAAGAAAGCTTTGATTGCTTTGTGTGCCGTGATGGCAGTCGCGTCCAGCGCGTTCGCCAACGGCGCGAAGGAAGCAGCCCCGGCCGCAGCCGCCCCTGCATCGGGCACGAGCGCCAGCGCCGGGCCGACCAAACTGACCTACTGGGCTCCGCTGAACCCGGCAATCGCCGCGATCGCCAACGATTTCAGCGGCACCGCCTACTGGCAGGAGCTGATGAAGAGGACGAACACCGACATCTCGTTCCAGCATGCGCCTGCGAAGACGATGGCGGATGCCTTCAACGTGATGATCGCCAGCGGCGACTATCCTGACATCATCGAGTACAAGTGGATCGCCTATCCGGGCGGGCCGCAGGTCGCCATCGACGACGGCGTCATCATCCCGCTGAACGATGTCTTCGAGAAGTACTGCCCGAACATCACCAAATTCCTGAACGAGCACCCCGACGTCGCCAAGATGATCAGCACCAACGACGGAACCTACTATGCGTTCCCCTACCTGCGCGGCGAGGACTATGTGAACAACCCGCTGCTGTTCAGCGAGGGCTGGGTCTGGAGGAAGGACCTGCTGGACAAGGCCGGCATCAAGGAAGTCCCCGAGACTCCGGACGAGGTCTATGCCGCTCTGAAGGCCTTCCAGTCCATGGGCGTGCAGATTCCTGTCTGCATCAGACCGGACCACATCAACCGTGTCTTCGGGCCTGGTTTCAACAGCTGGGACGATTTCTACGTCGAGGACGGCAAGGTCCATCACGGCTACCTGGATCCGCAGAGACGGCAGTTCCTGGAGTACGTGCACAAGCTGTACGCCGAGAAGCTGCTTGACAACGACTACCTGGCCGTCGACAAGAAGGGCCTGGGCGTCAAGATCCTGAACAACCTGGCCGGAGCCGGCTACGCCCCCGGCGGATCCGGTATCGGCACCTGGCTGCCCGCCATGCAGAAGACCGACCCGTCGGTCGAGCTGGTTTCCTCCCGCCCGATTTCCCCGAGCAGGGACAGGCTCTCCAAGTTCGCCAAGATGACCGCCATCTACAGCGACGCCGGTCCGTCGGCCGCCATCAGCACCAGCTGCAAGAACGTCGAGGGAGCCGCCAAGCTGCTTGACTACCAGTACGGCGAGGACGGCCACATGCTGGCCAACTTCGGCATCGAGGGGCTGACCTACACGATGGTAAACGGATATCCGACCTACACAGACCTGATCATGCACAATCCGGAAGGAAAGTCGATGAGCCAGGTCATGGCGAACTACATCCGCGCCACCACCAACGGTCCGTTCGTCGTCGACAAGCGCCACATGGAGCAGTACTACTCGATGCCCGAGCTGTCCGAGGCCGTCAGGCTGTGGGCCCAGACCGACTACGGCAAGTACATGATGCCGCCGGTCACCGCCACCAGCGAAGAGGGTGAGAGACTTGCCCAGATCACCAACAACGTCAACACCTACGCCAACGAGATGGAGACGAAGTTCATCGTGGGCGACACTCCGATCACCGACGAGACCTTCAAGGCCTATCAGGACCAGCTGAAGAAATTCGGTCTCGAGGAAGCCGTTGCCATCAAGCAGGCCGACTACGACCGCTATATGGCAAAATAACCTCTACGGGGAGCATCAGGTCAGGCATCCATCCGGGTGCCTGGCCTCTTGCTTGCATAAGACACGCATATGAATCAGAAACAATACGAACTTTTCGCCTCTCGTCTGGATTGGGAATACCCGGCTCTGAAGGATGCGCGGGCGTTGTATGGGCAAGGGAAGCTGGAGGAAGCGGTCCACCTGGTGGTCGACCATTTCCGCACAAGGACCAGCCCCGTCTATCTCTTCGCGAAGAAGGACGTCCACTCGGATGATCCGAGGGTGATGGTGGAGGCGGAGGAGACGATGCGCCACTACATCTTCGGCCATCAGTTCGACGGTCCGATCGACTGGCTGTACAACCCGACGATGGACGACAGCCAGGACAACGAATGGAGCTGGTCGCTCTACAGGACCCTGTACTGGCAGCCCCTTGCGCGGGCCTACGCCCAGACGGGAGATGAAAAGTACGTACGGGAGTTTGTCAGCGAGATGCGCAGCTTCGTCACCTTCTGGGACGTGGGTCCCTTCATGGACGACGGCACCTACGGACAGACCCATTTCCGTCAGAACGGACACGCATGGCGCACCTTGGAAAGCGGGGCGCGCATCTACACCACGTGGATGCCGTGCCTGGAGGTGTTCCGTTCCAGCCCGAGCTTCGACGACGAGTCGTTTGTCATGTTCCTCAACGCCATGTGGGACCACGGCGCGTTCCTGTCGACCCATTTCTCCAACCACAAGTCCTCCAGCAACTGGCTGAGCATGGAGGTCAACGCCCTGGTCCAGCTGGGGGTGTTGTTGCCCGAGTTCAAGGCATCCCGCGACTGGCTGGTGCTGGGCATGCGCCGATTCAGCCATGAGATCCGGTACGATTTCGACGAGAACGGGGTGCACATGGAGCGCACGCCGGTCTACCACCTGACCGCGGCGATCAGCTTCCTGCAGGCCTATCTGGTCCTGACCAGGAACGGGTATCCGGTCCCCGACTACTGCTGGCCGATTCTGGTCAGCGCGGCCGACTATGTGGCCAAGCTGGTCAAGCCTGACCTTTCCACGCCGATGATCGGCGACGCCGACCGGGAGGACTTTTCCACCAGCCGCGCCGACAAGAGCCCGTTCGAGGGGATGAACCTGTCGTTCTGGCCACAGGACCTGAACGAGATCAGGGCCTATTTCCTGTTCATGGCGAAGATGACGGGAAGAAAGGATTTCCTGTACTTCGCCACAGGGCGGAAGCAGGACGAGGCTCCGAAGGAGCTGGACGCCAACCTGCACGAGGGCATGTACCTGATGCGCAGCGGCTTCGGAGTGGACGACGACTACCTTTTGGTCCATGGCATGAATATCGAGCGTGGGGAAAAGACCACCCACAGCCACTGGGACCAGGGGCATGTCGAGTTGATGGCGAAGGGGGAGGACATCCTCGTCGACTGCGGGCGCTTTGTCTACAACAGCTCGGTCTGGAAAGACTGGAGGCATTACTTCACCTTCCAGCCAAGCCACAACGTGCTGGATGTCGACGGACACCAGATGGGGCAGTTCCCTGGACAGACGGAGCGGATCAGGGGGGTGCGCACCTATCTGCACCACTTTGTCAAGAACGGCGACGCATGGCTGATTGACGTCAGCCATAACGGGTACGCCTATCTGGAAGACCCGGTCTGGCAGAGACGGCAGGCGGTCCGGCTTCCCGGCGAGGTCTTCCTGATCATCGACCGGGTCACCGGACTGGGCGAGGCCGACCATGATATGAAATGGTACTTGAACTTCGCCCCGGGCAAGATGGAGCAACCGGGCAAGGATTTCCTGTACACGACGCCGAAGGGAAGGGTCTGGAAGCTGGCGGTCCACGCATCAAAGCCGGTGGAGAGCACATGGTACGAAGGGTCTCTGGACCCGAAATACGGCTGGATCAGCTACGGGTATTCGGTCAAGGAACCGACGCCCGAGGTGGTCACGACCTATCATGGCAAGGCTCCGCTCGAGCTGGTCAGCGTCATCGCCCCCCAAGGGACCGACGTCGAGGTCACTCTGGGCGAAGCCGTGCATGTCCGCTATGATGGGCATGAGGCCGTCGTGACCAAGGACGGACTGGAGGTGCGCTCATGAGGATCGGACTTTGCTGCAAGAGCGACACATGGGACCTTGCCGAACGGCTGGGGTTCGACTACATCGAGCTTCCGCTCAACTGGGTCGCGTCGATGGACGAGCCGTCCTTCCAGGAGCTCTTGGAGGAAAGCGGGCGGCATACGGTCAAGGCGCGGCGGATGAACCTGCTCTACCCGAAGACGATGAACCTGTTTTCGGTCGACCCCGAGGAGGAGCGGTCGTATCTGGACAAGGGCTTTTCCCGGATGCGGCAGCTTGGTGCCACCCTGGTGGTCTTCGGCAGCGGCAAAAGCAGGCGGGTGCCCGACGGCATGCCCCTTGGAGAGGCGGTCAAGGTCCTTGCCCGGCATACCCGGCTTGCCTGCCAGGTCGCGCAGGACTATGGGATCTCGATCGCCCTGGAGCCTCTGAACAAGGCCGAGACCAACGTGCTGACCACGGTCTGCGAGGGGGCGTATTTCGCAGCCTTGGTGGACAAGCCGAACTTCGGCGTGCTCGCCGACATGTTCCACATGACCAAGGAGCACGAGGACTGGAATGACATCGGCATGGTCGGAAGGCTGATGCATGCCCACATCGCCACCCGTGACACGCGTGGCTATCCGGTGGACGCGAACGACCCTGACGTGACCGCCTTCCTCGCGCAGCTACGGGCGATCGGCTATCAGGGAGACCTATCAATCGAGGGAAAGACGGATGATGCCGAGCGTGACGGGAAAGCCGCGCTCGCCGTCTTGAGGCAGATCAATGGATAAGAAAGTACGCTATGGCTTGATCGGACTCGGCAAGATCGGCACCCAGCACACCAAGAAACTGGTCAAGGGCGCCGTGCCGAACTTGGACTATGTGGCGGTGGCCGATACCGACCCCAAGGCTCTGGAACGGGCCAAGGAGCTAGTCGGGCCGCAGGTGAAGACCTTCTCGACTGCCGAGGAGCTGATCCGTTCGGGCGAGGTGGACGCGATCCACATCTGCGTCCCCCACTACTGGCACCCGACCTATGCGATCATGGGCCTGGAAGCGGGACTGCACGTGCTGGTCGAA
>CAJMOS010000024.1 GCA_905215015.1 uncultured bacterium | reverse complement strand
CAATCATCCCCTGATAGGGAATCAGATGATGGTCGTCCGTGAAGCAGTTGTCATTCACATGAAGCGCTTTCAGGCGTGGCCCGAGTATCCGGATCGAGTCCGCTGCGTCTTCACCCGCCAGCCCGCTATGGCCGGTATCCAGCAGGCAAACAAAGTGCTCCTTGTCATCCAATTCCTCATAGAATCGCACATACTCATCCGGGTCGTTCAGCATGTCCAGGACGATTGTCTTGCGCAGCGTGTCGCTCTGGAACATGTTTTCCAAGGCGATTTTCACGCCAAACTCCTTCGCGTAGGGCGCCAGACTCCGGTAGAAGTCCAGATTCAGCTTCCACACCACGTCATGGAACCTGCGGTACCGCAGGTTGTGCAGGGGGTGGACCACCACATGGGGAATGCCAAGCAACGAGGCGCATTCCAGGCAGCGGACCAGAAGAGGCTGGATGTGCCTTGTGTAGTCCGGCACCTCGTCCACCGCAAGATGGAAAAGGAACGGGGCATGGGCCTGGTTGAACACCACACCATGGTCCCGGGCGATTTCGGCGACCTCCCTCGCGTGGGCTTTGTATCCGCTTCCGTTCCATGGGCTGCCGCCCTCTTCCATGAACGGGCTGAAAGTATAGTCGAGCGCCTTGAATCCAGCTTTCGAGAGAATCTCGATCATCCTGCGCTCGCCGACCTTCTGGATCAGAGAGCCTGTTTCCGTCGAAACGCGCATGGCTGGCACCTCACAGTTTCTGGTTGAACTCGACCTTCTCATGGTCGGGACCGAGGATGGTGAAGAACCTGACACCTTTCTCAAAAAACGGAAGGAACTGGATTGAGCCCTCAAGCGGCGGATACCCAAGCCTCTCGCACTCACGCAAGGCGGCTTCGATGTCGTCCACATCGATTGCCACATGGTCCCACGCTCCGTCCACCATCGCACCCCTGCCGTTCTGGTAGGTTTCCAGAACCAACCCTTTCTGCTCGAGGAAAACGACGTGCTCGTTTCCGTTGTCCGTCTCGTAGACCACCTTGAAACCGAGAGACTCGTAGAAAGCCCGGGTCTTCTTGCTGTCATTGGCAGGCAAGCCGATGTGCTGCAAGCCTCGCATACAATCCATACCGCTTTTCTCCTTTTCAGCACTGGTCAAGATACAGCCAGGCCATGCGTTTCGCCGCTCCAATCGCGCTGGACTCCCTTTTCAGGTGCCCGGCCGCGATGTAGGAGCCGTCAGGGTCGAACAGGTTCAACTTCCCTACCTTTTTCTGGATCATCTGCAGATAGGGGGACAGATAGCCGCCGACGTCACCGCCAAGCAGGATCCGGCAGTCGAAGGCCATGCGAAGATTGGAAACCTCGATGGCAAGCGCGTCGGTATAGGCGTCGAACCGGGCCTCCGCCTGTCCGTCCCCATCGGCCAACGCCTTGAAGAAGTCTTCCAGGTTCTCGCCCAGCGCGTGGCTGGACAGGTAGGGGTCGGCACATCCGCTCTTGCCGCAATAGCAGCGTTTTCCTCCGGGGTAGATGACCATGTGGCCGAACTCGCCGCTTTGCCAGTCATCCCCGTTATACAGGCCCTGCTTCTGGCAGAAGGCGCCGCCGACCGTCTCGTTCAGGGACAGGTAGACCACATTCCCCTCTTGGGGCGGAATCTCGGCGAGAGCGGCATTCTTCGCGTCGTTGGCAAAGCAGATCGGATAGGCGATATTGCGGGAGAACCAGGAAAGGGGCACGTGGGTGATTCCCAGGACGTGGGAACGGCTTACCTCGCTCTCCAGGGGATTGACGATACCGGGAATCGAGATGCCGACTCCCTCGATCTTCTTATGGGCGACCCGGCTGACCGCGATGAAATCGTCCAACTTGCACGCCATTTCCCGAAAGTATTCCGGCTCGTTCTGGAAATCCAGGCGCACGCCATCACTCCGGACCACCCCCTTGCCTATGTCTTCGAGGACGAAACGCAGATGATGGCGGGTGATGTCGAGCCCCACCACGTAATGGACGTCATGGGAAAGGGAAAGCGGCTTGGCCTTTCGTCCCCCGGTGGATTCGTTCAGTCCGGATTCGTAGACCATGCCGCTCGCGATCATTTCGGTGACGTTGGCAAGGACCGTCGGCATGCTGAGCCCCAACCGCGAGGCGATTTCCTGCCGCGTCGCCGATTTTTCCTTGTACAGAAGTTCCACTATCCGGTTCCTTGTCTGCATGCGGGCCCCTTCCATAAATATGTTTAGGAAAGAATACATCCCTTGCTATCACCAAGTCAAAGAAAACCTCGGTTTTGGTGCCGTTTCCATAGGTCTGCATGTTGTTAATGCAAAACTTTTATAAAATGATATAGTTAAGTTATCATCAGCAAGAAAGGAGGCTTTCCCATGAAAGCACTGGTACTTGAGAAACAGCTTGATCTCGACGTACGTGACTACCCGATCCAAGAGACAGTGGGGCCGGACGATGTCCGCATCCAAATCAAGAGTTGCGGCATCTGCGGAAGTGATGTCCACTATTACCTGAAGGGAAATATCGGCAATTTCGTCGTCAGGGAGCCCATGATCCTCGGCCACGAGGCGTCAGGCATCGTCACGGAGGCAGGCGGCAATGTCAAACACCTGCGGGTGGGTGACCGCGTCTGCATGGAACCGGGCATCCCCGACCTGCGTAGCCGCGAGACGCTCTCCGGCAACTACAACATCGATCCGGCGGTCCGCTTCTGGGCTACCCCGCCGATTCATGGCTGTTGCCGCGAGAACGTGGTGCATCCCGCCATGTTCACCTTCAAGATTCCCGACAACATGAGCTACGACGAGGGAGCGATGATCGAGCCGCTTTCCATCGGCATGGAAGCCGCCAAACGGGCGCGAATCCAGCCGGGCGACACAGCTCTGGTCAACGGGGCGGGCACCATTGGCATCATGACCGCCATCAGCGCGCTTGCCGGCGGGTGTTCCACGGTCTATGTCGCCGATATCAAGCAGAAGAAATTGGATATCGCCGCCAGCTACGACGGGATTGTCGCGATCAACACGAAGGGCAAGGATGTGGTGAAGGAAATCATGGACAAGACCGAAGGGCTGGGCGTACGGCACATCTTCGAGTGTTCCGGCTTCGAGGGCATGTTCCCCCGTATCTTCGAGGCTGCCGCTCCGGGAGCCAACGTGGTCCTGATCGGCATTCCGGGCAATCCGGTCCCCATCGACATCAACTTCCTGCAGCAACGCGGCATCACGATCAAGACCATCTTCCGCTACGTCAACGAGTATCCGGCCTCGATCGCGCAGGTGGGAAGCGGCAAGATCGACGTCAAGCGGCTGATCAGCAAGGTCTACCCCTTCGAGAGGTCGGTCGAAGCCTACGAGTACGCCGCTGCCGGACATGCGGACGTGGTAAAGGTGATGATCAGGCTCGGGGAATAACCGGCGGGCTGTCACAGCCGGATGATGGAGGGAAGCACCTCCTCCACCCGATGGCAATGGAGCGGGAACTCCTCAAGCATGCTTTCGGGCGCCCAGTCCATCACGTATGGGTGGGCGCTTTGCCGCATCATGATCGCGTCGTTCTCCCCGACACCGAAGGACCAGGTCCGCTCCCTGGGAATCTGGAAGGCGGCGCAGACTTTCTCGATGACCTCGGCCTTGCTGGTCGAGGAGACATCGAAGATGCCACGGTGGCTGGACACGACATGGTAGTGGCGCCCCCATATCCTGACAAACTCGTCAAAGCACTGCTCATAGCGTTCCCCATCGCCGATCACGCTGACCTGGTAGAGCTGGGAGAGGAGCATGCCCCGCTTGTAGGAAAGCACGGGAAGTTGCTGGAAACGGCAAAAGGCATGGCAACAGGAGGAAATGGGCCCTGCCCAATACGGATGCTCGGCGGATATGTAGGCGGTGCACCCATGTTTTTCTGCGACCAGCGCCATGGGGTCCACATCCTCCGGATCCATCGAGGCATAGGAAATCGGCTGGCCCTTCCAGGTGATGTCGCCGCCATTGGAGCATGCGAAGACCGCTTCCCCCTCGATGGATTGGAAGACATTCTTTACCGATTCCCGGATGCGCCCGGTCGCGATCACCACCAGGCAACCGGCCCTGGTCGCCTGATGGAGGCCCTCGACGAGCGTGCCGCTTGGCATTTGGCGCTTGTCGGGAAGCAAGGTCATGTCTACGTCGCAGAAAATGGCTTTATTCCACATGGGTGTTCATTTGTTGCTCTTCCGGGTGGGCCGCTACCCTGTATGTATCCTGTGCATCTCACAACGACACTTACACATGATATCATAGTCCCCATAGAGAAGAACACTTTTTATGTCAGAAAGTTGCACTTCTGGGGCATTTGCTTGTTCCTTGACAATCCGCGGGCGTGACGGAGACAATAAAGAGCATCTTCACACAAGGAATCGACATATGCTTGAACAACTGAAACGTGAGGTTTTCGAGGCCAACATGGAGCTCCCGAAACAGCATCTGGTGCTTTTCACCTGGGGAAATGCCAGCGGCATCAACGCCGAACGCACCCGTCTGGTCATCAAGCCCAGCGGGGTCCCCTACGAACGGATGCGGCCGGACGACATGGTGGTCGTCGACATCGCCACCGGAAAGGTGGTCGAGGGCAACCTCGCCCCTTCCTGTGATACCCCGACCCACCTTGCGCTCTATCGCGCCTTTCCCTCTATCGGCGGCATCGTCCACACCCACTCCACATGGGCCACGATCTTCGCCCAAGCAGGCAGCGCGATTCCAGCCCTCGGAACCACCCATGCAGACTCGTTCTACGGGGATATCCCCTGTACCCGCAACCTGACCAAAGAAGAAATCGACGGAGACTATGAGTTGGAAACCGGCAACGTGATTGTCGAGACCTTCAGGCGGCTCGGCCGTGACCCCAAGGAGATTCCGGCGGTGCTGGTGCACAGCCATGGCCCCTTCTGCTGGGGCGACAGCCCAAACGACGCGGTCTACCACGCAGCCGTGACCGAACAGTGCGCCATGATGGCATACCATGCCCTGATGTTGGCCGACGGGACGCTTCCCGCCATCGACCAGCACCTGCTGGACAAGCATTTCCTCCGTAAGCACGGCGAACATGCCTATTACGGACAAACTCAACAGAAAGGAGTGTGACCATATGCAGAATATTCCAGAGGTGAAACCCGCGATTGTCGCGGTGAGCCGTTCGTGCTTCCCCCTCGCCTTGAGCGAGAGGCGCCGGAGTGCGGTTGTGAAGGCCTACGGCAAGGAGCTGTACGAGTGTCCCGTCTGCGTGGAGCAGGAAGGGGACGTTGACAAGGCGCTGAGGGATGTCAGGGCCCACGGGGCGAACGCCCTGGTGGTCTATCTGGGCAACTTCGGGCCGGAGACCTACGAGACCCTGTTGTGCCAGGAGTTCGGGGGGCCGGTGATGTTCTGCGCCGCGGGCGAGGGAGACGGGGACCTGGTCGACGGCCGGGGGGACGCCTTCTGCGGGATGCTGAACGCGTCCTACAACCTCGGCCTGCGCGGCCTGCGGCCGCACATCCCCTCCTACCCGGTGGGGAGCGCCGAGGAGTGCGCGAGGATGATCAGGGAGTGGATGCCTGTCGCCCGCGCCTACCTCGGGGTGAAGCATCTGAAGGTGATCTCCTTCGGCCCGAGACCGGCCGACTTCCTGGCGTGCAACGCGCCGATAAAGGGGCTGTACGACCTTGGGGTGGAGGTGGAGGAGAACAGCGAGCTTGACCTGCTTGCGGCCTACCACAGGCACGAGGGGGACGCGCGGATTGCGGCCGTTGCCGCGGACATGGCGGAGGAGCTCGGCAAGGACAACCCGTATGCGGGCATCCTGCCCAGGCTCGCCCAGTACGAGCTGACCTTGCTCGACTGGGTGGAGGAGCACCGTGGGCGGAGCGCGTACGTGGCGCTGACGACCAAGTGCTGGCCGGCCTTCCAGACGGAGTTCCGCTTCGTGCCCTGCTACGTCAACAGCCGCCTGACGGCGCGGGGGATTCCGGTCTCCTGCGAGGTGGACATCTACGGGACGCTGAGCGAGTTCATCGGCACCTGCCTGAGCGGGAAGCCGGTGACGCTGCTGGACATCAACAACACGGTCCCCGCCAGCTACCTGGAGGGGCGGAAGCTGGCCTACACGCAGCAGGACCTGTTCATGGGCTTCCACTGCGGCAACACCGCGTCCTGCCTGCTCAGTGGCGCGCACATGGGCTTCCAGCGGATCATGAAGCGCGACCTGGAGCCGGAGGGGGAGCCCGACATCACCCGCGGCACGATCGAGGGCGACATCAGGCCGGGCAAGGTGACGGTCTACCGCCTGCAGGGCAAGGCCGAGGGCGGGCTGTCTGCCTACGCCGCCGAGGGCGAGGTGCTGGACATGCCCACCAGGAGCTTCGGCTCGATCGGCGTCTTCGCGGTACCCCAGATGGGCCGCTTCTACCGCCATGTCCTGATCGAGCGCCACTTCCCCCACCACGCCGCGGTCATGTTCGACCACTGCGGCAGGAGCTTCTTCGACCTGCTGCGGATGCTCGGGGTGAAGGAGTTCGGCTACAACCAGCCCAAATCCCTTCCCTATCCCACCGAGAACCCGTTCGAGGAATAACGCGCAAAAAACACGATGCCGGGGGGCCATCACTCCCCGGCATTCTTGTCTCTACTGGTACGATTCACAACCCTGCTTCTGCTTCGTTTCGCAGTCATGAGGAGCGGCCCCAAACAGGCCACGTTAATAGGATATCCGCAGGATAGAGCGGATGGCTATGACATCCAAATAATCTGCTAGGCCGAGTTGGTCTGTCCGGACGGAGAGTATGGGTTTTCTCATAGGAAAAAGGCTGTGTGGACATGCAATTTCCATCAAGGGGAACAATGTCTTCATTTTGGGATACTCCATCTATCACACCAATCAGCTTTCGGAAATCAGGGTCAACACTTCGCAGAAGTTCAACGGATTTGCGATGGGCATCAAGGAAGTATTGAAGATCTATCAGAGCGCACAAGACCACGCCAAGCCAACAACACCCAATAATGGGCAAGCTAGACAGACTACGGCTATTATGTATCGTCCGTTCCAATCGGCTGGAGCATACACAATTCAAGCCCTTCCGGTCCCGGGTTCACCATAAGCTGATGTGTGCCGGCAGGGATGAAGAATGAGTCAAGAATTCGCACCGAGTAGCGGACGGACTCCGTTTCAATCGTTCCCGAGCCTTTCGTGCAGGCAAGGACCGCGTACTTTTCCCCTTTCTCCCAGAGTTTCCGACTCTTGGCGAATGTAAGCCGATGGGCGATAAAGCATGGAGAAATGTCTTCGCCAATCAGGAGTTCATTGCGGTAGTTGCCATCCGCTTCCTGTGTTTTCGGCGTGAGGAAAAATCTCTTGTGCACTTCTTCCTTCGACATGGCTTCGTAGTCAAATATGCCCATGCAGAATTCCAGTCCCCTATTCATGAAACGGGCAGGCGGGGGAACAACGATTCCCTCACGGTTGAATTCGCAACGGACCACCAAATCGCTCGGTTCCAGCATTTCCAGCAGGAAAATCCCTTCTCCGATTGCATGAGGAACCCCGCCAGGAATGTAAACCACGTCTCCCTCCTTCACAGGGATGGGCTCGAAGCATCCGTCCATCGCCTCCATATCCTGGCTTTGAACAATCATGGTCCACTTCTCTCGCGTGATGTCCTGCTTTTGAAAACCAAGCCTGATAGTGGGGTGCTTGATGGAACCCCTGACCGCCAACACGTAATAGGCTTCGAATTTTCCGTGGCCCGAATTGAGGTATTTTCTGGCGAATTCCCTTGTCGGGTGGACCTGGGTATGGAGCCGCATGCTCGAATCCAGCCATTTGCAGAGGAACGCAAGCGAATGGGCTTTGGGGTCGCCAAGGTAAAAGGCGGGATCTCGGTCGATGGTATCGGCGAGCAGCCGTTTTCCCCCGTCGACCAGAAACGCGGACAGCCCTTCATCGGCCACGTACGGCAGTCCGGGGTTTGAGGCGCGGGTCGTAGAAGCGAGCCATTCCTCCGGCATCTCCCCATCGGTGGGGTGAGGAACACCCCGGAGAGTGTCCATCGTTTTCCCTCCCCGGTAATTTCTCCTTACCCTGTTGGGGAGCAACTTGATCAATGGAATACGCTCATCCTGCATGTGCCATCCTCGTCTTATATATGCGCGACCATGAAGTCGGCGATGGCAGCCATCCCCCGCTTGTTGGGGTGAAGGCCGTCGGCGAGAAGTCCATGGACATCAATCTCCGCCAAATCGAAGAGATGGACATGGCTGTCCGTCTCCATGGCGCCATGAACCAACTGACGAATGGCTTCCTGCAACTGATGCTGACTCCATCCCTCGCTATTCTTCTGGTCGAATCCTTCCCGAAGCCTCCTGAGCGGAGTGCAGAAATAGAGTTCTGCAGAAGGCAATTGCTTTCTGATTTTTTCAATCAGCTGGCGATAGGTATCATAAAACAGCTGGTAGGGAATCGTGTATTGAATCATGCCCAGATCGTTGGTTCCGCCGAACACGATTACCGCATCCCCCTTTAGTAGCTCAATCCGCCGGTCGGAGACAAACGAGGACCAAGGGGGATATTTTCCTGTCGGGGTAATCCGGGCACCGCTGAACGAGTCGTTGCACACCAGTTGCCAGCCGGTCTTTTTCGCAAAGATATCCCACCACATGTCGCTCTTTTGACTCACGTCGCTATTCAGAGCGGGGTAATGGACCTTGAAATCCGGATCGCTAGTACCCTTGTAGGTGGAGATGGAATCTCCCAATACAGAAAATGTCATAGTTCCCGTTCCTTCATCCAGTTGACATATTGGGGGAATGCGATTTCAGGTTCTGGCAAATATGATAGCCAGCGCTTCTCCCATTCCAACGTGTAATATCCGTCAAACCCGTCAGCGCGTAACCGTTGCAAAATGGAATTCCATGGGATATCCCCTTCTCCCATCAGGCAGAGGCCCTGTCTGCCGAGAGAACGATGGTAATCCTTCAGATGAATCTCTCGAATACGGGGAGCTATTGCCTCGTAGAACGGCTGCCATTGGTCACCGTAGACTTCGTCACTGTGCGCTACGTCCCACACGATGCCGAAATTGTGAGCATCGATGGCTTCCATAATCGGACGGAGAACCTCAATCGTCTGGAACTGGCCATGAATTTCCAAAAGTATCTGGATGTCGGGGGCCTGCTCGGTCAACCACCTCAGGCCATGGATGGCCCGCTGGACGCTGTCTGGAACGACAATCTTGTCGCCGAACACACGGAGGGATGGGATGCCCATGCGCCTGGCAAGCTCCACCGAAGCATATGCTTCCTGGCGAGAGGCCTCTTCCAGACTGGGATCGCTGAACTTAACCGATGTGCCAAGCGTGCAGAGAGAAAGGCCATTGGACTGTAAAAGCAACTTCGTCTGACCGGCGTGCGCTTCGTCGAACATCGTGAGTTCACCTGGCTGCATGGCATTCTGCACACCCCGGATTTCCAAGGCTTGGAAACCATAGCCTCGGCATTTTTGGACGATTTCCTCAAACGGCCAAGTTGGACAACCGAGTGTCGATACTGCGAGTTTCATGCCATGGTCTCCAGCCGCTTTAGCGTAACAGTGTTCTCGATCCTCCCTCCCTTCAGGTAGCTATCCAACTGTCTGATTGTCCAGTCGCTGAAACGCAGCACGTCCTGCTCGGCGAAACCTGCAATATGGGGAAGCATGAAGACATTTTCCAGCTTTCTCAGCGGCCCGTCGTCTGGGTACGGCTCCTCTTTCGTCACATCAAGCACCGCACACCTCAGCGGCTCTTCCTCCATGGCCCTCGCCAGATCTTCCTCGACCACTTGGGCACCTCGGCCGGTGTTCACAAAAGCGGCGGTCTTTCGCATCTTGTGGAATAGATGATAGTCCAGCATGCCTACCGTCTGGGGATTGTTGGCCAAATGGTTGGAAATCACCTGGCAGGAAGCGAACAATTCCTCCAAGGACACCTTTTCCACCCCAAGTTCCTTGGCCTTCTCATCAGAAAGAAACGGATCAAAAGCGAGAATTCTTACGTCGAAGTTTCTCAGCATCTTTGCCACCAGACTGCCAATCTGGCCCATGCCTATCAAGCCAATAGGGGTCTTGTCATACAAACCCGGATAGGTTTGCGTGACAAACTTGTGGGCATACGACCAGCCTTCCTTGCGGTACATCGGTTCGGCATTATAGAAGCCTCGTGCACACTGGACAATGATTGAAACTGTCAGCTGGGCAACAGGAATTGCCATCTCGGCTGCCGAGGTGGCTACCGTCACCCCATTCTCCAGATATGCCCGAGCGAAGTAGCGTACCGAACCAGCGGCGTACAGCACCAGCTTCAGGTTGGGAAAGAATTCCCTGACCTGCTCGGTGGTGAACACCGGGGACTCCCAGGTACCGATGATTACCTCGACATCCTTCAGCAGTTGCCTGTTTTGGACAAGATTGGTCGTGTTGACAACCACGGGAAGCACCGTGCAGCGTTTCTCAATTTCCTCTTTCCTGCCATGGGCGAAGACAAAATCCAGCCTTCTGGTACCGTTCTCCTCTACAAAACACGCAACCATCGTTTTCCCCCTTAAAAAAGGTGCCGGGTCGCCCCGGCACCCGAATCACCGATCAGATGAAATCCTGACCGCCGTTGACTTGGATGATTTCTCCCGTCAGGAAGGAAGCCTCCTTGCTGGCGAGGAAATAAACCACATTGGCGACCTCTTCCGGCTCGCCGAAACGTTTGAGCAGGATGTTGTTCTTCCAAGACTCGAACAGGGCCGGATTGGACTTGCGGGTCGCGTCATGGAACGGGGTATTGATGGTTCCAGGACTCACGCCATTTGAACGGATGCCATATTCCGCCAAATCCTTCGCAAAAGCACGGGTCAAAGTCAACACAGCGGCCTTGCTCGTACCATAGACACCAGCTCCCGGACCACCAGCATTCTGTGCAGCGTTCGAAGCGAAGTTGATGATGCTTGGGTCGGTTCCCTTCTTCAGAAGAGGAATGCAGGCGCGAGTCACGAAGAACACGCTGTCCAGGTTCAATGCCAGCACGTGGCGATAGAACTCGGTCGTCATGTTCTCGAAACGGCTGCGACCACCGAGCCCACCAGCACAGTTGACCACTGTGTCCAAGTGGTCGTGCCGCTTGGAAATCTCTTCCACCGCCTTGTTCACGGCATGCTCATCCGTGACGTCGAACAGCATCATCTCATGCTTGATGCCCTCGCTTGTGAACGCCTTGTCAGCCGCGGTGATTTGCTCGGGAACGATGCCGTTCGCGATGACGGTATAACCCTCCTTGCCGAACCGCTTGGCCGTTGCCAGACCGATACCGCTGGTAGCTCCGGTAATCAGGACAATCTTTTCCATAGTTTTCTCCTTCTCTCCGTTAGGGATCATTTCAAAAAGTCTTCACGTTCCGGGGTGAAGATATCCAGCACCTCGCCCTTCTCCAGGCAGACGGCGCCATGCTCGATGCCACTGACCTTGTACAGGGTGTCACCGGCCTTCACAACCCGTTTCTCTCCGCCAATCGAGTACTCGAACTTTCCGGAAAGGATATAGGTCGCCTGTACATGTGGGTGGTGATGCAGGGCGCCGACGGCTCCCTTCTCAAACCACAGGTGACAGACCATCAAATCCTTGCCGTGGGCCAGCACCGCGCGTTGCACGCCCGGACTCACCTGCTCTCTCGGGCATTCTTCGACCGCGAAGAATTTCTTCTGATTCTCACTCATTTCTCTCGTACCTCACTATTCTTGGTGAATTGCATTTCCATCGTCGTATCCATCGCATCCCCGTTGACACGGCGAATGATGGTCGTCCTTCTTCCTGGCAATGGATTGTCCGGTGTCGAGGAAAGGTACACCTCGAGTCCCTTTCCGTAGGGAACCGTCACCGTCAGCGTGCTCGTCCGGTCGCAGAACACGAACACGGCGTCCTGCCCCCCTTCGCACTTCTCCACGTCCTGGAAGTACTCGTAGCCGTTTTCCTTGAACCCGAGGGAGGCCTTCTGGGTTTTCGGCTTGCCTGCCAGTTTCCATCTCCCCTCCACATGGAAGAACAGGTCGATCGTCCCGCTTTTCTCGCTCTTTGCAATCAAGTGGTCATGGACCGAATGTGAGGTAATGCTGAGCGTTCTTTCCGCATTCAGGAATGGGAACAGCTGGGCTCTCGCACTCACGCTGGTATCCTGGAAAGAGATAAGCTCCCCCGGTTCTCTGCTGGTGATATCGGCTCCGTCGAACGTTAGCGTGTTGTGACACGCACTCTTCCGGTGCCAAGTGTTGCAGAGTGTCGAATAATAGCCCGCATTAGACAAATCCCTGCTTGCCATCACGTCCCCGTACGCAAGCTCGAATTCCAGTATGTCAGGATGGGCATGGCTCGGGCCGTTCAAGCCATACTTGAAGAATAGGTTGACCTTCCCGTTCCGCAGCATGGCGAACAACGACTTGCGGTACAGCGCGCTCCTGCTTTTTGCTGGCTCGTAACTCTTCATGTTCCAGTCGTATGCGAACATGAGCCGTTCGAGAGGAATCTCGTTGTTGATGTAATACGATTCAGACAAGGGCAAGGTCTGTCGCCCCTCCTTGCCGGCTTCGATGTTCTTCAGCAAGTTGCCGACCGTACTTTCCTCTCCAGTGACCTTGGAGACCATGTAATATACATAGCTGAAGGTCTTCAGGTTCAGGTCTGGCCATCCGTCGTTTGGCACAGGGAAGCGGTGATTGTCAAAGGCGAACGCATATGCTGCCTGCAACATATGCACCACGGTCTGCTCGCCCTCGAAGCCGAAATCGACGTTGTAGAGATGGCAGAAAAGCAGGAGAGTGGAGACTCCTTCCAGCAGGAAGAAGTTGTAGTGGATTGATCCTTCGTACCAGAACCCGTCGCTGGTCACCCCTTCGGCAAGTTGGCGGCGGATATTGAACGGTCCATGGAACACGAAATCAATCACGTCCTGATCATGAAAATACAGGGCGGAGCACCCAAGCCCAGCAAGGTTCCAGCAGGGAATATTATGGATTTTGTTCACCTGCGGCATAATCATCCGGTAGAACGGGAGTGCGAATGACTCATGGAACTGTGTCTTGAACGCATCGTCCAGGTCATCCTTCAGGATCTCCAAGGTGAGTATTGAGCGGACCATGACGATTGACTCGTTCAGCCCCTGTGGCATGATCCTGCCACAGCCCCAGTCCGCATGACTCTCGTCGGTGAACAGTTCGCCTTCCTTGGTGTGAAGAGGAAATGATGCATAGTGGTGGGTGTAGAAGGAAAGGATTGTTTTCGCAGTCTCCAGATACCGTTTCTCTCCGGTAATCTTAAAAAGAACAGCGGCCTTTTCCGCAGTCACGAACGCCAGGTTACGGTAAAATACCACCCAGGCTTCGTCATAGACTTTGCCGGTGAAGTTCTTTCCGCAGACCGAGCAACGATGTTCCTGCGGTTTGTCGGGATCGAAGATCAACCTTCCCCCGTCATCCGGGCAGAAGTAACGGTGTCCCCATCCACTCAAGTGGTTCGGGTCGTCATGGAAATGGACGGCAAACTCGTCCACTTCCTTTTGCATTTGGGCCACGGCGCTACGCATGTACCCTTTTTTCATGACCAAGCTGGCGAATCCACGATGGAGCAACTGCATCATCTTACCTCCCCAGGCCATACGCCTGTCCATCAAGCATCAACGTATCTCCGTTGAGGTGAAAATCCACGTTCACACCCGGCATGGTGAACAACTCGAAGAACTTTGTCTTCGACACTCGCTCACTGGTGGAAAGCTGGAGCGAATGCTGTCTAACATGGGTCACTTTGTCCGGCTCCTGAGGCGTCATCATTGCACTAATCGTCTGGATCACGGCTTTTTCCTCGTAGGGGTGGTCGCAGAGTACTCGATAGGAAATGCCGCTGGTGGGATAGAACCAGAGACCCTCTTCCTTCCGCTGACCTTCCTCGTAGGTGTTGGTCACCAGCGTGTAGGTGTGCCTGTCCTCCGACTCAAGACGAGTGACCATACATAGCCACTTTCCGGGAGCTACGAGATACATGCGGCTCACCCTCTGCATGCGCAGGTCGAGTGGATAGGTCTGCTCCGTCCGTCCCTCGCAGCGGTACACTCCGTTCGTTTCCTTCAGAGGACTCATCGTCGCCACCATCGACTCATCAGGCCGATAGGAGGGATCCTTTGCGATTCTTGCCTCGGCGCTGGCGCGCCACACATCGCTGACGTGCTCCACGTCGGCGTATTTTCCGTCGACCAAGGGCACACAGTGGACGGAGGGGTCGATGGTGCGGTTGTATCCGTCATCGGCGATGAGATACGTTTTCCCAAGAATCAGCTCATAGGCCAGGTTGTCGGGATGCTGATGGCCGAGAGACATGCATTTCCATCCATTTTCCCGATTGATCTCCCAGCCTTGTTTCCACTGACTCTTCCCGCCCGGACAGCCGCACTTGGCGGAGAACACCATCGCGTCCGCGTCCCAGCTGGAGCGGATGGAGACCAGACCAAGATCGGGGAACTCCTTGGATAGCGGAAGATCATGGAAATCCGATTCCTTGACCGACGGATCATACCAAAGGAATTCCAGCCCTGCCTCCGGCCGAATGCCGGGATGAACACCGCTTTGCTCAATCTCTTCTTTCAAGAACATGGTTGTAGAAAGATTGCCGAGTTTCTGGGCATAGCCGTTCTGATACATGCGGGCCACCAGGTAATAAACGCAGGCAGGGTTACAGGAATGCAGGTCATGGGTATCTCCGAAATTGATGTTCCGGGCAAGCTCAGGACTGCTCTGGTACAGGCGGTAGAAGAATGTCTGTTTCAGGTAGTCGCTCTGCTGGAAGTAATCCGGACCTTCCTCTCCCCTTTCCATCCACGCGTAGACGAACAGCCACATGCCGCCGTAGCGCCAGTAGCAGACTCCCTCGTAGTTGCTGCCGTCACTGGCGAGCACCGAGTAGACCTTGGCGAAATCCGCCTTGGTCAGGCTGACCGACCCCATCTCGTCAAGGCCATGGCGCCTGAGGAAATACCCCGCGGCGGCGATGCCGGTCATGTTGATCCAGTTGTGGTTCTGCCAGTATTCGGTCGGCCATCCTTTGCCTTGATGACTCCTTACATGGGCAAGAAACAAGGAGAGATGGTGGGTAATGGTGTCGACGTACTTCGTCCTTCGCGTCGCATCGAGTTCGTCGTACAGCCAGTCGCAAACCGAACTCATGCCCCAGAGCACCCAGGAGGCAGAAAGGTCGATGTCGACGTTCTTCGGGTCGCTGCCCCACCCCGGGTAGGAGCACAGTGCGTCCAGCCACGCATAAGCATGGTCACGATACGCTTTCCTTCCGGTCAGTTTGTAGGCCAGCGAAAGATTGAAGACATAGAGAGCCATGAACGTGATACTCATTGAAGGATGAGTGGCAAGCGGCACAATTTCCATTTCCCGCTGGACTTCAGCCATCAATCGTTCTCTCTGGCGGGAACAGCCATTCCATGTCTTTCCCAGTCTTGTCCAATCATCAATCATCAGTGCTTGATATCGCATGTTTTTTCCTTTTTCAAAGAGAGACGGCCTTTTTCCGTCAACCAGTACATGGCCACGTACAGCGTGGCGAACAAAAACGGTTCTCCCTTCAGGACAACCGACCCGACGGGAAGATGGAACAACAGGATTGCTCCGACATTGACCAAATGGTAGACGAGTGCCACCAAAGCGACACAGCACATACACCGAAAGATTTGGGCCAGCTTGTATAGCGAGGCCGTCCATCTCGGCCGGGCGAAATAGGCGATATTGACCACCTTGCCGCGCTCGGTCAGGTCAAATACGCGCCAGAGAATCGGATCCAACACAAACACGGTAAGCAGAGAGATGACCGTAGCGAGAGTGAACACCAAATCGAGCGTGCTCATACGGGATCCGAGCGGAGTTCCGAATGCCACAAAAAAGTAGACGACTCCCGCGAGATACCAACGGCAAACCATTGCCTTCGTATTGTCCGACAATCTGTGTTTTTTCATGCCGTTTCCTTTCTATGAAGAAAGAAACTCAAGATGGTCAGCGCGAACGAAATACCATAACAGACAAGCATGGAGACTGTGAGGGTAACCGCACGGACAACCACCTCCGGCTCCCGAAGCGTCTGCTGATATCCAAGAGCGTAGCGGTAGATGCCAAGCAGCCAGAACAGCAACAAGCAATCTGCCAGCATGAACAACATAAACAGAACCTTGCTTGCCGTTTCATCATCTTTCACTCTTGTTGCCTCGAAAAGCACGACCAATCCGACCAGGACAGAAAGGAACATGACGAAACCACAAATCTGATCTTCGAGTTTGAGGAGCGCGGCAACGTGAATCGGAGTGAGGATCAAGTGAAGAAGAGGCACGATTACCATGACCAGCTTGGCCCAGTCAATCAGTCCCTTTTCCCTGAGCGCCGCAACAAAACGACGCTTGCGCTCGAATGGAGTCAACTTTACTTCTTCCATCTCATGCCTCCAGCCTCATCGTCGTGTTGCCATCGAAGAAATGGGCGTTCTCCATCGAGAAGGAGACCCATTCCTTGGCATTATTCGGCACATAGTCCGGAAGGGATCCGGTAATTACCAAATTCCCCAGTTTGAACAACACATAAAAGCGACTGCCGATGAACTGGGTATCCATCACCACAAGTTCCATGCCTTCTCCTTGCCTGGTCGTTTCAATTTGCAAGTGTTCGGGGCGAATGCCGAGGATTACCGACTTCCCCTCTTGACTTCCGACCTTGGCAGGTACGGCAAGGTTGATACCCAATTCCTTGTTGATGAAACGCCCTCCCATAATTTTCCCCGGAATAAAGTTCATCGGCGGAGTCCCGATAAACCCGGCAACAAAGGTATTTGCTGGTTTCGTATAGATTTCTTGGGGAGTCCCCACTTGCTGGATAACTCCGTGGTCAATCACGACGATGCGATCAGCCATGGTCATCGCCTCGACCTGGTCGTGGGTTACATACAGCGTGGTGATGGCAAGTTGCCGCTGCAACCTGACAATCTCTGCACGAGTGTGCGCCCTAAGCTTCGCGTCTAGGTTGGAAAGAGGCTCATCCATCAGGAAAACTCTCGTTTTCCGGGCGATGGCTCGCCCAAGCGAAACACGTTGTTTCTGTCCTCCCGAAAGCTGTCCGGGAAGGCGGGTCAGATAGTCCTGGATTTGCAGGAACCTGCTGGTATCCATGACACGGTCAAAGATCTCACCCTTGTCGACGTGCCTGACCTTCAGGCTCATGCCGACGTTGTCATAGACGGTCAGTTGGGGATACAGCGCATAATCCTGGAACACGACAGAAATATCACGCTCCACTGGTGGCTGGTCGTTGATCCTGACTCCGTCAAGGTACAGGTCGCCTTCCGAAATTTCCTCAAGTCCCGCAGTCATGCGAAGCACAGTTGATTTTCCACAACCGGAAGGCCCGACAATTACGACGAACTCGCCATCGCGGACTGCCAGATTGAAATCGCTGACCGCACGGACACCACCATTGTAAATCTTCCCGATATGCTTGTATTCCAGCATGCCCATCTCACACCTCCTGCCCCACAAGTTCCCTACCCTCTGGTGTGGCGAGGAACCTCGCACGCCTCTTGGAACACACCAGGCTTATCAAACTGGCAATAAGCTCAACCACTCCCTCCAAGAGGGTCACCACGAACAAAACACGCTGGTTCGCGGTTGGCTTCAGGAAAACCGGCAATAGGACGAAAGCTCTGAGTAGCGCATATCCGGCACAGGCAAGCCCCACATAAGCCCACCCGATTTGGTAGACATTCACCTTTACACCAACGCTAAACAGCACAAAAAGGAGAATGATATTGATGCCACAGGATATTCCCATCATGACTCCGACCGGAATTGAATCAAGAATCCGAATTGAGAAACCCAACTCGAAAAGAATTGCTATCAAAGTCAGGTCATAGCCGCTCGAGTTCTTGCAGAAGACCGACACTTTGACATTCTTGGAAACCTCATTCATTTCTTTTCGGCCTCCACCCTGACGAACAATTCATGTGATATGGCAAGTGTGGCACCAAAGGACAAACTCACCAATGCGAAGAGAGATTCCACCAAATAACCTAGCAGGAACGTTCTCGTCCTCAGGACATAGTCGAAGCCTCCTTCCAAACGGACTTTTGAGTAGTCCGTTGAAAGGTATACCGGCTCAAGACCGGCCAATGTCGCGATAAGCATCACCGTCCGGACGAAGAGCACGGCAAGGAGCACGTCCATCATCACAAGCGCAATCATGTCAGGCACTTTTCGGTTTGTCTCAAAGACGAAGGAGAGAACAGCCACCAACAAAGCGCAGACTGCCAGATGGAAAAGACTGCGGTTGTAGCCTTGCAGGAGCACATCATGCAGGTATGCCACCGGCTTGTTTGCTTTCAGCTGAAGACCAAACAGATCTTTGAAATCCGTCATGAATCCAAGCGACAGTACAAACAAGGCGATGCTCATCACCAAGAACAGCACAGCACATATTCTCTGCAAACGGAATGTTCTCTCCATCTTCTTTCCCCTCTTCCCCTGAAGAGGGAGAACTCTCCCTCCTCATGAAACAAACTCTCAGTTGCTGTCCTTCATCACTTCGTAAGCAGCCTGAATGGTAGACACATAGGTATCCAAACCCTTGCTCTTGAAGTACTGGAGGTATTCATCATAATTCTGCGGAACCGTCGCACCGCTCGGCGCATTGTGCAGGCTCTTGTAGCGGATTATGTTGAACATCATCTCAACAACATCCTCGCTCTCAATCGAGGTGGACTGCTTGATGATTTCGCTCTGACGAGGAGTCAGGCTATATGCCGGGGGAGTCAAGGTGTAATAATAGGGGTTGTCTCCCTTGGGCCCGTCTCCAGCATAGGTCGGAATAGTCAGGGTAGAACCGGTCAGCAGTTTCCAAGCGTCAAAACCTCGCTGAGAGGTGTATTGGTATTCGAACCCAATCTCTTTCTGATAACCGATTGCCATCTGGCTTCCATACCAGTCGCGCAGGAAGGCGGAAAGGTCGCCCTTCTGGTACTGGGCAGCGGCTTTCGGCGTCCAGCCCTTGTACAGCGGCCACTTCTTGCCGTCCGGTCCGAGATATCCGTCGGTGGAGGCGATATCGTCAAGCGGACCATAGTTCTGCATCAGGTTCCCTTCGGTGGTGAAGAAGTAGTCCATCACTGCCGCAGCACGCTCAATCTGTTCCGGAGTACCAGCCTTAGACAGTGCCCAGCCATCGCTCTTGATGACACGGCTGTTGTCCATGTAGTACTGCCAGACACCATTGACCTTGGCTACCGGAGGCAGAATGGTAATAATGTCGGGATTCAGGGCATCAGCAGTCGAAGAGGCAATGAAGTCGTACGTCATGAAGCCGTAACGCGGCTTGTCGGAAGAGTCGGTGCCCCACAGCGCACTGCGGAAGTTGCCTTTGTTGGACAGATCCATCATGTCGCTATAGACCAAGCCCTCAGCCTGCCAGTCACTGAGCTTGCAAAGCAGGTCATAGACTTCAGGCATCGAGTAGGTATACTCAACCTGTCCGTCTTTATCGATCATCCAGCGAGAGCCATATGAATCGGAACCATGGACCTTGACGCCATTGTAGTAGGTTCCCATACGAATCAGTTCCTCGCGGAACGAAGCTTGGCGAGCGAAATACGGCCAGACCTGGTCAGCCTTTCCGTCCGTCAGGAATTTTGGGTTGGCCTTGATGACGCGATACAGGGCGACAAGTTCGTCAACATCGTAGGCAGCCTTCTCTCCAAGGAACAGCTCGGAGGGATTCCCATAGTCGTAATTGCGCTTAATGTAGGAAATCAACGCGTCGGCAAGGGTTTTGCCATTCTTGACAGGAAGGGCATTCTGAATCTCAACGATGTCCTCCGCAGTCTTTTTGGTGATACTAACGCCCTCTTTCGGAGTGACAGTTCCACCATTGGAACCGGTACGGGCGTTAGCTCCGACATAGAACGGCTTCACGTAGGTGGTGAAAGCGTCGGTATCAAAGTTGGCGGTATCTCCATCCAAAAGCCTAGACACCCAGCTACCGCGGATGCAGAAAGTACGTCCGATGGTGCCAATTTCCGCAATGTAAGGGATGAAGTAGATATTGCCATCATAGCAGGTAATTGCCTTGCGAACATTCGGATTAGCATCCAGATATGCCTTGAAGTTGGGCATATACCCCTGTTCCATCAGCTCGGACAAATTGGTGAAGTAGCCTTGGGCACCGTATCCCATCAACTGGGTAGCTACACTGCTTCCACCGTAAATGTTTGCTCCAGTGAATCCACTAGTCGACTCCGTATTGACCATGTCCGTGGATTTGGCATCCTGAATACCGACATCATTGATCTTGACATTGAACTTCTTTTCCACTTCCTGCCACATCGGCTTCAGCATACCGGCAGTAATGACATCCCCATTGGAAAGTGTCATGGGTGTGCTCTGGTTGAATGTCATCGTGCGGTTCTTGTTTCCATAAGCGAGATTGAATTTCAACTCAACCTGCTTGGAAAGATCCACCGTTTTCGGTTGCACTTCTTCCTTCGGAGCCGCTGTAGCTTGGGCGACCGAAGCTTTCGCTGTTGCAGTCTCACTGCTCTCTGGAGCCTGCTGTCCCGCAGGAACGGACGCTTTCTTGGAACAACCGGCAAGGAAGGCCAAGGTGGCGCTCAACGCAATCGCGCTCCACAAAACTGAACGTTTCATACAATTCCTCCTTATTAACCTTTCACACCACCCAAGTTGACACCTCGGGTGAAGTACTTCTGTATGTATGGATAAACAACCAGAACAGGGACAATTGAACAGACGATGATGGCATACGCAAGACTATCCGCGCTGTAATCCAAGACAACGACTGACTCGTCGTACATCTTCTGGTAGTTCTCTATCAGCTGTCGCAGATACACCTGCAACGGCTGTTCAAAAGAATTTGCAATCAATATGCGAGACCAGTAGTACCCGTTCCAACGGCTGATGGCATAGAAGAGCGTCACCGTAGCTATGGAAGCCTTGCTCATCGGCAAATAGACTTTTCCGAACAACTGGAACTCGTTCGCGCCATCAACAATAGCTGCCTCCTCCAATTCTTTGGGGATGCTGGAGAAATAGTTACGCAACAGGATGATGTTATAAGCCTGGATACCAAAGGCTATCACGATGCCCCATCGGTCGGTGATTCCCATTCCTTTGTAGTTCAGATACAGAGGAATCATGCCTGCGGAGAACCACATGGTCAGCACGAGGAAAAAGTTCCACTGCCTGCTGAACATCAACCTCCTGCATTGCAAGGCATACGCACCGGGCAAGGAAATGGCCATGCTCCATGCGGTACCGAGAACCGTATAGAAAAGAGTATTGGTATAGCTGATCCAGAAGCCCTTGTCCAAGAGCACCATCCGGTAGGCTTTCAGGGTCACGTCCTTGGGAAGCAGGACGATCTGTCCGCTCTCGTAGGCGACCTTTCCACTGATAGAGACCGAAAAAGCATAAAGCAGCGGATACAGGGCCATGGCCGAAAACAGGATCACCAACGCGTAAGCGAAAATTTTGAAAGCAATCTCACTGCGGGAAAGACGTTCCATGCCTACCTCCTTACCAAAGGCTGGTCCGCGACACGTTGCGGCTTATGGTATTTGCCCCGATGACCAGGACAAAGGCGATAAGCGAGTTGAACAAGCTGGACGCCGCACCTGTTCCATAGTTGCCAGAAAGAATACCGATACGTTGCTCAAAGGTGGACAATACATCCGCGGTCACATAAATGTTGGCGTTATACAAAAGCAAGACACGCTCGTAGCCAATGGTCAGCATCTTTCCGATGCGCATGATGATCATGATGATCAAGGTCGGCGCCATACCAGGAATGGTGACATACCGAATCTCCTGGAACTTGTTCCCGCCATCGACCTTGAGCGCTTCATACAAAGCAGGAGAAATACCCATGATTGCCGCAAAATAGACAATCGAATTATAGCCGCTCTCCTTCCAGATGCCGGTAATCACATACAATGGCCGGAAATACTGGGCTTGCTGCATGATGGAGGCATCAGGGCTTATCCAACCCCTGTTAATCAAGAATTGGGCAATCACCCCGGTGGAGTTGACGCCATTGTACACAAGCATAAGCACAATACCAGTAATTGTGACCTCGCTCAAAAAATGCGGAAGATAGGTGACCGTCTGGGTAATCTTACGAGCCAACTCATTGTTCATTTCACTGAACAACAGGGCAAGGATAATGGGAACGGGGAAACCAAAGACCAGCGAGTAGGCACTGATGATGAAGGTATTACGGAACGCCTGCCAGAACTCGGTTTTGTTGACTCCTTCCATCAAATTGAAGAAATTGTCAAAACCGGTAAACTCGCTACCAAAAATTCCATCAATCGGGTCAAACCGTTTGAAAGCAATCAGCAATCCCACCATCGGCTTGTAAGCCCACATGCAAAACCAAATCACCATCGGAGCAAGCAGGACGTAAAGCCGCCACTCCTTTCTAATGTTTGCAAGAAACTCGCGGGCATGCCCTTTACGCATGCAAATCGGTTGCTTCATCCGTTCCTCCTTCCAAAACAACAGATGCATATGCCAGCACACAACAGCACGATAAAGCCGGAAAGTTCTTTGTGGAGAAACACGAGAGCGCCGGCAAGAAGAGGGAATGTCAACCCTATGGGAAAAGAAGCCGAGAGACAAACCAGTGCTCCAAGCAAGTGGCAGAACAGGGCCACAGAGAAACAAGAGTTCTGTTCTTGTTTTGATTGTTCACAATTATAAATCACGTTCATTGTACAACCCAAAGAAAATCAATGAAGCATAGTTCATAATAATGAACTGAGTTCTTCATTGCAGAATTACCTTAAGGTCAAAAGTACCAGTTGTCAAGTGTATTTTTATCCGTTGTAGCCTAGGCTCCGGGAAATAGTCAGAGCAACCTGCTTCAGATCCTCCCCCATCGCATCCACCGGCCCTTCATGTACATCGCTGAGCGAGCAAGCGGCAATCACATGACCAGTGAAGTCAAACAGAGGCGCACCACAGCAAATGGTGTTCTGCATGTGCTCTTTGATATCGATTGAATAGCCCCGTTTTCGAGTCAACTCCAAATCCTCGCGTAGCTTCACCGCACTGGTGATGGTGTTCGAGGTAAGTGAATCAAAATCTATTTCCGATAATATGTTATCCAACTGGGATTGATCGGTGTAGGCGAGAATCGCCTTTCCGAGAGCCGTTGCATAAGCGGGCTTACGAGAGCCGAGTGCGCAGGATGCCAATACAGCGTCCTTCGAAACATACTTATGCACATAGACAATCGAAGTCCCTTCCAAGACACCAACAAATGCTGTCTTCTTCCATTTGTCTGCAAGAGGATTCAGGTATTGGACACACTGCTCAACCAAATTCAAGTCATCCACATAGCGCATGCCGAGCGTGAAGAGTTTGAGACCAATCCGATATTTCTTGTCATTGTATCGCATGGTGGTCAGATAATGTTCTGAAAGAAGTGTCTGGACAATCACATATGCGCTGCTTTTTGGGATATCCAACTCGTCAGCAATTTCTTGAAGTGTTGTTCCATCATTGTTTTTTGAAACAATTTGCAAAATTTGCATGGCACGTGCGACTGTTCTATTCATAATTATGAACCTCTTTCACGAGTGAACCCTACTCTTTCGGAACCGAGAAGTCAAGGACTTTTGGCATTCTTTCCGCAATCGAAAGAAATTGTACTTAGTCTCTCTGCTACCGCATGGCAATGACGTGGTGACGATATTCCGAGGGGGAAAGATGGTAACAACGGTGGAAGACACGGCAAAGGTGTTGAACTGACTCGTAGCCCACCGCATCAGCAATTTGAGAAAGTGTCATAGCAGGCTCTTGTTTATGTCGGAGCTTCGGAACATCAAGATTTATTATTCCAAATCTGGCACCGAATCTGTGGCTTCTATAGCCGCTGCAATATCCGGTACGCTCAAGATTGTGTCCGTTTTTTTCGCTCCCGGTCCTCTGATTGATAATCTCAATCTCCATCATCCTAGCCAGCAGATATTCCATCATCTCCAGCAATAAGGTCGTCCTGAACCTTGATTTCCTCTGGCATTGCTGCCATCTGTTCTGTTACACGGTCCTTGGTCATTGATTACCTCCTGCTTGTCTTTGGCAGAAAGCATTCTGAAGGTTTTCAATGATTTTTCTCTATTTCTCTATCCTCCCGTTTTCAAATTGCGAACTTTACTGTACTCCATCATCAATGATAGGACTATATTTGTTTTTGCACTCATATCGAAAACACAGAATTCATGCAAACTTGCCATAACATATGTACGATTATGAAGAATTAGAAAATAAGCGAATAGTTTACCCGATTGACAATACAAGCAAAAAAGAGACCGCCTTGCGGCGGCCTCTCTGAGAATCTCCATTCCTTGCTGGTTTAGTTCAGCTCGGCGAAGTACTTGATGGTGCGGACCATCTGGCTGGTGTAGGAGTTCTCGTTGTCGTACCAGGACACGACCTGGACAAGGGTCTTGTCTCCCATCGGGAGGACCTTGGTCTGGGTGGCGTCGAAGATGGAACCGGCGGTGCTGTTGATGATGTCGGAAGAGACAATCTCGTCCTCGTTGTAGGCGAAGGACTCGGTGGACTCTTTCTTCATCTGGGCGTTGACCTGATCGACGGTCACCTTGCCCATGACGACAGCGTCAAGGATGGTGGTGGAACCGGTGGCGACAGGAACTCTCTGGGCGGCGCCATTCAGCTTGCCGTTCAGCTCGGGGATGACCAGGCCGATGGCCTTGGCGGCACCAGAGGAAGCCGGAACGATGTTCTCGGCGGCAGCTCTGGATCTGCGGAGGTTACCCTTTCTCTGCGGGCCATCAAGCACCATCTGGTCGCCGGTGTAGGCGTGGACGGTGGTCATGAAGCCGCTCTCGACCGGGCAAAGGTCGTTCAGGGCCTTGGCCATAGGAGCGAGGCAGTTGGTGGTGCAGGAAGCGGCGCTGATGATGGTGTCGGTCGGCTTCAGGGTCTTGTGGTTGACGTTGAAGACGATGGTCGGCAGATCGTTGCCGGCAGGAGCGGAAATGACGACCTTGCGGGCACCAGCCTTGATATGGGCGGAAGCCTTCTCCTTGGAGGTGTAGAAACCAGTGCACTCCAGGACGACATCGATCTTCAGATCCTTCCAAGGCAGGTTGGCGGCATCTTTCTCGGCGTAGATGGTGATCTTCTTGCCGTTGACGGTGATGAAGTCCTCACCAGCCTCGACAGTCCCCTGATAGGGACCATGGGTGGTGTCGTACTTCAACAGGTAGGCCAGCATGGCGGGACTGGTCAGGTCGTTGATGGCGACGACATCATAGCCAGGAGCCTGGAACATCTGGCGGAAAGCCAGACGACCGATACGGCCGAAACCATTAATAGCAACTCTTACAGACATTTTTGTCTCCTTATAAAAGTATGTTTGCTTTGTCATGACCCCCATCACAGGGGTACTCGATATACCACAAACAGATATACTGTAAATCGTTTCGTGTGGCAAGGCATCCACCCCGAAAACTGCTTGCCAGCAATGCATATACCTTTCTGTAGTGTACCCATTTTCACATGAAATCCCCTCCTCCCGCAAATAATTCCAGAAAACGGGAAATAATTGGACAATCCTCCCCCTGCAGGTCAGTTTGGCCAGGCGGGAAATCCTTTTCCCCGATGGAGGACCAATGACTGTCCTTGCCTTTGCAACAAATCTATCCGATTGTTGCATATATGGAAAAATATTCTGGAATATTTTGCCATATTTGTTGCAATTCGAAATCCGTTTTGGTAAAGTGTCGTCAATTTGGGTACAAAAGATGCAACAAACCATTCTCTTGCTTTCGGACGGAACCATATTTCCGGGAACGGGATTCGGCTATCTCGAGCCGGGCGTCGAGCAGGCACCAATCGCTGAAATCGTCTTCAACACCAGCATGACCGGCTATCAGGAGATCCTCACCGACCCCTCCTACAACGGACAGATGGTCCTGATGACCTATCCGGAGATCGGCAACTACGGCTGCGAGGGACGTTTCTGCGAAAGCGGAGGAATCAAGGCCGGAGGACTCGTGGTCCATGACCTGTACGATGGACCGGTTCCCGAGGGCCGGGTCTCCCTCTCTGCCTTCATGGAGAAAAGCGGAATCAGCGGTATCCAAGGGGTGGATACCCGCAGTCTCACGTTGCACCTGCGCGACCATGGCAGCCAGAACGCGATGATCCTCACCTACAGCGATGCGAAGGAGCTCGAGCAGGCAAAGGAACGGCTCGCCTCCTTCCCTGCGATCACCGAGCGGGACCTGATTGCCGACGTGACGGTACCCGAACCCCTTGTCGACCCGTTGCTGGACGGAAGCCGGCCGGAACATCCGGTCTGCCGTTTCGCCCTCGTCGATTTCGGGGTCAAGCGCTCCATCATCCGTGAGCTCTACAAGCGTGGCGCCGCAGTCACGCTTCTGCCTTCCACCGCCACAAGGGAAGAGGTGCTGGCAACCGGTTGCGACGCGCTCTTCCTTTCCAATGGACCAGGCGACCCGGCCCTGTTGCAGGACGCCGTCGCCATGGTCCGGAGCCTGATCGGCACCATGCCGGTCGTCGGCATCTGTCTCGGCCACCAGCTGATCACTTGGGCGCTCGGAGGCACGACGGTGAAGATGAAGTTCGGGCACCACGGCGGCAACGAGCCGGTCTACGACCACCTGTCGGGGCGCACCTTCGTCACCAGTCAGAACCACGGCTTCATGAGCGACCCGAAGAGCCTTCCCGCTGGAGCAAGGGTCTGGTACACCAATGCCAATGACGGGTCGATCGAGGGGCTTATCGACGAGGGACGCAAAGTCGCCTCGGTCCAGTTCCACCCCGAGGCCTCGCCCGGCCCCCATGACGCCTCGCAGATCTTTGACCGCTTCGTGCAAATGGGAGTAGCAAAATGAGCAAGAGAACGGATATCCATCGCATTCTGGTTGTCGGCAGCGGTCCGATCATCATCGGACAGGCCTGCGAGTTCGATTACAGTGGAACCCAGGCAGTCAAAGCCCTGAAGGAGGAAGGCTACGAGGTGATCCTGCTCAACCCCAACCCCGCCACCGTGCAGACTACCAGCGGGCTCGCCGACCATATCTATATGGAACCCCTGAAGACCGAGTACGTCGAGGAGCTGTTCCAGCGGGAGAGACCCGACGCGATCCTGACCACCATGGGCGGGCAGACCGGACTCAACCTTGCCATGGAACTCTCCCGAAAAGGAATCCTGGACAAGTACGGAGTCCAAGTGATCGGAGCCTCGATCAAGAGCATCAATCTGGCCGAGGACCGCGAACGGTTCAAGGAGATTGTCGAGGGCCTCGGGCTTGAAAGCCCCCGCAGTGTCGGGGTCCACACCATCCAGGAAGGCGTTCAGGCGAAGAACACCATCGGATATCCCGTCATCATCCGTCCAAGCTTCACGTTGGGCGGATTTGGCGGTTCAATCGCCCATGACGACGACGAGTTCATGGAAAATATCGCCCGGGCACTGGAAATCAGCCCGGCCCACGAGGCTCTGGTGGAGGAGTCTCTGATTGGATGGAAAGAGTTCGAGATGGAGGTGATGCGCGACCACAAGGACAACGCGATCATCGTCTGCTCGATCGAGAATATCGACCCGATGGGCGTCCACACCGGCGACTCGATCACCATCGCCCCGATCCAGACCTTGGACGACCAGGCCTACCAAAGAATGCGTGACGCCTCAATCGCGATCCTCCGTGCCGTCGGTGTGGATTGCGGCGGCAGCAACGTCCAGTTCGCCGTCAACCCGAAAGACGGGCGCATGGTCGTCATCGAGATGAACCCGCGCGTATCCCGCTCGTCCGCCCTGGCCAGCAAGGCGACCGGTTTCCCGATTGCCCGCTGCTCCGCCAAGCTTGCCGTCGGCTACACGCTGGACGAGGTCATGAACGAAATCACCGGCAAGACCGCAAGCTGCTATGAACCTGCGCTGGACTATTGCGCAGTCAAGGTGCCCCGCTTCGAACTGGAAAAATTCCCCCTTCCCTACAGCGCGCTCGGCACCCAAATGCGCAGTGTCGGCGAGGCTCTCTCGCTCGGACGAACTGCCTTGGAAGCGCTGAACAAGGCAATCCGGGCCAGCGAGCGCAAGCTCGAAGGGCTGGTCGACCTGAAGGACGCCGGTTACGACGACGGAGAAATCGACAAGTTCCTGCACAGCGCCCATCCGCTCCGGTTGCTGGCCGCCTATACCGCCATCGTCCGCGGGACCCATACCATGAAGGACATCAGCCAGATCACCGGCTTCGATCCATGGTTCCTCCATCAGCTTCAACGGCAGGCAAGACTGGACGCGCGGCTCTCGCGGGAAAAGCTGGAAGGCCATCTGCTGCTCGAGGCAAAGCGGTATGGCATGAGCGACAAACGGATCGGGCAGCTTGCCGGCATGGACGAGCGACAGGTGTATGCGCTCCGCCAGAAGATGCATGTTTTTGCGGTGGCCCACCATGTGGATACCTGCGCGGGAGAGTTCGAGGCGTTGACTCCCTATTGCTACACTACCTATGGAGAAGCCGATGAGACGCGGCCTCTCGGGAAAGATGCGGTGATCATCATCGCAAGCGCGCCTCCATGCCGCGGGGAATGGCGATGACGTCGCCGACGCAGATATTATCAGC
>CAJMOS010000023.1 GCA_905215015.1 uncultured bacterium | reverse complement strand
CCTCTTTTGATACGAGGACAGTGCTTATAGGATCATTCTTCTTTCTGCAACACGCCCCATCAGTTGACCCAGATGGGACTGCTCCAGGCGCATTGATCGTCTTCTTCCTCAACCCGCAAATAGTAGTAGTCAGTTGCATCGACACGGGGAGTATCCGAGATGGTGAAATCCACATGGATTCCATCCTGCGAAGCAGGAGCCGTGTAGAACACTTCGTTGTTCTTGATGATCTCGACTTTCCGGATTTTATGCATCGCCAACACGCTTGCCGTGATAGTCAACCGGTCCTTGGTCGATAGTTCCTCACCCATGAAACGGCCATTGATCCTGAATGAAAGCAAGATACGGTCTCCAGTCGTCGCGTACACCCTGCGGTCCCACAGAGCCTGCCACAGCGCTTGGCTGGATTTCTCGGTCATGAATGCGCCAAGAATGCCTCCTTCCTTCCCATGTTCCATCTGATGGGAGTCGCTTCCGGCAATGAAACCAAGACGATATCCGCGCTTCAATGCATCCTGTACGCAGGTATGCGGGAACTTGGCGATATTCTTCGTGAAGCGGCTTGTCGTCCCGTCTTTCTCATAATCCGCATGGCGGGAATAGATTTCAGAAACGCGGGTCGCTTCGGGGTCATGGTAATCCCAGTCGGTGGCAGCACTCACCGAACCCCAGTCCGCCGCGACATGGTGGGGAATGCATTGCCCTCCATCCTTCTTGATGCTTGCATACAGACGATCCGGGTTGAGACCACGGGGATCACATGAGGTATACAGGCCTCCCGTGGAACCAGGGTAGTAGACATTCTTATGGCCGAAATCATGCTTGTATTCGTTGCTCGTCCACTCGTAAGCCAAAAGGACCGCCATGTTCTTTTCCGCGTCAAACAGATTCCGGGTTGTACGGTTCCATTCCCATTCACTATCGGTCGCAACATCCGGATAGCAGTCATGGTCGGTCAAAGCACAGAAATCCATGTGCGCGTCAACGCGGGCGTAATGGTAGTATTGGTCAAGCTCGCCCATTCCATCGCTCATGTTGCTCTGCCCATGGATGTCGCCGAAAAGGAGCTGGAATCCATCAAGTCCGTTTTTCTTCAGCCATGCTTGCTTGTCGCTTTCCGTCGGCATCAGGATTTCTTTCTCCGCAGGAATCGGCTGGACGAAACGGTCGATATATCTCTCTACCGCAACATCATCGTATTTGTCCAGTTCGGCGACAGGCACTACGTTGTAGATGGGACTACTGGCACGATGCTGGTGACCGTTGGTCCGAGCATATTGCCAGACATAGTGGATCCTGTCATCGTCATCAAGCGCGACCTTCGGCCGGACACAACACTGTTTGTCATTGAAACTGCCAACCACCGGATTTGACCACGAGCCGTCCGCGTGGCGATAGCGCATCAGCATGTTGCTTTTGCCTATCGTGTACGTGAAGACGACAACGCCGTTCTTGTTACAACAGGCATCAACGTTGTTGTACCAGTTCCGATTCTTGATCAGTTCGTGGTAATTGGACTGCTCCAGCCTTCCATCAACAAGCCGGACATCCGTCACGACATAGGCGAAATCAGAAGAAGCCCCGTTCTCGTACCATCCGACGACAAAAGTGTCTCCGCTCCTAGCGGCCATTGGCTGGGCACACCGCATCCCACTCTTGTTGAGCTTGCTTTCGTCGGTCCACTTCTGATGCACGAGCATGCGGCAGAGCACATCGTAGCTTTTCCCGTTGAACGTGTCATAGCAGACAAAAAAAGAGCCATCGGCACCTTCGATGCCGGAAGGACGGTACGTCTTCTCCGCGGAGGAAACATCCATTTTCTCAACCCCGCCGTCATGACAGACCGCCATGATGGTCCTGCTTTGGCCGACCGTCTGCCTGCTATAAAGGACTACTGGCTCTCCGTGAAATTGCGTGACATAGGGATAAAAAAGAGCTTCACCACGTTCAATGACGGAGAGGCTTTTCTCATTTCCCTTTTCATCCAATCTCGACAGTTGGATTTCCCAAGCGTTGTCGACGAATTGCGACCAGGCGACGCAGACATCCCCCCCCGCAATTTCAATCGAGGGACGGAGCGCAAGTCCCACCCCGCTGAGATGCTTGGTGAATGTACGTTTTCCATCCTTCTCGATCCTTGTCAGCATGACATACTCTTGGTGCCGCAGGTTCTCCTCCCACACGACAAACGACACGCCATCCGCCATGACTGCCACATCAGGATATTGTGCGGTCACCTCATATCGGTCAGTCAGCTCTTGTGAATCCTCAACAAATGCATACATATACATACTCCTTTTTCATGCATCGTCCTCATGCTTGCCCACTCCGGCAGGAGGCTTGATGTTCCTTACCCCAAATACCAGCACAAGCAGCGTGACGATATAGGGAATCATCTGGATCAGCTGGGATGGAATACCATAGCCCTGCAGGTAAATCTGGATTGCCTCGCAGAATCCGAACAATGAACCGGACAACAATACATTCAAGGGGTTGTATTTGGACAAAATCGCGATAGCCAAGCCGATATATCCACGGCTAGCCGACATCTCCCTGACAAACATGTTGAGCCTATCAATCGAAAGATAGGAGCCTCCTAGGCCGGCAAGGGCACCACAAATCGTCACACCGATGTATTTCATCCTGTGTACCGGAATGCCGACACTATTCGCCGCCTTCGGGTTCTCTCCCACCATCCGCATCCGTAAACCGAATGGCGTCTTGAACAACAGTACCCAACCGGCAACAGCGACGGCAATCGTGACAGGAAGCAATACGGACTGCGTGCTGAAGATGGGTCCGATTATTGGAATCGGTGCTAGGAACGACAAACGGGCATGAACGCTCTCCACCGTTTGTGAACTTCCTTTGTTGTCCCATAGGACCTGCATCAGCAATGTGCTGGCACTGGTAGAAAGCAGATTGAGCCCGATACCACTGATAACCTGGTTCAACTTGTACCTGACACAGAGGACGCCATGAGCTATACCAAGGAGCACGCCACCGGCTATGCCACACAGGATACCCACCATCGCGCTACCGGTGAAGTATGAACCGACCACGGCACTGAACGCACCGAAAAGCATCATGCTTTCGAGCCCAAGGGCCATGATTCCGCTACGGACGGAAAAGCAGCCCCCCAACGCAACAAGAACCAAGGGGACGGAAAGCGACAAGGTGGAACTGATGATGCCAAGAATCATTGGTTGCCTCCTTTTCTCAAGAAGGGAAAGATGTCCTTCATCAAGAGAGGAGCAGACACAAATATGACAACGAATGCCTGCACGACACTAACGAACTCGGTCGGAATCCTGCTCGACATGTTCAGGTAATTGGCGCCATTCTTCAGAGCCCCGAAAATAAAACCGGAAAGCACGATGCCGAGTGCCGAGTCATTGGCAAGGGCCGCAACGGAAATACCGGAGAATCCATATCCAGGAGAGAAACCCGCAATGAAGCGGCGATTGACGCTGACCACCTGCAACGCGCCAGCAAGTCCTGCAAGCGCCCCGCTGATAAACATCGCGAGCATCATGACCCGTTTCACCGAGATGCCCGCTGTCTCGGAGGCAGCCATGTTGAGTCCGACACATTTGATCTCAAGGCCGACTTTCGTACGGTCAATGAGGATTTTCATCAAAAACGCGCAGAAGATGGCGATAACGACCGCCCATGAAAGCTGATAGCCCTTTACCAACTTAGGAAGAAGGGCGGTCGCAAGGACCGGGTTGGTCTGTGCGGATGCACCTTCTGCCTTGAGCGGATAATTGGCCATGTAACTTGTGAAATTAATCAGAATGAAATTCGTCATCGTCGTGGTGATGACCTCATTGGATCCGAACTGAACCTTCAGATAACCAATGAAAAGACCACACAATCCGGCAACAGCCATGGCGCACACCAACGTGACTGACACGTGCAGGAAAAACGGCAGATGCAAATCAGTCATGCCGACGATACCCGCCACTAACCCGCCAATGTAAAGCTGCCCTTCCACTCCCAGGTTGATCATAGTGGCTTTCTTGGCAACCATGTAGGCCAATCCTGTCATCACAAGGGGAGTCGCTTGGACCAGCGAATTCGAAAAGCTCCGGAAACTGGCGAGCGAGCCCTTGATGATGATGCCATATGCGACGAATGGATTATATCCGCACAAGGCCATGATCACACCGCTAACCATAATGGCGCACGCGAAAGAAAGCACCGATACCATCAACGTGTAGAATCCCTTCTCATGCATGCTCGTTTCCTCCTGCCATCAGCAGTCCAAGTTGGGCCATCGTCACGTCCTGTTTGTCCTTCACAGCCACAATGCTCCCTTCATACATCACCGCAATCCGGTCGGAAAGATTCAGGACCTCATCAAGGTCGGCAGATACGAGCAGGACGGCTTTCCCCTCCTCTTTCAAGGCGAGGATGCGATGATGGATGTATTCCATGGCACCGACATCCACTCCACGGGTAGGTTGGCTCACAATCAGCACATCCGGATTTTGGCTGATAACCCGCGCGACAACCACCTTCTGCTGGTTGCCTCCAGACAAAGAGGAAACCGGCTGGTGGGCGTTCGGTGTCTTGATACGGTACTCCCGGATCTTCTCACCGGCATACCGGTAAATCGCCTTGAAGTCCAGGAACCCCCATTTGGTAAATGCAGGTTTGTCATGGTACCCCAGGACAATATTGGTGCCGATATCCATTTGGACCACAAGCACCCGAACCAGACGATCTTCCGGAATATGGCCAATCCCTGCATGGATGAAATCCCTTGCAGAACCGGTAATTTCCTCTTTTCCTTTTCTGACCGACATGGACTGTGGAGAGCACAATCCGGTCAGCGCTTCGACAAGTTCAGTCTGTCCGTTGCCTTCCACCCCGGCGATTCCGAGAATCTCTCCCCGATGAATGGTCAGGTTGATGTCTTTCAAGACAGGAATCCCGCTCCTGGTCAGGCTGAGATGCTCGACAAAGAAGTAGGGTTCGCCAATCGTCTTCTTAGTGGTATGAACAGCCAACTCGACCTTCCTTCCCACCATCATGGAAGCAAGGTCCTCTGCAGTGACATTTCCAAGGGCCTGGCGATGGACGACCATCTTGCCCGCGCGAAGCACGCTGATGGTATCGGCGATGGCAAGCGTCTCCTTCAGCTTATGGGTGATGATGACGATGCCGGTACCAGACGCCTTGAGCCGCCTCATGATCACAAACAACTCGTCGACTTCCTGAGGAGTCAATACAGCGGTCGGCTCATCCAGAATCAAGATTTGTGCACCCCGCCAAAGCGCCTTGAGGATTTCGACACGCTGCTGCTCGCCAACCGACAGGGTGGATACAAGTGCCTTTGCATCAATGTTGAAGCGATACGTGTCGATCAGGTCTTGCACCTGGCTGATTGCAGCGTCCATATCCAGGAATCCATGCTTGGTACGAGGCTCTTTTCCTACGATGATGTTCTCCGCCACCGTCATGACCGGACTGAGAAGAAAGTGCTGGTGCACCATGCCGATTCCCTCGGCAATCGCGTCCTTCGGAGAATTGAAGGAAACCTCACGACCGTCAATCAGGATCCGTCCCTCATCGGGCCTGAACATGCCGTACAGGGTCTTCATGAGGCAGGTCTTTCCAGCCCCGTTCTCACCCAATAGGGAATGAATCTCCCCAGCACGGACCGTGAAATCAACATGGTCCACGGCCCGTACCAAAGGAAACTGCTTGACGATACCTTGTATCTCGATGATGTGCATGAGAAACCTCCGGTATCAACTGAAACGAAAAGAAAAGTTATTTCCTGTATTGATTCTTTGACACCCAGCCATCGAGCTCATCCGCACTGATGGTGACTGACAGTTCTCCGGAAACAATCCTCTGCCGGATTACATCGATGGCCTGCTTGATGTCCTCGGGAATGGCGACCTCACTACCCTCGTTGGAATATCCAACCGCGCCTTCCTTCATTCCATTGAGATATGATCCTGCCGACCAGGAACCGTTCAGGCAATCACGCACCTCGTTATACACCATCTCGTTGACATTCCTGATGGAGGTCGCTGCTATGACGCTTGGTTCGATGGCGTTCTGGTTCCCGCCCACACCGAATGCGTAGAACTTGTTCTCCTTGGCGGCATTGAATACCCCAAGCCCGCTCGCACCTGCGATCGGTTGGATGAAGTCGGCTCCCCTGTTGTACATGGAGACAGCGATTTCTTTGCCTTTGGTGGGATCATTGAAAGATCCTATAACAGCCTCGAGCACCGTCACGTCGGGATTCACATATCTGGCACCTGCCTTGAAGCCAACCACGCCTTCTCTCAAATTAGGAAAGTCCATGCCCAACACGACGCCAATGACATTGTCCTTGTTTGCAAATGGCATATTGGAAAGCGTCCCGAGACCCGCATACACACCGCAGAGGAACGTCTGTTCCTGCCATTTGGTAGAAATCGATCGTATGTTCGTAAAGCCGTCGAGAGACGCGTCAATCAATGAGAATTTCTGGTCTGGGAAATCGATGGCGACATTCTTCATGGCATCAACCTCGTCGTTGCCAATGCCAATAATCAAGGCATAATCCCCCCGCTCCGCAAATTGGCGCAAAGCCGGTTCGAAGTCGCTTGCAGAAGTCGGCTCGAAATAATCGAAATGGATGCCGAACTCCTTCTGGGCCTGCGTAAGACCGGCATATGCCATATCGTTGAAGTTTTTGTCTCCGAGTCCTCCGGTGGAAAGACAAATCGCGATGTTCTGGGTAGGCTTAGCTTCCGATTTCGTTCCCTCTGCCTGTCCTCCTGCAAAGAGAGCACCCGCCACGAGAGTGGCACAACAAAACGCAACAAGTTTCTTCATCGTAAAAGGCTCCTATCTCTTCGTTGGGGATAACTATAGACCACCTCACTTGACATGAAGAGTGTCAACTGACACTCTTCGTATTTGTTTGGTATTTTTTTGATGGAGGTTGCTGATGGATTTGCAAATGGTCATCGACAGCATGCCTGCGAAAATCAAATGCCAGCTCGAGCCCGTCGCTTTCGAAAAAGGAGACATCATCATCCATCAAGGACAAGAAATCCTCTACGGTTTTTTCCTGATGGAGGGATCCGTCGCGGTCCTCAAGACCAATACCACAGGGCGGGAATACCGGCTTGCTCTCAACAAGAATCCAAGTTTCAGCTGCTTCATGGAGATTTATGCGGGACAAACCCACCAGAGCTATACAATCAAGGCATGCACCAAGTGTACTGGTTATCGACTTTCCCGAAGTGCCAGTCTGGCCCTGCTTAAGACCCCCTGCCAATTCCAAGAATATCTCATACGAATGTGGGCGAGTTTGCTTACGAAAACAGCAAGGAATGCCAGCCGATTTCCCAATTACTCGATCAAGTTCAAACTTGCCATGTATCTCCAAGATGAGTCGTTCCTTCAAAAAGACGGATCCTACCGCATCACGGAAAGCAAGGATGATATCGCCTCTGCTGTCGGTTGCTCCCGCAGAACCCTTTTCAGGCTCCTCGACCAGTTTAAGAAAAAAGGATTCGTCTCATGCGAAGGCAGAACCATCTTTGTCTCGAAAAAACAAGTCGACCAGATGTCCGAGTCCATGGAAGATTATATGGAAACCGATTAGAAAGCAGACAAAATCCACTTTTGTCTTGAGAGTCTTGTTCTAGCTCGAAAGAGGGATTCCTCTGTATTCTTGCTGCGAGCATACCCGACAAGCCTCTTACTCAGAGGGACTGCCCAAGCGAACCTATCACGACAAAATCATCCCTCCACCATTCCGAAGGGCTTTCTGAAAAAAGAAACAAGGAAAAATTTTCCCTTATTTCCAGTCACTCAGACTGCAAAACATTCTTCTTGAAACCGGAAGTATGGCAATCCCTGTGTGGTTTTCCTGCATTAGAGGGTCTTTCTTGACAGAATTCCCGCACTCCGGCAGGGAAGGCGGGAACATACTCCCAAGCGCTACCGCCGAATTTGCTTGTCCAGTTGTTCGGTGGCATCCCAGGACCTTTTTGTTTCCGGATTCTGCCGTCCCTCATGAAAAGAAGCCGCCCCGGAATCCGAGACGGCTCCATTTCATCGTGCTTGCACGTCAGATCACGGTGATGCGTCCCTGCGGCTCTGCGTATTCCGCAGTGACATCGTTTCCAAGCTTCTCGATCACGTAGGTCATCAGCACCTGGTTGTCCAGCATGCCCTCGTTGATCAACAGCTCGTCGTTCTGGAACATCGTGAAACCGTCACCTGCATCCTTGAGCATGTAGTTGTGGCTAGCCAGCTTGTAGGTTGCCTGCGGGTCGATCGGCGTCCACCGCCCTTCCTTCTCCACCATGACATCCTTGACCCTCCGTTCGCCCTTCACGGCGACAAACATGTTCTTGCCGTCCAGCTCGACCGATGTGGGGATGCTGGTGTCAATGGTGTACTTCAAGCCTGAGACCTGCAGGAACCCGCCGCACTCTCCGGTGGCGTTCTTGCCGTCACTGGTGTTCTTCTGGGTGGAGCGGCTTGCCAGCTCCAGAGCGTCGAGAATCTGCTGGCCGGTGGCCTTGACCATGGTCAGCGTGTTGCCGTACGGATGGACCTTGATCAGGTCGCCATAGGTAATCGGGCCCTTCTTCAGAGGAGCGCGGATACCGCCACCATTGACAAAGGCGATATCGGCGTCGGCAACCGTGCGGTAGGCGTCGGCGCACAGGTCGCCAAGATTGGTCTCGCGGGTACGGACCAGACGCACACCATTCGGGTCGGCGATCGTCAGGTCGACATCGGTCTTGCCGATGACCTCGGCAAGGCTTTCCTTGTATTTCGCTTCGATCGAGTCTACGAACGCGGCGACATCGGAATCCTTGTCCGGATACGTTCCAATCAATCCCGTCTCCATCACCCCGTCAGGACCAATCAGAAGCATGCCGATGTTGGCGAACTTCGTCCCGGTCGAGGAAAGCAGGACTTTCCTTCCATCCTTGCCGGCGACCACGTCGCAGGGAATGACACTGTGGGAATGGCCGTCAAGCACCACATCGATACCGGTCGTATTGGCAATCAGGTCGGTGGAACGGAACGGGGCGGAAGACTCGTCAGTGCCCAGGTGGGCAAGCACGACGACATATTGGGCTCCCTCGGAGCGTGCTTGGTCGACATTCTTCTGGACGACGCTGTAGAAGGCCTGCGGGTCGTCACCGTAGAAATCGTAGACGAACGCATCCCCTTCCTTGAAATAGGTCGGGGTGGACTTGGCAATGCTTTCCGGGGTGGAAACGCCCACGAAGCCCACCTTGAGTGCACCATAGGTCGCGACTTCGTAGGGCTTCACGTTTTCGAGCAGGTTTCCCTTGCTCCCCGTGTACTTGATATTGCAGGCCAGATACTGGCAATCGGCCTTGCCGATCAGCTGGGAAAGGCGGTCCATGCCATAGTCGAACTCGTGGTTGCCGATGGCGGCATAGTCATATCCGGCCTTGTTCATGATCTCCACCGGGTACTCGCCTTTGGAAATGGTCCCCATCGCCTCGCCTTGGATGGCATCACCATTATCCACCAAGACCACATACGGTGTTTTCTTCAACACCTCCTGCTTCAGGGCCACCAGCGACTCGTATCCAAGCGTGGAGCGGATCGCACAGTGCACGTCATTGGTGTAAAGCACCACGACGCTGTTCTGCTTCTCGGTGATCGGTTGCGCGAACAGGGAACCGATGGCGACAAGCAACACAAGCAGCACGTTCCTGAGTTTTTTCATCTATTACCTCCCTTTGTGGCAATACTGTTATCAGAATAACAAAGAAATATCCATGGCACAATGGGAGGAGTGGATTGCTAAACCAACTGATGCTCTTTCACAAACTCATCGAAAAGCTCGGCGGCAAGCTCGACGGTCTTCAGGCAACGCTGCCCAGGGACAAAGTATTTCGGTTTCAACGTCGAGCAATCCACTTCCCCTTCCCGCTTACGGAAGGCTTGCGCATAGTCTGCGCAGAGCTCTTTGAAGCCGGCCGTCTCGTGGGCCTTTGAGCCGATGCACAGCTTTCCCAAGGCGGCAATCGCGGCGGACAAGGCGCCACACGTGAGGCCGCAACCCATGCCTCCGCCAAAGCCGCCGACAAGTTTCATTCCCTCTTCATCAAGGGCAAGGTGGTATTCGTCGTTGATGGCGCGGATCATCGCCTCAGCGCAGTTGTAGTTTTTCTCCAGGTAATAGGCTCCAACTCGGTCCTTCAGCATAACGTTCTCCTTGCCGCAAGTATAACGGAAAGCCCAGACAAAAAGAAAAGGCCCCTCCGGATGAAGCCGAAGAGGTCCTGCGAAAAGAGGATTCGGTCAGTTCTGTGCCGGGTCCGCCATCAGCTTCAGCAGTTCATCCCGCTTGAAGTCCAGATATTCGCCCCAGAGCTTGTCGTCCAGGAAGGGGTTGCGGGATGGATCTTTCCGGAGCTGCTCCATTCTTCCTAGTGTGTCGTTGTTGATGCAGTGGTTGGCAAGGAAAAGCTCCACCTTCTCGCCCCTCACCTTCCTCAAGGAATCCAGATAGGCCTGACGCATGGTGTGCCTCACGTCACCGATATCATCCAGATAGGCTTTCTGCAGGGTATTGAATCCGAACCCTCCGTAGTAACCGGCCCGCTTGACTCCTTCCTTTCCCCTCACGTCGAAGAACGTCGCGATGACGCCAGCGGTGTGGCCGGGACAAAGCCGGAAATAAAAATCCATCCCCCCAAAATCGATGTGCTCCTTGTCCCCGACCGCATGGTCGACCGTAAAGAGCTCATCGGCCAGGTTGCCGGCATCCTGGATCGCCGAGATTTCCGGATGGCGCTGGAAATCCTCGGCATCCGGCTTGCCCAGATAGAGCTTGGTCCCGAACATCCGCCTGAAGAAGAGGGCTCCGCCAATATGGTCCAGATGCCCATGGGAAAGGATGATCCATTTCACGTCGGCGGGGTTGAAGCCCGCCTCCCAAATGGCGTTGACCAGCATCGCCGTGGCGCCGCAGTTGCCGGCATCGATCAGCAACAACCCGTTTCCCGTATCGACCAAGTGGACACAGACCCAGCTGTCACCCACGTACCAGACGTTTCCGTACATCTGAAACGGATGGACATAGCGTCGTTCCTGATTGGAAAAGTATTTTTGCACCATCGGGTTGGAAAGCCAGCGTGTACGCTCTTTTTCATACCGCTCATAAGCGATTCGCAGTTCCGACATTCGCTCCTCCTTATCGCAGATATGTGCCGAAAAAGGACAGGACCGTCTTCCTCGTCTCGTCCTGGATGAACTCCCGTGTACCGTGGCCTGCGCCACGGACGATATACAGCTCGCTGGGAACTCCCTGCTTCTGGAGCATCTCGTAGAAGTGCTCGCTCTGGGAAAGGGGAACCAGCGGGTCAAGATCCCCGTGGAAGATGGCGACAGGACACATCTTCCGGGAGATGAAGTTGATCGGGCTGGCCGCTCCCGCCATCTTGGCGACATGGGCTGCATCCCCTCCGATCATCAGTCCCTCGCGGGTTTTGGTCGGATCTTCCCCATGATAGACATTGGCCATATGCAGGGACCAAAGGTCCACCGGACCGTAGAAATCCACCGCCGCCTGGACATGGTCGCTGAACGGGCTCCACTCCCCGCTCCGGTACTGGTCGTCGTTCAAGGCGCAGAACGAGGAAAGGTGCCCGCCGGCAGAGCGCCCGATCGTTCCAATCCGGTCTGGGTCGAGATGGTAGATGCCGGCGTTCGCCCGAAGGAACCGTATCGCCGTCTTCACGTCCTCGACCGGCGCAGGAAAATGTCCTTTGCCGCTGTCGCGGTAGTCGACCACCGCCACCGCATAGCCCGCCTCCGCCAGGTAGACGGACTCGGCAGCCTGGTAGGTACGGCAGGGAACCGCACGCCACCCGTTCCCATTGATCCAGACGATCACTGGCTGACGGAAGTCACTCGCCTCGTCATCCCGTCCGAGAACGAGACGCATCTCGCTGTTGCCCGCCGTGTACAGCAGGGTCATCTTCAGCTCGAGGGGCTTCCCGTCCAGGTCGGTCACATGGCCGAAGACCAAGTCATCCACCACGGTAATCTGGCGACGTCTTTTACCAGGGTCAATCACTCGCTTCATCCGCTACCTCACGCCTTTTTCGGCCGCATCCTCTGAAACACCATCCGCAGGATCGGAGAGAAAATACACCCGATGGCGACAACCAGGAAAAAACAGGAAACAGGACGGGTGAAGAAGGTCGCGATGCCGTTATCGCTGCTCTGGAATCCCTTGAGCATGTTGCTCTCCAAGGTAGGCCCGAGGATGAAGGCCAGCATCATGGGTGCCGAGGGAAGCCCGGCGAACAGCATCAGCAGCCCGATGACGGCAAAGACGATCATCATGCCGCACTTGTACAACGAGCCGGACTCGACATAGGCGGACACCAAAGAGATGACCAAGAGCGCCGGATACATGTAGTGGTAGGGAACCTTCAGGATATACGGGAACCAACGCTTGGATACCATCTGGATCAGCAGGACGAGAATCGCGTCGAAGGCCACCGCGGCGAACATCATGTAGACTAGGTTGCCTGAGTTCCGGAACACCATCGGGCCCATCTCGAGACCCTGGATGGAGAGCGCCCCGATCAGCAGTGCGGTGGAGGTGTCCCCGGGAATGCCGAGGGAAACCATCGGGATCATGGCGCCACCGATGGCGGCGTTGTTGGAGACCTCGCTGGCCCAAATGCCATCAGGCACCCCGGTACCGAACTCGTCCGCATGCTTGCTGTGGTTCCTGCAGGTCGAGTAGGCAACTAGGTTGGAAAGGCCCGCGCCCATGCCCGGAAGGAAACCGATGACGAGGCCGATGACGAAGGAACGGATGATGTTGACGCCCTGGCCGACGATTTCCATCCAGTGCAAACCGAATCCCTTCAGGGAGGAGTCGTCCACGTCCGGCAACTTGTCAAAGCCCCGCCCGTACTCCAAGGCGATGCGGGAGATGCCGAAGATGGAAATCAGTACGACAGTCAGGGAAAGTCCGCCCATCAGGTACATGTTCCCGAAGACGAAACGTTCCTGGGCATCGATCGGGCTGAAGCCGACCGAAGCGAACAACAAGCCGATGCAGGCGGAGGTCAAGCCCTTCAGCATATCGCCCTTGCTGATGGCGATGACCATCGTGATCGCGACCATGCAGAGGGAGAAATACTCCCACGGGCCGAGCTTGAAGGCGATTGCGGCAATCGACTGGGCCAGCAAGGCACCAAGGATCGCCGAGAAGAACGTCCCGATGAAACTGGCCACCATGCCGATGGCCAAGGCGCGGCTCGCCTGTCCCTTCTTTGCCATCGGATATCCATCGAAGACGGTGGCCACCGACGAGGGAGAGCCTGGGATGCCGAGCAGGACGCTGCCGATGAAAGCCCCGGAGCAACCGCCGACCCAGAGGGAAATCAGGAACATGACGCCGGGACCGAGGGCCATATGGTAGGTCAGAGGCATGAACAGCATCATCGCAAGCGACCCCGAAAGACCCGGGATGGCGCCAAAGATGATGCCGATGATGGTACCTGCAAGAGTCAGAACCAGGTTATAGCCATTGAAAAGATTGGAAAAGACAAAGGGAAGATACTGTACCATGGCGCATCCTCCTCAGATCCAAACCGGATCCGGCATCGGAAGCGAGAAGGCCTTCGTGTACAAGAAGTAGACGAAGAGCGTGAACAACACGCTGAAAAGGACCCTTCCCTTGATGGTGGACTTCCAGCCCTTGGAAAAAAGCGTGGAAAGCGCGTAGCAGACAATCGGTGTCATGATGAGGAACCCAAGATATTTCATCAGGAACACGTAGACGACAAGCAGCAGGAAAACGACACCGACCCTGACCCATCCCTCCTTGACGAGGAACTGTTTCTGCGCCTTCTTGCTGAGGGTGCTCTGCAGGAAGATGCCGAGGCCGCAGACGACAAAGCCGAACGCGGCAAGTCCCGGCATGGCCTTGGGCCCGGGATATTCGACAGTAAACGGCACCGGATAGTCCCGGATCATGGCGAAAATCACGATGCCGAGGATTACGGTCACGATACCGACCATTTGGTCGCGTTTCACTTGGAACATGGGAATCCTCCTCTCTTGCGGATGAAGGGACCCCGCACGGAAATCCCTTCACCGCATCCGACGCTCATTTCTTCAAGCCGAGATCGACGACAACCGAATTCAAGGAAGCCTGGGTATCCTGCACCCGCTTCAAGCCATCCTCGTAGGAAAGGAAGACCATGCCGAAACCCTTCGGCTCAAGGTCGCCGCTGACATTTGGATTGGCATAGGCGTTGGCGTACAGGTCGTGCAAAGCGCGGGCCAGGTCGTCACCCATCGACTTCGGGCCAAGGAACAGGTTGATGTTGCCCCAGGCGAACTTGTAGCCGAGCTCAGGAAAGCTTTCCAGATCGGGGAAAACAGGACAACGGCCGCCTTCCTCATCACGGGCGACAACAGCCAGGGCGCGTACTTTGCCTGCATCCACGTACTGTTTGGCCTGGTTCGGGTTGACGAAGCAGGCATCGATGGTCTTGCCGACGACAGCCGCCATCTTCTCGGTATCGGTTCCGGCCTCGACGGTTCTCACCTGGATGCCGGCAGCCTTGGAGAACAGCCCGGTGATGATGTGGGCGGTACCGCCTGTCTCCACACCGAACTTCAGGGAACCGGGAGCTGCCTTCGCGGCGGCGACCAAATCGTCGACCGTCTGATACGGGGAGTCCATATCGACAACCAGCGTGTAGCTTGCAGGATCCTTCTGCAGGCTGACGGCAATCACCTTGTAGTCGCTTGCGGCGGAGCGCTTGAAGACCCCGCTTGCCGTCTTGATCAGCATGGTGGTATGGAACTGGAGGATCGTGGATCCGTCGCCCTTGGCGTTGGCGACTTTCTCGAGGGCGACCGCCCCGCCCCCATCGGTGTTGTTGACGATGGTCACGTTGAATCCACCGTCCTTGGCAACCTGGGCTCCGAGGGTACGGGCCATCACGTCCGTACCGCCACCCGTCTTGGCGGGAACCTGCACCTCCATGTTCTTGGGAAGAAGGACTCCACCGCCCTGGGCAGCGCTTTCAGCTTGTCCGGTGGCGAACAGCGAGGCCGCCATCGTCATGGTCAATGCGGTCAATGCGACCCGTTTCATCAGTCTCATACCAAACACTCCTTTGTGGGTTTATCAAACCTATAGGTTTCATGGTAAAGACCATTTGTAATCTGTCTACTTTTAGTTTGTTCTATTTTGTCTTAAAATAATTAAGAGAAAGGAGGAATTATGGACCTGCATCTGCTCGAGAACATAACGATGATCGCCCAGCAGGGAACCATCTCGAAGGCCGCGGAGAAGCTCTATATCACCCAGTCGGCACTCAACCAGCAATTGTTGAAACTCGAGGAAGACGTGGGGACTCCCCTCTTCGACCGAGGCGGCCATCGCATGACGCCTACCTATGCCGGGCGCGTCTACCTGGAATCTGCGCGGAAAATGCTTGAGTTGAAGAAGAAAACCTACCACATCATCCGGGACATCGCCGACGGCAAGCGGGGCGAAATCCATATCGCCTATACTCCCGAACGGGGTGCGGACCAGTTCGCCAAGACCTACCCGGTCTTTCATGCGAAATATCCCGATGTCACCTTCGTCATCCACGAGGAACGGGTCAAGGAGATGGAAAAGCACCTTGCAGACGGCACGGTCGATATCGCCCACATCTCCATCCGCCAACCCCAGCCGGCCTTCGATTACGAGTGGATCGATTGCGAGCAGATGGTGCTTGTCGTTCCACGCGGCAACCCGTTGGCACGGAAAGCCGAGGAGGCGAAAGGGCCGGGGCTGCCGACACTCGACCCTGCTTGGCTCGCGGGAGAAAAAATCGTCCTGAACTCCCAGGAAACGTTGATGCGGGACATGGTGGACGACCTCTACCGGCAGGCAGGGCTCAAACCGGACGTGCTCTTCGAGACATCATCCAGCAAGACGATCATCAGTGTGGTGGAAAACGGTATCGCCGTCGGCTTCGTACCCCAGTCCTATGTGGTTCCCTCACAGAAGATTGTGTTCTTTACCGCCGGCCACCGTTACGAATGGATGCTGACGGTCGCCCACCGAAGGGACTACTATCTCTCCAACGCCGAGCGGGAGTTTATCCGGACCTTCAAGGAAATCTACCAGGCCTCCCGCCAGGACCGTCAGTCGGCGACGAGGGTAAGGTAGATCGAGGAACTGTACCAGCCTGCGGTCAGGCTGCTGGCGTCGTCAATGTCCTCGAAGCTGAAATCAAGGTCACCCTCCAGCCGGTACAGGGCGAAGTATCCGTTGTTGGACTTTTCCGTCACCGAGCAGGGGACGACAATGTAGTCGGCATTGTCGCCCTTGAACACATGGGTCACCTGCGTCGAGGCATAGTCGGCATAGCTGGTGAAGGTGGTCGACGAGGCCGCGGCATTCCCCTTGTAGGTTATGATGAGGGGAATCGAATTATAGGCGTTCTCGTAGGTCGTCCCCACCTTCCTGAGCTTGAAGACGCTTTCCGCGTTGGTGACCGTGTTGGGCTGGGCCGAGATATAGAGCTTGTAGGGGGTCAGGCTCGTGGCTGCCGGCTTGCTCCGGTAGACCATGTAGTTGGTCGCCTGGATATCGGCGATCTTCACGACGTTGCTCGCCGTACTTGCGGTGAGGGAAGCGATATCGAGCTGCTTTGCCGCGTCGGTAGCGTTCACAAAGAAGCTGAAATTGGAGCTCTTGTCGGGAGTCTTGCCCCCGACGTATCCCCACAAGGTCATGTCGAAGCTCTGTGTCTGGGGGGAGACGGAGGGATCCGTCGTGGTCATGGTGATGTGCAGGTCGCTCCGGTAATCATTGTACTCGGCCAGGTCCTCGTCCGTCCCTTCAAGGATGATGATGAAGTCCGCCCAGCGGTCATTCGCCTTGTCAGAGGCACTTCCGTCGCTCGGCTGCAGGACGAACGAATAGGACTGGCCCGGGTTGGTGGTCACGTAGAACGACGAGTCGGCATTGCCATACTTCGTGGCATCGCTGGTCATGGTGGTGTCGTTCTTGTTTCCACCGCCCCCGCTGATGTTGCGGCGGCCGTTGACGGCAATCTTGTACTTCTTGAACTTGCCGTGGTCGGTCTGGGAGGTGAACTGGAAGTCGCCCGAAAAGGTGACCGTCGTGGTTTCCGAAACCCCGAGGGCACCGAAGACACCAATCATCGTGTCGTCATAATACCCCATCGAGTCATTGTATGCGGTCCTTCCGTTGTTCGGGGTCGTGGAGCCGACCCATTGCAAGTTGGTGGAGAAGTCGTGGTACTTGTACTCGGGGTCGGTCAGGTCGATGCTGCTTGCCGTCTGGGCCATGAACTCGACCCAGAACTCGTGCGCCGCAAAAAGGGGCTCGAGCAGAATTCCGGAGAACAGCAACAGCAGGGTGGTACATTTGCGGATCATGCGATGCCTCCTCATTCGCCGTTGGTCAGGGTGAACAGGATCGAACCGGTATAATAGCCCGATCCATACGATGACGCATCTTCCTGGTACAGGCGGAAATAGATCGGGTTGTCCGTGTAGGTCATGATCCGTTCCGTGCTGCCCAGCGTGTACACGCCCGCGGTGCCGATGTCCCAATCGGCATCTGTGCCGGTATTGTTGATATAGGCGATCTTGGTCGAAGAAGGCGAGTCCGCGTTTGTCGGATACTGGATGCCGATCTGGTAGGAGATGGCGGACTGGGAGTCCGAGCTCTTCACCATCGGCTTGGTCGTCACCTTGACGTTGACCAGGGCGTTGGTCATCAGCGTCCAGGTGCCGATCTGCAGGCCGGCAATCTGGTCTTTCGGAGCCACGTTGCTGTCCGTCAGGTCGAAAGAGGACGCCGCCTCGGTCCGGCCGATGATCAGTGTCGTCTTCGGGTCAAGAAAGCCATACAGGTCGACACTCTCGTCCCCGTAGACATTGACGGCACCCAAGCTCCTGGAGGCCAAGAGCACCATCACCAATACACTTGTACAAGAAAGGTACTTCATTTGGTTGCCACGCTTAGGATAATCGTTCCGCTGTAGTTCTGGGCCGGCAGGCCGGCGGTCTGCATGTCGATATCGATCGAGCCTCCCCACTTCCACGTGCAGGAGTCACCTCCGCCTTTCAGCGTGTTGACGGTATAGTCGAGAGCCCAGACCTTGGTATCCTCCAGCGAGGAGAAGTCCAAGTTGCTGGATTTGGTCTCGACGACTGTCTCGCTGACAATCTTCTCGCTCCCGGCTGAGAAGACGGTGGCAGTACCGTCCGCCGAACTGGAGAGCGCCGTCCCATTCTGGGTATAGACGGTATTGCTCCGGGTGAAGGAGACGGAACCAGGCACATAGGTTTCGGCGTCCTCGCCCACCAGCGGGGAGATGGAAAGGCTGAAATGAAGATTCAGCGAGGAACTTTCGGTGTTGCCGAGGGTTCCCGTCGCGGACCAGGTCAGCAACGTCCCCTCCACCTCGTCCGTGGTGCCCAGATTGGCGATGGAGTAGGAACTTCCGTTGCTTGCCGCCACGCTTCCCTGCCAATAGGCGCCAAAGCTATCAAGCGCGCTGATCTTCTCGGCGATGTAGCCGGTGAAGGAGAGCGTGTCCGACCCGCGCTTGTTGCTTCCTTCGAGCTCATAGCTCTGGGTGGAGACAACAGGGTCGGCACCCAAGGGGGATGCGATGGCCACCAATGCGAGAACGACAGGGAGGAGGTGTTTCATGTGGCGCTCTCCGTAACCTGGACAGTCGAGACGTAGGTGCCTGCACGGGCTGCCGAACTGTCCCCAACCTGCACATAGAAGGTACAGACTTGGCTGCCGGACTGTTCCCGGTCGAAATACATGGAAATCGCGTCGCTCTCCTGCCCCATAGGCAACGTCGTCGTTGCGTCACCGCGGGAAGTCTTGTAGCCGATGATCAGGGTGTAGTCGATCGAATCGACCACAGTCCCGTTCTCGCTATCGTACTGTTCGAGCGGGGTATAGGAGAAACGGAAGTCATGCGTCTTGGTCTCGTTCATGTAGGCGACCATATGGGCGACTTCCTGGGTGGCGCTCTTCAGTTCGATTGTCGCCTCGGCAAGCTCAGAGACGCCGGAGACATCCATGATTCTCCACTCGGACAGTCCCTCCTGCTGGTAGTTCCAGCCAAGCGAGATGGCAGTGTTGTCCAATGCTCCCACTGCCGACAAAGGCAAGGCCAGCATAAGAAGCAATCCCAGACATCGAGCAGAAACTAGGTGCAAGCGTATTCTCATCGTAACTCCAAACGGATACTCCCATTCCGTTCTTTGCTCCAATATAGGAAAAATGCACAACTATTACAAGACATATGTCATAACATTTTTAAAAATCTTACTATTCCCGAATAGAGAGCACTCATTCATTGTCAAAGAAACATGCGTAAATGACGCATAAAATGAAATTAAAGCCTAAATCCCTCACCTTTTCTTCACTGAACAACTTATCTCATAGGTTCCAATTTACACTATGGATAAATACATATATTTGGAATAATTCCGAATAACAATAAAGATAAAAAGCAACAATATCGCCACTATTGACATAAAGTGGAAGCATGAAATCCACGAGAAACGACCAAACCCCTGTTCCAGCGAAAAAGCAGATTCCTTGCAGAAATTGTCATACACAGAAAAAACTGGTTACTTGCCGACATACAAGTCGCGTGATAGAGGATGACCATTAGCCAAAAGCAATATGATTGGCGACAAAAGGAGTTGAAAATGAAGAAGTATCGACATCTGGTTCCCCTTGCGCTTTGTGTGACAGCGAGCCTCTTCGCCCAAGGAGGGAAAGAGCAGCAAGTTGTGGCAAAGCCCCAACCGGCACAAACGGACAGTGGAAAACCTTTCGAGGGTGTGACTCTTTCCTGGTGGACGAAACTGAACGGAAATGTCTCCGTCAATTACACCAACCTTGGCGATACCCCATGGGCACAGTATGTGGAAGAACAGACAGGAATCCACATCAACTTCATCCATCCCACCCAAGGATCAGAAAAAGAAGAGTTCGCCATCATGCTGGCTGATGGCGACTATCCCGACATCATCGAACATACCTGGACCACCTATCCCGGCGGACCTTCTCAAGCCATCAATGACGGCGTTATCCTCAACTTGGACAATCTCATGAAAAAGAATGCTCCCAACTTCTCCGGCCTTATGGCAGCCCACCCCGATGTGGATAAGATGGTCAAGGATTCCAATGGCGACTACTATTGCTTCCCGTTCCTGCGCGGTCTGGAAAACCCGAACCTGACGCTCTTCTCCGGTGGCTTGATCGTCCGCAAAGACGTGCTGGACAAGTTGGGGCTTCCCATGCCCGAGACCATCGACGATTGGGATATGGTACTTAGAGCGTACAAGGCGAACGGCTTTGCCGTCCCCTTCTGTACTCGTTCGGAATGGATGCTGGACTGCTGGTCCGGAGGCTTCGACAACTGGGGATATTTCTATGTGGATGACGGTGTCGTCAAGAACGGCATCATCGAAGACTCGCGGAAGGCAATGCTGTCCAAACTGCGAGAGTGGTACAAGGATGGCTTGATCGACAACGACTACCTTGTGGCGAACAAGAAGTCCAACCAGACCTATTTCACCACCGGAAAGTCCGCTGCGGTGAATGCCCCATTCGGGCAGGGTCTGGGAAATTACACGCAAATCATGCATGCCAAAGATCCCTCCATCACTCAGGAGGACATCCGTTGCACGGTGCCGGTCACTTCAACAAGGGGCAAGAATGCAAAGTTCTCGAAGATGAACGCCATCTACGACGCATCCGGAGTCTCCGCAGCCATTTCCACCAATTGCAAGAACAGGGAAGCCGCCGCATATCTGCTTGACTGGATGTACAGCAAAGAAGGCAATCTGGCCTGCAATTTTGGTATTGAAGGCAAGACCTATACAATGGTAGACGGCAATCCGGTCTATACCGACTTCGTGTTGCACAACCCGGACGGCAAGACTGCGAGCGAAATCCTGGCAGCCTATTCTCGGGCTTCCACCAGCGGCGTCTGCGTACAGGATCCTCGATACATCGAGCAGTACTACGCCCAAGACAACCAGAAAGAGGCCTTGCAGCTCTCCATGAAAACCGACATGGGCAAGCACGCCTTTCCCCCGTGCTCCGTCGCATCGAAGGATGCCGAACGCTTCAGCGAGATCATGAGCAACGTTGAAACCCTGCAGGACGAGATGGAAGCTCAGTTCATTTCCGGTGCGGTAGACATCAATACCGAGTGGGACAGTTACCAGAAGCAGCTGCACGCATTCGGCATCGACGAGGCAATCGGAATGATGCAGAAGGCATACGACAACTACATGGCTCATTAACCTACAAAGGCGGACTCCTTTTCTGCGAGTCCGCCTTTTTTTCCTCTGGAGGAGCGGGAATGACAGGAACAAGCAGGCGGAACTTGATGCGGCAAATGGCGCGGTGGAGTCTTTCCTACCTGGCCATCTGCAGCATCGCGACGTTGATGATGATGTCCTTCACGTTCCATTTCTCACGGATTCTCCGCCAGAACGTCGAAGAAACCAACAACCTGCAACTTGCCGCGGTCCAGGACCGAGCCGACACCTATCTGGAAGACCTCCAGAAATTCGCCGTCACGATGAACCTCCACCCCATCGTCAGCGACCTCCGCAAGGCAAAAGAGGAAGGAAGTTTCTCCCGCTACCAGCTTTACCAACTGGTCAAGGACATCGCGGCTCAAGACCTTGCCGGTCAAAACACCGAGCGCAGGCTACTCTATTTTCCCCGCAGCCACCTGTTTGTCTCCGGCCAAACCTACGGTAGGAGCAATGCCTTTTATGATATGGAACTGGAAGGATGGGGTGTAAACCAGCAAGTACTGGAGGAGGAATTGCAACCGATGCTGGAAGCACGGCAGGGAATTGGATCGCTTACCGGTGGCTCAATCGTCATCTGGCATCTTCTGCAAACTCCTGGCCGGGAAAAAGAGTCAGTCTACTCCCTGCTCCTGGTCCCTGAACGGGAACTCTTGGGCTATCGGGGCGACAAACCTTACGACCTGGTCTTTCTGGTCAACCCTGCACAGGAAACCATCATCGGCAACACTTCGGAGAAGCTTGATGCCGACATGCTTTTCTCCGCCGCTTTCCAGAACAAAACGATTGCCACACACGGCTGGCGCCTGATTACCCCCATTCCCACACTCATTCCCGGTTGGTCGTATGTGGTGGCAAGCAGGAAGAATCCCTATTTGTCTCCCCTTCAGCGACTGTATCTGCTGCTTGCCATCATGTTGGGCATCTATATCCTCACAAGTGCCTGCATCATCATTTGCGCGCTTCTGAAAGAGGCCAAAATCTTTCACCAGGCCATCGACGACAAGAAGCTCATCGAAGCTCAGCAAACCGCCATCAGACGATTCATTCTCCGTCGCCTTCTCACTGAAAAGAACTTCGCTGCGGTCACCAGCGTATCGACGCTGGAGCATTATGGTTTGAATGTCGAGCACAACACGTTCGTGTTGATTGGCGCCACAAGCCACCAGCCTCTGCAGAACAAGGACTGGGAGGCGCTTCGAACGGAAATCATTGGACTTGCAAAGGACCAGAAGCTCTCCTACGGTTCGACCAGGGAAGGAGAGCGGTACCTGCTCTTCCTGCTCTGGGAATCCCTTCCAGAGGACAGGGACCTCGTGGACACAGCGCTTGCCATCGGTTCCCAGGTCATGGAAAAACATCCTTCATTTCTGATGGCGGTCAGCAACCCGCACCAAGGGAAAGAACAGATCGCCTCGGCCTTTGGCGAGGTACGGAACGTACTTCCCCATGTCACGGAGGCACCCCTAGCCTGGCGGAGCATGAACCTGCTACCGGAAGAGACCAGGCTTTCCTTTCCAGTCGACAAGGAGCAACGGCTCCTCAACTGTCTGGAAAGCGGGGATGCGGCAGGTGCCATCACCGAAATCAGGGAAGTCATCATCGACAATACTAAGAAAGCCTTATCGGACGAGTCGAGGACCTTCCTTTTCTCCGTCATCGCCAGCGTAATCTTCCGAGGCATCGACCATATGCATCTTTCCCAGAAGGCAACCCTTTCCTACCAACGGCGGCTTGAATCGGCAAGCCGGCTACAGACCCTGGAAGAGGTTGCCCGGGATGCATGCGACAATCTGCGTCAAGCACAGGACAAGGATACGGAAGATGAAAGGGAAAAGGCGTATCGTACCATCAAACACCTAGTGGATACCGGCTACCAAGATGTCACGCTGAACGTGAACTCCTTGGCGGAACGGATGGGAATCCGGCCTTCAGAAGTCTCCAGGCTGTTCAACGAAAGGCATCCTGTGAAGCTCTACCAGTACATTCAGCAGGTCCGCATCGCCCACAGCAAGGATATGCTCAGACAGGGAGACAAACTGGAAGTGGTCGCACGGGAATGCGGGTTCGGCAGCAATCGGACCTTTCTCAGAATTTTCAAACAATATGAAGGAGTGACCCCGACAACCTATCGGGAACTTGCAGGAACAGGAGGCTTCCAGAGTGAGAAAAACTAATCATGCCAGACCATTAAAGATCCGGCTTCGCAATGATTTCAAAGAAAACTGGCTGCTATATCTGATGTTGGCGCCAATCATCCTTTTCTACCTGATCTTCCACTATGGACCGATGTTCGGCCTTTCTATCGCATTCTTGGACTACCGGCCAGCCAAAGGCATCTTTGGCAGCCGTTTCGTAGGCTTCAAGCATTTTTACAACTTCTTCACCAACTACTACTTCTGGCGCTTGTTGCGCAACACAGTCCGGATCAGTCTTTGGTCGTTGGCGGCCTTCCCCTTGCCAATCATCTTCGCACTCCTGATCAACGAGCTGAAGGCACCCAAATTCTCTAAAACTGCCCAGACCATCGCCTATATTCCCCATTTCATCTCCACCGTTGTCATCTGCGGCATGATTGTCGAGCTGACCAGCAGTGGCGGGGCTGTCACCTCGATCCTCCACAGGCTCTTCGGTGTCGAGCAAGTTTCGCTCCTGACCAAGAAGGAGAACTTCATCCCCATTTATGTGCTCAGCGGCATATGGCAGTCATTGGGCTGGGATGCAATCATCTACATCTCCGCCCTTACCGGCATTAGCCCCGAATTGTACGATGCGGCGGAAATCGACGGGGCGGGGCGATGGCAACAGATGTTGCACGTCACCCTTCCCGGTCTCGCCTCGACCATCATCATCATGCTGATTCTCAAAGTGGGCAAAATCTTCAATGTCGGCTATGAGAAAATCATCCTTCTCTACAACCCTGCCATCTACGACACCGCCGACGTGATCAACACATATGTCTACCGTAAAGGTATGATTGACGCCCAGTACAGTTACAGCGCGGCGGTAGGCATGTTCAACAACATCGTCAGCTTCCTACTGGTGACCATCACCAACCGTATCAGCAAGAAAGCAAGCGGTACAGGACTATGGTGAGGTGATAGCTATGGCAACAACCAAGAAATACCTGCACGAGAGCCTAGGCAGCAGAATCTTTGATGTAGTGGACGTGCTGATCATCCTCGCATTTCTCTGCATCGTCCTTCTGCCGTTGATTCATGTAGTCATGGCATCGTTCTCAAGCCCGGTGTATTACGCAAGCCATGAAGGCCTGCTACTCTGGCCTCTCCACCCGACCCTTGCCGCCTATCAGGCCGTTACCCGCAACAAGAACATCCTGATTGGCTACGGAAATACGCTTTTCGTCGTCATCTTCGGAACGGCAATCAACATGATCATGACCATCGTCGCTGCCTATTGCCTTTCCCGCAAGAATGTGATGCTTCGTAATCTCATTATGCTCGCCATCGTCTTCACCATGTATTTCTCCGGAGGCATGATTCCCTTCTATCTGGTTGTAAAGAGCGTCGGGCTCACCCGTACCCGCTGGTCGCTGATCATCCCCAGCGCCATGAGCACCTACAACCTGATCATCATGCGTACTGCCATGGCCTCCGTCCCGGAAAGTCTGGAAGAGTCCGCAAAGCTGGACGGGGCAAACCACTGGCAGATTCTCTGGAAAATCATGGTGCATCTGGTCAAGCCCACCATCGCCGTCATCCTGCTCTACTACGTGGTCTCCAATTGGAACGCATGGTTCAACGCGATGCTTTTCATCAGAGACCGCAACCAATACCCACTGCAACTGATTCTCCGGGAAATCCTGATCCAGAACGACACCACAGACATGACCGCAAGCATGGAGGGTGACGAATACCTGATCAGCGAGACCATTCAATTCGCCACCATTGTCGCCGCCACCGCTCCTGTGCTTTGTCTGTACCCTTTCATCCAGAAATATTTCGTCAAAGGTGTCATGATTGGAGCGGTAAAGGAATAAGCCATGCTGAATACAGAAGAACATCTCCTTTTCCATCTGGCAGAAGATCCGTCTCAGACCAAAACAGTGATTGACGCCATCTGCCAGAAGGGTTCCATCAACCTTGCCGACAGGGACCAGAACGGCGACACGTTGCTTGCCGCCGCATGCAGGGGAGGAAACATGAGCTTGGCCCGTTTCCTCATCGAGCGCTGCAGCCAGAATCCCTTCGAGGGAAACCACCAAGGACGTACTCCGTTCGACCAGGCATCTAGCGGGATACGCGACGCGTATAAGTTCCATCCCGAGGAATATGCCAGGAATCCGGTGCTCCGTGGTTTTCATCCCGATCCATCGGTAGTCAAGGTAGGAGACGACTACTACCTCGCCAATTCCTCCTTTGCCTTCTTTCCGGCCATCCCCATCTCGCATTCCCGAGACCTGGTCCATTGGCACACCATCGGCTATGCACTCACCAACGCCGAATGGTCCCGCCTCGCTGGCAAGGCAGGTGGTCGCGGCTATTGGGCTGCCGACATCTCCTATGATGGCGCATTCTTCTTTGTGACAGCGACGCTTCGGGACAACGACGGTTCCGCAGAACCGAGGATGCAGATGGTTGTCCGTTCCCGCAGACCAGAAGGGCCCTATGAAGCCCCTGCATGGTTTGCGCTTGACGGAATTGATCCGGCCTTGTTCCATACCAAAGACCACCACTATATGGTACTCAACCGAGGGTGCAGAATCGTCCAGCTGAACGACAACTGCACCAAGATTGTCGGCCAGCCAACCCTCCTTTGGTACGGCAGTGGTACACGCACCCCGGAAGGCCCGCACCTGATGGAACACGATGGCTGGTACTACATCTTCCTTGCCGAGGGTGGCACAGGCCGCGGCCACCAGGAAAGCTGTGCACGCTCGCGCACGCTGGAAGGGCCCTATACACCTTGTCCCCACAATCCGATCCTAAGGCAACAGGACGAGGATGGATATCTTTCCTGTTGCGGACACGGAGAGCCGGTCGAAGGACCTGACGGATCCTGGTATTTCCTTTTCCTTGGGACCCGGAACGACGGTACCTCCCTCTCGTTCCTTGGACGGGAGACCTGTCTTGCCCCCATGCATTGGAATCATGACGGATGGCCGGTCGTAGACAGGCCACAAGCATTGATTCGGATTCCAAAGTCCCTTCCTGTCACTTTTTCTCCGCCCCGTTCTCCTTATCCTGCATGGGAAGGCAGAGAATGGTTGACGTGCCGGCCTGTGGACCCCGGATGCTTCCAGCAGGAAGCAGATGGGTCCCTTTTGATGCTTGGCTCCCCTTCAGACCTCATGAAAAAGGACGCGACAATGCTTCTTGAACGGCAGAGAGAGCTCAAAGGGGCTGCAAAACTTTCCTTCGAGAAACCGGACCTGCAAGAGGGAAGCGATGCGGGAATCACCGCGTATTATGATGAGCACAGTTATTTGAAATTTGGGCTTGCCATGCGGGGTGGAATCTACGGGATGCTCCTTGCCGAGTATGTGGGAGACAGCATCCGTAGCGAGCGGTTCCTGCCAGTCTCCGAAAAAAACGAATTCTCCCTTACCATGGAGATTGATGGCCTGAAACGAACCTTTTCCTGTTCTGGAATTGAGCCTCTTGTGCTTCAAGACACTCAATACCTTGCAAGTGAGGGATTGTCGTGGGGAAAGAGGTTTACCGGGGCAATGCTTGGCTTGTATGTGCACGGTTCGCTTGCCGTCCGATTCCGCTCTTGGTCCTACACGCCTACTGCAGACGCTTGATCCAACCGTCCTGGGACGAGAATTGCAGTCCTTTGAGCTTCTGTGTCCGGCTATCCTGGAAGATCGCGTCGAACAGACGCTGTCCTGTGGGAGTCTTGATCATCTTCTGGCGCACCGCACGGATCTCCTCCTCCGGGGCGCCGTCCTCGAACAGGTTGACCAGGAAGTCAGCCTCGACAAGGATTTGCCAAGAAAGGGTGGAGATATGGGCGTAGGTATGGTGGTGGGCGATCAGGAAGCGGACCTGTTCGATCTCTTCCTGGCTGAAGCAACCCACCGACCGCATCACCTTCTCGGCCTCGTCGGGGCCATACAGTTCCTGGTTCTTCCCGTTGTTGCCGCCATGCTCGCGCTCGCTGACATGGATGCCGACATCGTGGAGGATCGCCGCCTCCTCAAGGACAGCCAGGTCATGGGCGGAAAGCCCCTCGAGGGTTCCGATTGTCGCAGCGAAGCCGTGCACTTTCACGAAATGCTCGATCCTGCGCGCGTCGCCCTTGTCATAGACGACCATCGCTTCCATCAGTCTCGCCAAACGAATATCCATGGCTCGGTTGTACCACAATCCGCCTGGTTTCCTCGAGTGAGCTTCATGCTTTTTTTGAAGAAACAGGTATACTGGAACCATGAATCCCATCTATCATCGCACCAGCGTCCGGAAATTCAAGACCGAACCGGTCGGCAAGGCCCTCGTCACCAAGTTGCTCAGGGCCGCCATGGCCGCCCCGTCGGCAGGCAACCAGCAACCTTGGGAGTTCTGCGTCGTCACCGACACGAGACTGAACGAACAGCTCTCCCATTGCTCGCCCTACGCCGGACCGGCCGCCAAGGCCCCGCTGGTGATCGTCCCCTGCGGGAAGGCCGGGGAAACCCGCTTCCCCGAATACACCGACATCGACCTCGCCATCGCCAGCGAACACATCCTGCTCGAAGCGGACCGGCTCGGGCTCGGAGCCGTCTGGCTGGGCATCGCCCCGATCCAGGAAAGAATCGACAAGGTCAGGCAGGTACTTGGGTTGAAAGAACTCAAGCCCTTTGCCCTGCTTGCCATTGGCTATCCCGCCGAAAGCCGGCTTCCCCAAGACCGCTTCGACGCGGGGCGCATCCACCTTTACCCGTAAATCTCCTCGTCCATCCTGTCGAACAGGTGACCCCAACGCTTCCAGCTACGACGGCGTTCCCTCCACACAAGGAAGAAGGACCGCCCGTAGCCGGCCAAGGCGCAGAGAGCGAGGACAAGAAAAAGCTTGGCGAAGAAATCGGGCAGCAAGGTATAGAAGGTCTTCCCTTCCTTCTGCCCGAGGGGCACCTCGTACAGATGCCATCCTTTGGTGAAAGGCTCCATGGTCTGGTGAGGCTTGCCGGTCACGTCCACCATCGTGGTCATGCCACTGTTGGTGCCGCGGATCAGAGGGCGCCGGTTCTCGATGGCCCGGAAGACGGACTGGCTCATATGCTGCATCTCGGCGCACACGCTTCCCGACCAGCTGTCGTTGGTCAGGTTGACCAGCATGTCGGCTCCGTTTTGCACGAAGCCGGCTGACAAGTAGCCGAAGATGTCCTCGAAGCAAATCGGGGTGGAAAAGTCGATTCCGTCATACTGGAAGACTGTCGCCTCGGTTCCTGGCTCCCACCATTTGTAGTCGTTGGCCAATAGCAGGTTGTAGAGCCGGGGGAACTGCTTCTCGTAGGGGAAGTACTCGGTGAAAGGCACCAGGTGCTGCTTGCGGTACGTGCCGAGAATCCGTCCTTGGCCGAAGAGGATGACGGTGTTGTAGGTCTTCCAGTTCCAGGTTCCGTCGCGGAGAACCGCAGGCAGCGTCTCATCCTTGACCAACCCCTCCGGATTGCCGGTGATCAGGGGGACGCCAAGGGTCTTGCCGAAGTTGACGAAGTCGTCGACCAAGGCGCGGGTCCGCCAGTCGGTCGGATGGGCAAGGTGCCAGCTGACGCTGGGCACGAAGGCGGTCTCGCTCCAGAGGACC
>CAJMOS010000022.1 GCA_905215015.1 uncultured bacterium | reverse complement strand
GCGCCGAGCTGACGATGCTGGCCTTGCTCCCCTTGGTCGGAGGCATGGGTGTCATGGTCGATTCCCTGGTAGCCGCCATGGGAGCAAGCTGGAGCACGCAACTGTTGGATGTGCGCGTAGAGACGCCCTATAAGGATATCCTGTAAGCAAGATGAAGAAGCTCTTTTTCCGGAATCTCTGCCTGATTCTTCAGAGTCTGACGACGCTCACCTTTTGCGTGCTGATCGTGTATGGGGCGTTCTCGGCGATGGAAAAGGGGATTTCTCTGTTTGACGTCTCCCTGAGATTCGGTCCGAGCTTCGCCCACCTGGTCATCTCATTCGTGCTGGCGGTGATGGTCTACCATTACCTGCGTACCACCTTTGGCAGCGACGCGCAATTGATGCCATTCCTCCTATTGCTCCTTTCCCTGCTGGACGTGCGGGTCTATCCAGCCTGTTATCTGTACACCCAGTCGCTTCCCCTCTCGATGGCCCAGACAGCCCGTCTCTACCAGATCATTCTGTTGATGGCCATCCTGGTCTCGATGGAGTGCATGCTCTACCAGACGGAAATCAACGTCAAAAGAATCAACACCGGCATACTGATGGCCTGTGCCGTTTCCTTGTTGGTGGGCATGGCGGTCCCGCTCTCTCCCAACACGGCAATCTTCCTTGAGGGTGCCTATATCGGGGCTCTGACCATGCGCGTGGCCACCTGTATCCTCGGCGGCATCGGCCTGGCGATTCTCTTCTGCAGTGTCTTCCAGGAAAATGTCTCCAAGGAGACCATAATCAAATGCGTCGCCTACACGATGAACATCATCGCCCTTGTGCTTCTTGCCTTCCCGTACGGAATGATCCGGGACGGAATCGCGCTTTTGCTTGAGTTGGCGAGCTTGGTCATCCTGATGCTTGTCGCCCGCAGCCGTCGGATTTGGGCGTGAACGTCCGGACTTTCTTTCCGCGTCTCAGTTGTCCAGCGAGGAATCGTGCTGGCAAAGCATGGTGATGCCATCATTGTCATCCATGGAGAACTTGACGATACCATTGAAAAGCGTCTGGCGGAATATGGTGCCGTGTTTCTTGTACCTGTTCATCACTCCCAAATCACAAAGGATGTCGCTCACCGCGACACAATAAGTAGGGTTGACGGTCTTGATCCACGAATCCTGGTTGCTTGTCCACAGCCCGTGATGGTCAGCCTTTGCGACATCGATGTCCCTGATTTCGTCACTGTGGGCGGCAAGAACTTCATCCTCTCCTTTCATGTAAAGGTCGCCGCAAAGCAGTACGGTGGTCTTTCCATAGGTGAACTTCAGGGCCAACGAACTGTTGTTGAGTTCCTCGGTAGTATAGGTGGAATCCACATCGGTTCTGGAGGGATGGTAGACCGCGACCTCGATGTCCTGGCCGAACATGAACGAGTCTCCATCTCCGATTTTTGTCTGGTCAATGCCATCAGCCTTGCACCGCTGGTCCATCTCCAGGCTGTATGTGCCGGTATACCCTTCCATGGGTCCGACAAGCACGTGGTCGATCTTCGCATGGTCTGCCACCTGGCTGAAACCGCCCAAGTGGTCATGATGACGGTGGGAATTGACAAAATAGTCAATATGGTCGATGCCAAGCGCGTTGAGTGCTTCAACCACATACCGCCCTTGCTCCGGCGCACCACAGTCGACCATCATGACTTTTCCATCCGGACTAATCAAAAGCTCACAGTCTCCATGGTTGCTTTTCTTCGTGCTGGGGGCTTTTCCCAAATGCAGGAAGTAGACGACGAATTTGCCGTTGTCCACGCTCCGGTCCAGGACCGGGTCGGCAACGGCACCAAGCGGAAGAGAGGCAAGGACGAGCAAGCACACCAAACACGCACGAACCAAACGATTTCGCTTCATAGAACCCTCGATGCGCAGATTTCCAGATGGAACACAGTATATCTTCCTCTTTCTTCAGGCGTAAAGGGACACATGTTGGAACGGACACAAGCTCCAAAGGCAACCACGAGGCTTCGTTCCAAGTACACTTGTTTCTCGGACTTTCCGTTCACCCTTTCAGCTTTTCCAGCATTCTTCTGGACAAGAAGACGGCAAGCAGGCAAGAAACACATTCGGCAAGCGGGACAGCGGTCCAAAGCACATCAAGGTCATGGAAGAGCAGATGGAGCGATCCGAACAGGACGACAAGAAGGACGAATTGCCGAAGGATGTTGATCAAGAGCGTCCATCTGGCATATCCCAACGCCTGCATGCTGGTGGAAAGAATCACGCAAAGCGCCCCGAACGGGAGCGCGCAACAACACCATCGTAACGCCACCAATCCGATTCCCATCATTGTCTCCGATGCGCTGAACATGGCGAGCACCTTGTCCGGAATCAGCTCAAACACAACGCACAGCACCATCATCATCCCCAGGATGGAGATGACGGCAAGGCGGATGGCCTCGCGGATGCGGCCATAGCGCTTGTTCCCCAAATTATAGGAAAGGATTGGAACCATACCGTTGTTCATGCCGAAGACCGGCATGTAGCAGAAGTTCTGCAATTTCATCCAAATGCCGTAGACGGCGGTCGCCGTGGTGCTGTACAGAAGCAGGATTTGGTTCACGCAGAATGTGGTTGCCGAGGACAGCCCCATGGTGATCATCGAGGGAAAGCCTACCGAGAGGATGGGGACAACCATGCCGTTCGGTCTCAACAACGACCAACGGAACTGGATATTGGGATTCTTCTTCAGATTGAGGACAAAGGCGATCAAGGCACCCAGCAGCTGGCCAAGCACGGTAGCCCACGCGGCGCCAGCGATTCCCATTCTCGGAAAGGGACCAAGGCCAAAAATCAGCAGGGGATCGAAGACCAGGTTGAAAAGAGCTCCGCTTGCCTGGCTGAGCATGGCCAGAGTCGGATATCCGTTGCAGACCAGAAGCTTCTCGAATATCTGCCCGAAAAAGACACCCGCCGAGGCACAGACGATGATCGTCAGGTACGTGGTGCCCCCGTCGGCAATGCCCGCCACGTCGGTCTGCACTTGGTAATAAGGCCCGATGACGGTGAGGCCAAGGATACAGAAGACAATGGAATAGCAGATGGAGAGAAAGGCTGCGGTGTTGGCGACCAGGTTCGCCTTCCGGGGCTCTCCCTGTCCCAGATATCGGGGAACCATCGCATTGGTACCTACCCCGGTGCCGACACCGATGGCGGTAATCACCTGCTGGACAGGAAAGGCAAGACTGACCGCTGTCAGGGCCTCCTCGCTCAACTTCGCGACGAACATCGAATCGACGATGTTGTAGAGGGCTTGGATGAAAAAGGACACCATCATGGGAAGGCTCATCGACACAAGGAGTTTTCCCATCGGCATCGTCGCCAGCTTGTTTGATTGATCGCGTTCCATCACGTTCCTCCCATAAAAAAACCGCGCAATCCATTTGTCGCTTGGATTTACGCGGTCCGCCACACAGCGCTTTCCATCCTATCGAGGGAGGTGCGGCGTGTCAAAGAAGGGCCGACCCTCTCGGGCGGCCCTTGCGTTTAGTTCAGGTTGATGACGCTCTTGTCGTAATCGGCTGGCGGCACAAACCCGAGCAACGTCATGCAGGTTGCGGCGATCGAGCTGATGCCGAGCCCGCTGTTCATCTCCTTGGAGTATTCGCCGTGATAGCACGGATCGTACAGGATGCACGGGACAGGGTTCAGGGAGTGGCTGGTCTTCGGTCTTGGCCTTCCGTCAGCGTAGCGCTTCACCCCACCGGCCTTATCGTGTTCGAACATGTCGTCGGCATTGCCATGGTCGGCGGTGATCAGGAGCACGCCACCGGCCTTCTCCACCGCGGCGCGGATCCTGCCGATCTGCAAGTCGAGGGCCTCCATGGAGCAGACAACCGCTTCGTAGACACCGGTGTGGCCCACCATGTCCCCGTTGGGGAAGTTCATCTTGATGAAACTCCACTTGCCGCTCTCGATCTCCTTGATCACGCGGTCCGCGATCTCGGCGCACTTCATCCAGGGTCTCTGCTCGAAGGGAACGATGTCGCTCGGAATCTCGACGTACTCCTCCAGCTTATCATCGAACTTGCCGGAACGGTTGCCGTTGAAGAAGTAGGTGATGTGGCCGAACTTCTGCGTCTCGCTGATGGAGAACTGCATCACGCCACTGGCGCAGAGGTACTCCGCCAAGGTGCGGTTGATCGAGGGAGGGGCAACCAAGTACTGGTGAGGAATGTGCAGGTCGCCATCATACTCCATCATGCCGGCATACTCCACCTTCGGCAGTCTCTTGCGGTCGAACTCCTTCAGGTCCGGGTCTTCGAAAGCGCGGCTGATCTCCAAGGCGCGGTCGCCGCGGAAATTGAAGAGGATGACGGAATCCCCGTCCACAATCGGTCCGACCGGCTTGCCGTCCTCGGCGATGACGAAGGGAGGAAGGTCCTGGTCGATGGCATGGGTTTCCTCGCGCAGGGTGGTGATTGCCTCATGGGCGCTGGCAAACTGTCGGCCCTCTCCGAGCACCTCGGTATACCAGCCTTTCTTGACCATGTCCCAGTTGGCGTTATAGCGGTCCATGGTGATGACCATACGGCCGCCGCCATCGGCGATACGGGCGTCAAAGCCATCGGTGGAAAGCTCCTTCAACAACTTGTCGAATGGATCGAAGTAATCAAGGGCGGAAAGCTCGCCAACATCACGACCGTCAAGCAACGCGTGGACACGGACCGTCTTCACCCCTTCCTTCTTGGCTTCCTTCACCATCGCCTCGAGATGGTGGATGTTGGAGTGGACGTTGCCATCAGAAAGCAAGCCGATGAAATGGAGGGTGGAGTGGTTCTGCTTCACGTTGGCCACCAGCTTCTGCCACGTCGCCCCCTTGAACATATCGCCGCTCTCGACAGCGTTCTGCACCAGCTTGGCGCCTTGGGCGAAGACACGGCCACAGCCCATGGCATTATGACCGACCTCGCTGTTGCCCATGTCGGCGTCCGAGGGAAGGCCGACCGCCGTTCCATGCGCCTTGAGCTTGGTATTCGGACAGGATGCCAACAAGGCGTCCAGATTCTGCGTCACGGCGGCGGCGACAGCATCGCCTTCCTTGTACTTGCCATAACCGACACCATCCATGATGAGGAGCACCACGGGTCCCTTGCGGGAAATCTTTCCCGATTTCTTCAACGCTTCAACCATATACTATTTCCTTTATAGATAAACAAATGAACTTTATCAACCGTCTGTAATCCTACACTATCTCAGCGCTTTTGGATAGTACCACTCCCTTGTTGTACCGCCACCGACCTTGGAGTACAATCCCAGACAAGGAGCTATCCATGCTGAAACCGACAAATGTCTACCGTTCCAAATACTTCACCGCATCTCTTTCCGACGACCCAAGCGGAATCTGGTATTTGGATGTCTCGTGCAAGACCGAACACGATGGAGTACCGGGAAAGGTGGTGGGGCATATTCCCCTCTGCCTTACGATGAAAGAGTCCCCCGACGGAGCGATGGAGGCAACGCTTTCGGTGATGGATGACCAAGAGGACGAACCCGCGGAAGAGCAGAACGATGGTTCTGTCCTGCAATTTCCCGGAAGAAAATAAGCAAAAAAGAAAGGTGCAGGATATCACCCCGCACCTTTTTACGCATCCTTCAGGCCTTACAGAGGCTTGCATGCCTCTTGCAGCCAATCGGGATTCTCCACCTTGTCCTTCAACGTCTCATAGACGCGTTGGTGGTAGGTGTTGACCTGCTCGATTTCCTCCTTTGAAAGCAGGCTGACGTCGATCAACTTTCTCTCGTAGGGACAAAGCGTCAGTGTCTCAAACTTGTAGAACTCACCGAACTCGGTCTTCATGGCAGGAACTGTCGCGATCAGGTTCTCGATGCGGATGCCATGGCGGCCTTCCTTGTAGATGCCCGGCTCGTCGCTGGTCACCATGCCGATTTCCATCGCTACGGGAATCGGGCGACCATTGATCCGCTGCGGACCTTCATGGACATTCAGGCGGAAACCCACCCCATGTCCGGTGCCGTGGAAGAAAGACATGCCATCCTTCCACATGAACTGCTTGGCGAGGATATCCAGCTGGTAGCCGCAGGTCCCTTTGGGAAAGACTGCGGCGGCAAGGGCAAGATGGCCCTTCAGCGTGACGGTGTAGTCGTGGATCTCCTCGGCGGTCGGCTTGCCGAATGCCAGCGTACGGGTGATGTCGGTCGTGCCAAAGCGATACTGCCCGCCACTGTCAAGCACCACCAGACCACGAGTCACAGGGCTATGTTCCTCCTCGCTCGGGCAGTAGTGGCACATGGCTCCATTGGGACCGAATCCGGCAATCGTGCCGAACGATTCGTCCAGGCAGTCCGGGTTCTTCAAGCGCTCGGCGTCCAACATCTGACAGAGCTGCAGCTCGTCATAGGTGGTCTTTCCGCTGAAATCCAGACGGGAGAGGAAGTTCACCATGGCGACACCATCAAGCACATGGGCCCTGCGCATACCCTCCATCTCGGTCGGGTTCTTCCGGGCCTTCAGATCGGTGGTGATGTCCTGGCCGACCACCACGCGGGCCTTGCCAAGCGCAGCCCGCATCAGCACGTTGGTACGATCCGGATTCACATAGACCACATCCTTCGCCTTGACCAGGCCGCGAATCGTCTTTGCCGCTGCCTCGTAGGGCATGACGTCCATGTCGGCACGCACCTCTTTCAGCAGGTCGGCGCTGAAGCGGGAAATATCGGTGAAAAGCCACGCATGGTCCTTGCCCAACAGCAGATAGGAAAGGAACACCGGGTTATATTTGATGTCGTCTCCACGCAGGTTGGTCACCCATGCGATGTCGTCGATCGAGCAAATCAGGCAATAGGTACAGCCCTTTTCCTCCATAGCTTTCCGGACTTGGGCGAACTTCTCGGCACGGGATAGTCCCGCATAGCGCTTTTCCACCTCGACCACCTTGCTGTCAGGCACAGCCGGACGGTCAGTCCAGATCTGGTCGAGCAGATCAGGCATCGGGGTCAGGGTAATGCCCTTTTCCGCCAGAGAACCCGACATCCGCTGGCAATCGGAAACGGAAAGGGTCTCCTGGTCGATGCCGACCACCTTTCCCTTCTTCAGATTGGCTTTGATCCAGTCAACCGGAGAAGGTGTATCTTCCCAATCCTGCTTCATCAGCCTGTAGCAGGACCCTTCAATCTGCTTGGCTCCCTGCACATAGTAACGGGAATCGACCCATAGCAACGCGTCGGTCCTCGTGATGACCACGGTACCGGCGCTGCCGGTAAAGCCGCTCACCCAAGCTCTGCTTCTCCAGCGAGGGCAGACGTATTCGCTCTGATGGGGGTCGGTGCCGTTGACATACCAGCAATCGATACCATTGCTCCGCATCAGCTTCCTGAGCTGTTTCACTCGTTCATCTATCATCATAGCGTTTGCTTCCTTATTCCTTTCCGAATCCACAACAATACGACTCCCGCCAAGACCATGCCAAGACAGAAAATCTGTCCGAGAGAGATGTTGAGCAGGGAGGTGAACAACGAGATCGTGTCCGAGCCCGGACCTAAGGAGATGATGAATCCCAAGTTTTCGTCCGGAGTCCGGAAATACTCGATGAAGAACCGCGCCACGCCGTAGCCGACCAAGTACCAGGCGAGCACGAATCCGGACTGGTGGCGTTTCCGTCGCGGCCTGACCAGGCACCATAGGAAGAGGAAGAGAACCACCCCTTCGAACAACGCCTCGTAAAGTTGGGATGGATGGCGCGGCAGGTTGACCATCATCCCCTTCTGATATGCGATTCCGACCTTGTCGCAGACATCCCTGACCCAGGCATAGTTGGTCGAGAGCTTTGGCGCGTCGGGGAAGACCATCGCCCACGGGGCTGTCGACACCCTTCCCCAGAGCTCTCCATTGATGAAATTGCCAAGACGACCGAACGTGTAGCCAAGCGGGATGCCGGCGCAAGCGAGGTCGCAGCAGGTAAGGAAATCCTTGTGATGTTTGCGGCTGAACCAAACACCACCTACCAGACAGCCGAGAAGGCCGCCGTGATAGCTCATGCCGGCAAGCCCGACAAAACGTCCATTCTCGAATGGCCAGAAAATTTTCCAAGGGTGGATCCAGTTGTCCCATGTACCATCATAGACCAGCTGTGAAACCAGACGGGCCCCGATGAGCAACAGGAGAATGCACCGGAAAAACAGGTCGTCCACTTCTTCTCGGCTCCATCCCGCTTCCTCGTGGCTCGTTTGCCAGAGCACCAGGCAATAGGTGATTGCGAAGGCGAGCACATACATGAGTCCATACCATCGGAATGGCAACGAGGGAATGATTTCAGCGTGTATCCACGAAGGGTAGGAGAGATACCAAGCCATGGCAAAAGCATATTTCCAACCATCAACGGGGTCAAGCCGACTTTGTTCGTGGAGAATCGTCGAGTTTTAGTGACAACTTCTTGTTTCTTTCGCTATATTGGGTCATATGAAACACATGCATCGCTTGGCGGCATTTTCCGCCCTTCTCATATCTATTTCCTCTTCCTCCCTCTTCGCCAGTGGCAATCCAGAGGGTCAGACCCAACTGTTGAAGCAGCTGAACACAGTTTCCTCGACCGGGACAATGCAGGCAGATCAAATCCAGCAGGACATGGGCTCGCTGACCATGCTCTACCGATACATTGATTCCCTCTATTACGAGGATGTCGACAAGGCCGTGGTGAAGGAGAACCTGGCGACCGCCATGCTCGACGCACTTGGGGACAAGTACTCTTTCTACACGCCGAAGGAAGAATCGGAAAGCTACGAGGAACAGATTTCCGGCAAATACGGCGGTATCGGCGTTTATCTGTCCAAGCCCAGTCCGAAGAATATCGATCCGGACGATCCCTCGACCTACATGGTCACCATAGACTCTCCTTTCAAAGGCTCTCCAGCCCAGCGCGCGGGACTGTTGTCGGGTGACATGATCAGCGCGATTGACGGCGAGTCGGTGAGGGACATGACCAGCAGCGAGGCATCCAAGAAAGTACGTGGCGAGGCAGGAACTGAAGTAACCCTCACCGTGGTGCGTGACGATTCCACCTTCGACATCACCTTGGTCCGTGAAATCATCGACTCTCCCGTGGTGGAAGGGACGATGTTGGACCACCAGATCGGATACATAGCGGTCTCCAGCTATACCACCGACGTGAGCCAGCAGTTCCTGGACAAAATCCGGGAACTGAAGGGAGAGGGAATGGAATACCTGATTATCGATGAGCGGAACAACGGTGGCGGCAACGTCAACGAGGCCTTGAAAATGGCCGACATCTTCCTTCCTTCCGGAGCTACTATCGTCACGATGGAAGGGCGTAAGGGAACCAACACCAATCAGCGCTATGTCTCCGACGGATCCCAGCAAATCGGGCAGAACCTGCCCGTGGTCATCCTGGTCAACGGGGGAACCGCCAGCGCGTCGGAAATTTTCGCCGCAGCCTTGCACGACAACAACCGCGCCACCTTGGTGGGCACCAAGACCTTCGGGAAAGGCATTTTCCAGACGGTGTTCCCCTTTGGTGACGGCTATGTCCAGTTGACCACCGGCCATTACTACACACCGAACGGAATCAACATCCACGGTACCGGCATCGAGCCGGATATCGTCTCGGCAGATACCAAACTGGAAGATGACCAGATTCCTGCATATGAGCAGCTGATGAAGGACAAAGCCCCGCAGGAATTCGTAAAGGCCCATCCCGAGTACACGATGGAGAACGTGCAAAAGTTTGTCGACGAGAACAAGGACCGCGGTATCGACGATAACATCCTGAAAGTGCTGGTTCGCAACGAGTATTACTCGAAACGACGCTTCTCGGAGATGCCTGTCGCCGATCCTTCCTACGATTCTCAGCTACAACGAGCCATCGACTTCTTTGTACAGGGGAAATGATGCGACAGTACCTCCTGCCGAAAACCTATGTCGGAGAGGGAACAATCACCCTCTCCGAACGGGACAGCCGGTACCTGACCAAGGTGCTTCGCTACGCTCCGGGAACCCGCTTCAACGGAATCGACCAGAGTGGAAAGGTGTATGATCTTGTCCTTATCGACAAGCAGACCCTCGGGGTAAGCCTTGCGGAAAATGGAAAGGCGAAACGAGAGAGCGATACCCTTCCCTCCGTAAAAGACCTTCCCAGACTTCACCTGCTCCAGTGCCTATGCAAGGGCAAGAAAGATGATTTGATTATCCGTCAAGCGACGGAAATCGGTGTTCTTTCCATCACATTTGTCCAAAGCAGGTTTTGCGTTTCGGATGCCTCAAACAAAACAACCAGAGCGATGAAGGCGCGAAATGAACGCTATGAGGCCATCATCAAAGAAGCTATCCAACAAAGTGGCTCGGCTATTCCGACCAGCCTTACTCCAGAGGTGCTTGCAATCGAGGAAGTTCCTGGATTCTGCAAGAATGGGCTTGGAATCTTTTTTCATCAGGATCCACTGGGTAGCCAGCAAAGCCTTGGAGAATTGCTTGCAAAAACAACACCAGACACAGACATCTATCTGCTTATCGGAAGCGAGGGCGGGCTTTCCGATGAAGAGTGCGCGCTTTTAAAGCAGGGAGGCATGCTTCCTGTCCTGTTGAAGACCAACATCCTTCGGGCAGAGACCGCGGCAGTTTATGCGCTCGCGGCATGCCAGAGCCTCTTGCAAGAGAAACCTTCCCTTTCCGTTTAAGATATTTGCCGCGAAACATTCCGACAGGAAGACATTCTTTCCCTGCAAGAAAGATTTTTCCTCCAGTTTGGTTCAAACCGCCGAAAAATACGGTTTAGTAGGGCATGTGGCCATTCGAAAGAAAAGCCCACCGGGAGAGCGTTTGTCCCCGGAAAAAGTGTATGACAGGAAGTTCAAGGCCTTCGTGATGCACAAGGAGATCTTCGCCTTCGTCGCCGCCCATCTGATCCGCAAGTTCCAGGGCGTCCCCTACCAAACGCTGGTCCCCGTGGTCCAGCGGGAAGACCGAGAGCGGGATACGGCCCGCCTCGACACCCTGGCAGGCTTCCGTCCTCCATGTGCGGAACCTTGCGGCGAAACAGAAAATCTCCTATGAGGACGCGATGGAGATCCTGGACATTCCCAAGTCAAGCAGGGCGGGAATCCATAGGAAGCTTGCCCAGCAACGGAAAAAGCAACCGGGCAGGGATAGCTCCTCCCTGCGAGGGGGAAGACAAGCCCCCTCTTCCATTTTGCAAAGGAAAGGCCCGAAGACCGCTTGTGTCTTCGGATTTTGCAATTCTGGTTCCAGACCTAATCCTCCGACGAAACCTAATAGTTTCACATAACATATCTACTGGCCTTCCTAGTCGGAAATGTTTCTTACCGATATTCACCCATCTGTAGCGTGAAAACCAAGATTGGTGATGCAGCTACTGGCCCAATCAACGTCTCATCCCCGTTTCCTTTTGTTCATCCAGCATGTTCCATGCAATGTTTTTGACATATTCTAAAAATCTGTAGCGATAAACAAAGGACGTTGAAGACAACCGACTCCATGTACAGTAGAGGCAGAAATCATATTTCTGTACAAACCGTGTCAAATGGAGACTTTTCATGCCTATGTGTATTCGAACAAACCTAGTCAAACGCTCGCCCTTTTCTCAGAGCAGGAAGGAAGTATCTCGATGATTGTCATGTATACGCCATTGCACAAATGGCATTATGTGAATGCGTTCAAGGAACGCTTTGCCAAAGGCCGTGTCCAAGGCAGCGAACGCATCGACGGCTTGCTTTCTTGGAAAACACGATGTAAAGAAAAAAATTTTTGCATCATCGTGCTCGACGCACTCCCCCGCGAAGAGCAGATACGGATTGTCGAGGAGTTTCGAGAGGTTCCATTTCATATCCATATCATCTGGACTGAAGGAAACACGATTCCGACCCCACAGGGAACCACCAACCTCACTCAGGAAACAATTTCTTGGAAAGAATTGAATGCTGCCGGCAGGAATCCCCACATCCTCCACCTGAAGGAAACGCATTGGTGTCTAAAAGAAGAACAAGATTCTCTTTTAGTAGGTACTAGTAAAGTAATGACGGACCTCAAAAGTGCCATCTGGAGTGCAGGAGAGGAACTGTCTTCTTCCAGTCCCATGCTGGTGGGTGAAACAGGAACAGGAAAAAGCCTTGCCGCAAGGCAGATCAATCAGGCCAGCCACAACAAAGACCTGCATATGGTCACCGTCAATTGCTCGCGTCTTTGTGGAGATGTGGGAAGAGTCCTGCTGTTTGGCTCATCGCCGGGAGCATTTACCGGCGCTGTCCAGAAAAAGGGGCTTCTGGGGGAAGCAAATGGAAAGACGCTCTTTCTTGACGAGCTTCAGACCATGAGTCCCTCCACCCAACAGGATTTGCTTGATGTAGTCGAAACACACACCTACCGGAAACTAGGAGAAACGGGGCTTGCTTCTGCAGACTTTTTGCTGATTACCGCTCTAAACGAAGATCCTTTCCGGTTGATGGAGAGAAAACGCCTTCGAGAAGATCTTTTCCACCGTCTCTCCGGGAATCTCATCTTTCTCCCACCTCTTCGGGCACATAAGGAGGATATTCCTCTCTTGATACAAACTAAGGCTAAGGAAAACAAACCGATTTCCCCGCATTTTCTGCAGAGGCTTTACGATTATGACTGGCCGGGAAACGTTCGGGAACTTGAAACAATTCTGAGGAAAGCGGAGCATTTCAGCCGGGGAAAAGACCAGTTGGATTTCCCGGATGGACCGCTCGACCCGAGAAAAGGATGTCCATGGCCCATGCACAGGTTATACACATCTGACACATAACACCAAAACAACGTGAGAAGTCTCCGACTGCCTCATAAAGGGACATTCCATCGAGAGTTACCGTGTACAAAGTTCGTGCACAAGCCGGTGGATAACTTGTGGATAACTTTCATGATTCAGGTTCTTTTCCATCGGTTTTTCCGAGGAGAAGGACCTTTCTTTTATCCGAAAAACATCCTTTCCAACACCTGTTAAGTTGTTTTTCAAATTGTTATATAACAACGAATTAGAAACGAATGCGTTTTCTTCCAAATTTAAGTTGACAAACCCCCGTTGGTCGTGATTTTACTTGTTTCCACAACCATTCCGCCAACCGGTGGATAACTCGTGGATAACTTGCGTATAGGTTGGGTGTACAGAAAAAGGAAATATACGCTTCACCAATAGTTATGGCTGCACAGCAATGTCGAGTCCAAGAGCGAAAAGTTTCTGCTGGAAATGCTCGTAACCACGTTCAATTTGATAGATATTGTCAATGACGGTTGTTCCCTGGGCACAGACACCGGCAATTACTAGGGCCATACCGGCACGGACATCAGGAGACGAGACATGTGCCCCCACCAGCGGGCTCGGACCGGAAACAACCGCTCGATGGGGATCACAGAGGATGATGTCGGCACCCATACGAATCAGCCAATCAATGAAATACATGCGAGATTCGAACATCTTCTCGTGGACCAGAATGACGCCATGCATCTGGGTCGCACAGACGGTGAGGACAGACAGGAGGTCTGCGGGGAATCCTGGCCATGGAGCGTCATCAATCTTCGCAGTGTGCCCGCCGACCTCTTTCTGCAAAATACGGGATTGGGTCCGTGGGACCAGAATCGAAGAAGGGCCGTCTTGTACGAAGTCGATGCCGATACGCTGGAAGCCAAGTCGGATCATCCTGAGTTTGGAAACATCCACCTGCTTCAGGAGAATCTCTCCTCCACTGGCACCGGCAAGGCCTATGAAGGAACCCGCTTCCATATAATCGAACCCAAGACGGAAATCTGTTCCATGCAATCGATTCCGGCCCTCTATCGTGAGCACGTTGCTGCCGATGCCGCTGATCTTGCAGCCCATGCTGCATAGCATATTGCAAAGGTCCTCGACATGTGGCTCGCTGGCTGCATTGCGGATGATCGTCGTCCCCTCGGCGAGGCTGGCCGCCATGATGATATTCTCGGTACCGGTGACGGATGCCTCATCGAGAAAAATGTCGTTCCCAATCAGATGTCCTTGCTTCGAAACAAGCTGGATATTTCCATCCACGTTAAGCTCGCACTTGGCTCCAAGTTCGCTGAAACCGAGAAAATGGGTATCCAGACGACGAAGGCCGATAACGTCACCGCCAGGAGGGGGAAGCACAGCCGACCCGTTCATGGCCAGCAGTGCGCCCGCAAACAGGATGGAACCCCTCACTTTTCCCACCAAGTCCGCGTCGAGCTTGCCATGCCGATTCCCGCTCTGGATCACGTAGACTCCAGCACTCTCACGGACAACCGAACTTCCCAGCGAGGCCAGAAGCTTCAGCATGACCTTCACATCTTCGATTTCCGGGACATTGGAAAGGCGTATCGCATCATCCGTCAGGAGGGTCGCGACGATACAGGGAAGCGCGGCGTTCTTGTTGCCGCTGATTGCCACTTCCCCACAAGCAGGATGACCACCATTGATGATGTAGGAACCCATGTGCCCTCCACCTCAAACTCTACCGTACCATTTCCTATCGGGCAAGAAGCACACAAGGCAGATTCTTATCCTGGGCCGACTTGTTGCTCCTCTCCCCGAAAGGGTGTAGGATATCGCCGTGAAAAATGAAGCGAATCCCCATGTATATGGTATTGGCAATCCTTTGATGGACATCATCGTCAGCGCGAAGGACCAGGAACTCGTCCAGCTTGGAGTCAACAAGGGCACTATGACGCTGACGGACGCCCATCGGCACGAGCAACTGCTGGAATTCGCTTCCAAACGGAATCCCTCGTATTCTGCCGGCGGCTCGTGCCCCAATACAATCGCGACCTTGGCAGCCATGGGGATCGACGCGACTTTGGCGGGGAAAATCGGCTTTGACCAACAGGGTGACATTTATTCCTCCCTGATGGAGCAGAAACGTGTGCGCAACGAACTGGTCCGCAGCATCGACCAACATACCGGCGCCAGCGTCATCCTTGTCACGGAGGATTCAGAGCGCAGCATGAACACCTACCTTGGAGCCAACCGCCAGTACTCTCAGGAAGATGTCAATGACGAGTCGGTCATTCAAGCGGATTTTTTCCATTTCACTGGCTACATGTGGGACACGGAAAGCCAGAAACAGGCCATAAAGCACACCCTTTCCTTGGCGAAGCAATCGCATACCGTTGTTTCGTTCGACATCGCCGACCCGATGGCCGTAAAACGATATCATGATGATTTCATCGAACTGATTCGTTCCAGTTGTGACATCGTATACGCCAACAGGGAAGAAGCACACATTCTTTTCGGAAATGAGGATCCTGTGGAAAATTGCAAGCAACTAGGCAAATTTTGTCCCACCGCTATCGTCAAGAACGGTAAAAAAGGTTCCTACATCTGCCATAACGGGCAACTGCTGATTATTCCGGTCAAGGGTTCCGTCCATCCGATCGACACCACCGGAGCGGGCGACACGTATGCCTCTGGTTACCTGTATGGTCTATGTACCCATCACTCAATTGCCGAAAGCGGCATGATCGCATCGTTCCTCGCAGGAGAAATCATCAGCCAGTGGGGAGCGCAGTTCTCCCCAGAGCGCGCCCGCTTTCTGAAACACGTGCTGGAAACAGGTTCCTGGAGTCTCTAAATTTGGAATTGCGCCGTCCCCCTTATTCTCTTTATCATGAGGGCATGCAGAAACCAGAAGATATCATCATTACCTACGGTATCGATCCGAGCTCGATGACCCGCAAGCTCATCGAGGCTGCCGAGTTGGACAAGCTCATCGGAAATCCCGATGCGAAGATTGTGTTGAAACCGAACCTTGTCGTGGGAGTCACCCCGGAAGGAGGAGCCACGACCCACCCGGAGATTGCCGTCGCCATCATCGAGTACCTCCAAGCGAAAGGTTTCTCCCACATCACCATCGAGGAAGGCTCCTGGGTCGGGGATAACACAGATCGGGGATTCCGCGCCAACGGGTATTATGATATCGGCCGCAAGTACCACGTCGACATCGTCGATGGTCAGAAGGACCAGTATGAGACGATTGTCAGCGAAGGCATCTCCATGCAAATCTGCAAGACCGTCATGGACTGCGACTTTCTGATTTCCCTTCCCGTGCTGAAAGGCCATTGCCAGACCCTGATGACCTGCGCCCTCAAGAACATGAAGGGAGTCCTTTCCAACAAATCCAAACGAAGCTTTCATGCCCTCGGCCTCATGAAGCCGATTGCCGCACTCAATGCCTATCGCCACGCTGATTTCATCGTGGTAGATTCATTGAACGGAGACATGGATTTCGAGGAAGGCGGCAATCCGGTCCAGACCAACCGCATGTTCACAGCCCGCGACAGTGTCCTGTGCGACGCTTTCGGGGCAAGCCTGATGGGTTTCAATCTCAAGGACGTCGAATACATCGGACTTGCCGAGGAGTACGGGGTTGGCAGCTCCGATCTCTCCCGCGCCAACATCATCGAGCTCAATGAGCCACAAAGCGTCATCGACATCCATCCGACCGGCTATGCCCGAGACCTCGCCCGCAACACCCTTCCCAAAGACGCCTGCTCGGCCTGCTTCGGGAACCTGATCCACGCCCTGAAGCGCCTGGACGAAAATGGCGGACTTGATTCGCTTCCCCAACAAATCTGCATCGGCCAAGGATATCAAAAGGTGGAAGACCCTTCGCTGATCGGAGTCGGCAAGTGCACGCGTCATCTTGGCAGCAGCCTGAAAGGGTGTCCTCCAAGCGCGAGCGAGATGCTTACATACCTTGAGAATCTCTAAAAAAGAAGCGCACCTAAAGGAAAAGGGACCGGAAACCGGTCCCCTTGCACTGCAAGCAACTCCCCCTAATTACCATTCGTCAGGTCGGAGAACGCTCTCGCCACTTCCTCGAACAGACGACGAAGGAAAGACTTGTGCTGAGCAGTTGAAGAAGTTTCTTTCTGTTTCATGACAGTATCCCTCCTTGTGACGGTACAAAAAACCTATCATGTATTTTTTAAATATGCAATATCAAATGTGTTACAAATTTATATAACTTATATACAAACTTAGCGTCTGTTTAGTAGTTTTCTTTTCTGCCAGATACTGCCAACTTCTTATTTTATAATGAGTTGTCGAATTACAAAAGAGTAATGCCATGATTAGAATATTTAGTGAATCTTTTTAGTTTTCTTTCCTAACTTTTAGACACTTAATGCAGTCTGTCCAGTTATTTGTTTTCCTGCAAGAGGTTGCTTGCACCTTTACACGAGAGCGTGTACTATATGCGGTGCGACGCTGATTTGCCTCCCGGCTTGCGGGCGTCAATAAACAACATGGCTAAAAGGGGAGAAACAGTTCTGTATCTTCTACCCTCTTCTGCCTAAAGGAAGGGTTTCATGCTCACAAAAGGTCTTCATATCTTCACTTCCGAATCGGTAAGCGAAGGGCATCCAGACAAGGTTTGCGACCAGATTGCCGATGCGATTTTGGACACGTGCCTCAAAGCCGACAAGAATTCCCATGTCGCATGCGAGGTTTTCGCCACAACCAATACGGTAGTCGTTGGCGGAGAAATCACGACCAAGGCGGTTCTCGACGTGGATTCCATCGTCCGTGGAGTGGTCGCCGGCATCGGCTACACCGAACCGCTGTGCGGTTTTGATGCCGCCAGCCTCACCATCATCAACCTGATTAAGAAGCAGAGCCCTGACATCGCGCTTGGCGTCAATGCCGCCACCAGCAAGAGCGGGAAACAGGGAGCAGGAGACCAGGGAATGATGTTCGGATTCGCTTGTGACGAGACTCCCGAGTACATGCCCGCTCCGGTCATGTATTCCCACGCACTGCTCCGAAAAGCTACCGAGTTGCGTAAAACCGGGAAGGCCCCCTTCCTCAGGCCCGACTCGAAAAGCCAAGTTTCCGTCATCTACAAGGATGGCAAACCCATCGCCATCGACAGTATCGTCATCAGCCACCAGCATAAGCCGGAAGCTACGGAAGAACAAATCCACGACTTCCTGATGGACGAGGTGGTCAAGCCGGTGCTTGAGCCGACCGGAATGCTGACCAAGGACACCAAGTACTACATCAACCCGACCGGCCGCTTTGTCATAGGTGGTCCTGCCGGCGATACTGGCGTGACCGGCAGGAAAATCATTGTGGACACCTATGGAGGCATGGGCCGTCACGGCGGCGGTGCTTTCAGCGGCAAGGACCCGTCGAAGGTCGACCGCAGTGCCGCATACATGGCCCGTTACGTCGCCAAGAACCTGGTGGCCAACAAGCTTTGCTCGAAGTGCGAGATCCAGTTCAGCTATGCCATCGGCGTCCCCGATCCGATCTCCATCTTCGTCGATTCCTTCGGCACCGGCGTGGTCAGCGACCAGGAGCTTGAGGATATCGTCCGCAGGAACTTCGACCTGACCCCAGGCGGAATCATCCAAGAGCTCGACCTGCTGAGACCAATCTATCAGGCAAGCGACAACTACGGCCATTTCGGCAGGACCGACGTCCCTTGGGAGAGAATCATCACCCTGAAGAAATGACACTTCGTACAGAAGGACAAACCAAGGGCTGCAACCAAGAAACCTTGATCGCAGCCCTTGTTGTATTATTATGCACCACCAGAGGAAGGTCTACCACAGACATTCTCTTTCCCCGTGGCACTCCTCCAACCCGGTCTGGAGCCGGTACAGGTGCTCGTAGCGCCCATGCAACGCCATCAGCTCCTCATGCGTCCCCTGCTCGAGGATCTGTCCGTTTTCCAGATAGACGATCAGGTCGGAATCCCTGATGGTGGAAAGCCTATGGGCGATGATGAACGAGGTGCGGCCCCTGGTCATCTGGAGCATGGCCCGCCGGATGTGCTGCTCGGTGACCGTATCGACCGAACTGGTGGCTTCGTCCAAAATCAGAATCGGAGCGTCTGCCAGCACTGCCCTGGCGATGGTGAGCAACTGCCGTTCCCCTTGACTGAGTTCCATGCCCCCCTGGGCAAGCACGGTGTCGTATTTCTTCGGCAAACGCTCGATGAAGGAATCCGCCCCGGCTACCTTGGCTGCCTGCCTGATGATGTCGGATGTCGCCTTTTCCGCCCCGTAGGCGATATTGGCCTTCACCGTATCGGAGAAGAGCGCAGTATCCTGAAGCACCGTGCCATACACAGAGCGGAGATCGTGCATCCGATAGTCCCTGATATCGTGTCCGTCGAGAAAGATCGTTCCACTGTCCACGTCGTAGAACCTGGAAAGCAAACTGATGATGGTGGTCTTTCCGCTACCGGTAGGACCGACGATGGCAACCCGGGTTCCCGACGGAACATCCAAGGAAAAATCCTTCAGGACAGGTCGTCCCTTCCGATAGCCGAAGGTGACATGCTTGAACGAGATATCCCCCTTGGGAACAGTGATGGAAAGAGCCCCGCTTCCATCCTCCGGTTCCGGTTTTTCATCCATGATTTCAAAGACACGCTCGGCACCGGCGACGGCGGTCTGGAAGGTGTTGTAGATGTTGGAAATCTGTACGAATGGTTTTGCCAATTGGCGTGAATAGAGGAGGAATGTGGTGATCAGGCCGATGGTAATGATGCCCTGTACCGCCAACAATCCGCTCGCCGTCGCCAATAACAGGTAGCTGAGGTTATTGATGATGCCGGTAAAGGGCATCAGGAAACCCGACCAGATGTTGGCGGTGATGGCGGTGCGGCAGAGCTGTTCGTTCCGGTCCGTGAAGTCCTTCACCATCTGTTCCTCCCTTCCGAAAGCCTTGACCACCTGAAGACCGGAGATGCTCTCTTCCACCTGCCCGTTGAGAGATCCAAGGATGTTCTGCTGATCCTTGAACAGTTTGCCGGTACGCCGGGTGATGATTCTCGTCACAAGCAGCACGAAGAAGACTCCAACAAGGGCAATCGAGGTGAGCAGAGGACTCAGCGCTACCATGCAGACAAGCACGCCAAGGATGGTGAACGAATAGGTCAAAAGTAAAGTCAGAGAATCACTGATGGTCTGGCTGATGGTATCCACGTCGTTGGTCAACCTGCTCATCAGCTCACCATGCTGGTGACAATCAAAGAAGGCCACCGGCAGACGGTTCATCGCGTGGAAGAGGTTGATACGGATCTGGTTGATGATCCTTTGGCCGGTCGAAGCCATAAGGAACTGCTGGAAGAAAGAAACCAGCCATTCCCCCACGTACAGGACAGCCAGCAGGAACAGAACCCCAAACACCGGGGATTTCTGGTCTATCGCCGTTACCACCCACCCAATGACAAGAGGAGACACGATTGCTCCCGACGAGGATAACGCCGAAAGAAACAGGATGATTCCCAATCCCTTGCGATGATTTCTGGTCATGGTCCAGAGACGACGAAGCGTCCCCCTCATGTCTTTTGGTTTTACCACCGGAGTCTTGCTCATGCCCGCAGGATTGGTTCTCTGAGGCATGACGATCCGAGTGTCAGCCATGGTATCCTCCTTCAATCTGTGACTTCCAGATTTCCTGATAGGTGGCACATTCTCTCATAAGTTTCTCGTGGGAATCGAACCCCTTCACCTCGCCATTGTCCAACACCAGAATCCGGTCCGCCTTCATGGCAGTAGAGATTCTCTGGGTGACCAGCAGCACGGTCGTCGAGGCAAAAGCCTCGCGCAACCTTGCGAGGACTGTGGCCTCGGTCTGGGCATCAAGGGCGCTGGTCACATCGTCCAGAACCAGAATCGATGGTTTCCGCAACAGCGCGCGGGCGATGGAAAGCCGTTGTTTCTGGCCGCCGGAAAGATTGACCCCTCCCTGACCCAGAAGCGTTCCATACCCATTTTGCATCCTGTTGATGAACTCGTCGGCACAGGCGATATGGCAGGCCTTGACCACCTCTTTGTCGCTCGCGTCCTCATTGCCCCACAGCAAGTTCTCCCTGATGGTCCCGGTAAAGAGCGTCGCCTTCTGCATGACGAAGGAGACCTGCTGCCGCAGAGACGCGATGCTCAGGTGCTTCACATCCACACCATCGACAGACACCACCCCCTCGCTCGCGTCGTAGAGACGGGGCACCAGATTGACGAGGGTGCTCTTTCCGCTTCCCGTGGGACCGATGATGCCAAGAGTCGTTCCTCGGGGAATGGAGAATGTGACATGATTCAGAGCCCGGTTGGAGGCTCCCGCATAGGAGAAAGAGACGTCTTCGCATGCCAACGCGCCAGAAAGCCTGAAGACCTTGGGATTTACTTCCTCCGTCTGTACTGGTTGTGTCTCCAATACCTCCCGGATTCGGGCGGCGCTTGTCAGGGCTCGTACCGTCCGGTTCATGATATTGCTGACCATAGACAAGGCAAGCAGCACCTGTACCATGTAGTTGACCGACGCCATCAACAACCCGATATGGCCGTCGGATGTGAAAGAACCTATCCACAACAGAAATACGATTCCAAAATTGACCGACAGGTTGATCAGAGGTCCATAGATGGCATTGACCCTGTTCGCGCTCGTTCCTGCCACCGCATACTCCCCCGAGGCCGTGTCAAACCGCGCCTCCTCCCTCTGTTCGGCGCAAAAAGCCTTCACTACCCGGATGTTGGAAAGGAATTGGCGGCTCGTCGTGTTGAGAACATCAAGCTTCTTCTGCAGGGTTCCAAATCTGGGATACCCTTGGATTGTGTTCAGCGCAATCCAGAGGAAGGAAAAGAAGAGCACCACCAGCATCATTGGTATCTGGGCGGGAGTCTCGATGATAATCAGGCAAATGGCGCCAACGCAGGTGACCGGAGCCTTGAACATGATGCGCATGCAGCCGGAGACGAATTCCTGTACCTTGGTCACGTCATTGGTGATCCGGGTAATCAAGCTGCCGGTGGAAAACTGGTCGATATTCTCCAAGGAAAGCGAGGATATCTTACGGTAAAGGTCGAGCCGTATCTCCTTTGCCACTGTCTGGCTGACAATACAGGCAAAGACGTTCCGCATCGCCGCGCCGCAGGCACCTATCAAGGTGATCAACAACATCACCATGCCGTAATGGAGAATCAGGACGGTATCCGCCTGCTTGACGCCCTTATCGACAATCAGAGCCATGTAGGAAGGAAGCAGGAGTGTCGCCACACACTCCAGACAGAGAAAGCCCATCGAGACAAGGAATATCAAAAGATGCCTCTTCACGTATGAGGCGATGAGTTTCATGACATGTTCTCCCAGGCACTCTCAAGCTTCAGAAGCAATGCAGCAAACGTATTTCGCTCTTCCTCCGTCAAGATGGAAAAATGGCTTTCTGCTAGCCTCTTCCGTTCAATATCTGCTTCTTGAGCGGCTTTCAAGCCATCATCCGTTAAAGAAACGTCAATGTTCCTCTTATCGTCGCTTCGCTTGACGCGCTTCACATATCCCAGCTTTTCCATGTCATCCAGCTGTACGCTGAGCGTTGCGGGGCGCCGGTCAAGCAGGTCGGCAAGCAAGCGTTGTGTCACGGTCCCCCGCTCTCTGAGGAGGGAAAGGATGCGCATTTGTCCATGAAAGGGATTAGCCCGTCTGAGCAGGTGGGTTCCGTTCCAGTAAAGGGTGAGCAAATCAAGATTGGTCATCGCGTCTCCAATTGTTAGTATCCTAATATTAGGTAGCTAACAATTAGCACCTTACCACACTTCCAGCCCAAAAGAAACAAAAAAAGAAGCCTCCTCTTTTGGGAAGCTTCCTTCTCTGTGAAACGGAACAATCAGTTGTCGCGCTTCAGCGTGATGCGGATCTGCTTGTACAGCCCGTCACCCTCGCTCTTGGTGTCGACTCCATAATCGTTCAGTGCGGTGTGGATCAGACGACGCTCGAAGGGGTTCATCGGCTCAAGGAGCACGCTTCTTCCGCTTCTCTTGACCTGGTCCGCGCTCCGAAGTGCCATGCGGATCAGCTGCTCCTCATGGCGCGTACGATAGTTCTCGCTATCGATGATGACCTTCAGGTCGTCATCCTTTTTGCCAGCGAAGACATTGGCCAACAGCTGGATGGCGTCCAGATTCTTTCCTTTGCGTCCGATGATGATCGCGCTGGAATCGCTTTCGATGTTCAATCCGAGCTTGCGCTCCTTGCGGAAAGCGACCTTTACCGTAGCCACATACCCCATTTTCTCCAGCAGGCCGCTCACAAAGTCGACGATGCTCTTCTCGAGCTCCGGATCCGCCGGCTCCTCAAGATCCGGGCCATCATCCATCTGGCTTTCGGGTGCTTCCTGCACCTTGCCCATCGGGGAAATGTTGGAAGGAAGAGGGGCATTGTTCTCCTCGCCATAGTGGACGGCTATTTTCACGCTTCCCTTTTTAAAGAGACCGCCCGGAGTCTTGGAGACGATTTCCACGTCAAAGTCTTCACGCCCGATATGGAGGTCGGCGATTGCTTTGTCAATCGCTTCCTGCTCGGTTCTACCTTCAAAATCTTTCGTCATATATGCTCAACCTCTTATTTTTTCTTCGTGTTTTTGGTGACCGTGAATTTGACGTCCTTCGTCTCGTTCTTCTTCACCGACTTGTTCATGAACTGTTGCTGGATAATAGAGACAACGTTCATGACTGACCAGTAGACCATCAAACCAGATGGCGAGTTATACAACCAGAAGAAGAAAATCAGGGGCATTCCATAGGTCATGAAAGCCATCATTCCCTTCTGGTCGGAGCCCGTGTTCTGGTTCTGCGTGATCTTCATCGAGAAAATCATACTGATCGTGTAGAGGATTGGCAGCAGATGCAGCTGGTTCCCCAGGAACGGGATGTTGAACGGGAACGTAAAGATGGTATCCGGTTGGGAAAGGTCGGGAATCCATCCGGGAATGAACATGGCTCCACGAAGCTCGAAGTGTTTGTTCAACAGGCCGAAATAGGCAATCAGGATCGGGAATTGGATCAACAATGGGAGACATCCCCCCATCGGGTTGATCTTTTCCTTCCGGTACAGCTCGCTCATCAGCATGTTCTGCTTCTGCGGATCGTTCGGATATCTCTCCCTGATTTCGTTCAGCTTCGGCTGCAACTCGCTCATCTTGGCGGTGCTCGCCATGCTTTTCTTGGTCAAGGGATAGAGCAAAGCCTTGATCAGCAGAGTGGTAAGGATGATGCCGATACCGTAGTTCGGGATGACCTTGTAGAACAGGTTCAGAATCCACATCAACAGGTTTTCAAGCCATCCGAGACCGGAAGAGGAGTCAAGAGCCGCCTGCAGGTTCAGGTCACGGGCACCGAAACTGTTGTCCTCCGGATGGTCATAAATCACCATGGCGCTCTTCAGCTGAGGCCCGATATAGACCTGGTACGTATCGTTGATGGACGCTCCACGTGTAGCGGAACGGGAGAAATACATCTTGTCCTTGTAGGAGACGGCGGCGTTATCGTCCGCATATTGGGTCAACTGGATATGATTGGTGTGAATATCGGGAATGACGATGGCGGAGAAATATTTTCCAACCAACGCGACCCAACTGTAGGAACTGTCGGACTCCCATACGTTTCCACGCATGTTGACCTGTTTCTTTTTCTTCGATCCATCAGCCTTGGTATAGAAGCGGCGGTACGAGTACTGGTCTTGCTTCATTTCCGTGAACGCAGGTCCAATCTGAGGCTCGAAAGCCAGCGTATAGGCTTCGTTCTCGAAGGAAAGGGGCAGAACGGCGTTGACGCTGTTCTGGATGTCCACGTTGATGCTGAACAGATACTCGTCAGGACCGAAAGTGTAGGTCTTCGTGATGGTGAATGGGTCTTTGGAACCCTCACTGACGAAATTCTGGCTGAAAACAACCTTGTTGCCGTCAACCTTCGCGTTGAATGTCGCGTCAATCGGGGTCGAAGTGTCTCTCCCCGCATACATCAAAAACGCGTTACGGTCCCCTTCGTTGAACAGCAACTCGACAGATTGTCCGTTGTCGAGATGCTTGTTCAGTTTGATGGAGGAAACGGAAGCACCCACAGGATCGAAGGTGATGGTGAACACGTTGGTCGCATACGTGAACTTTTCCTTGCTGGCGGACGAATCGTCAACCGGTTTGAATGATCCAGCGGCACCGCTGTTGTAGGCAAGGGAACTGCTTACTTCCGTAGAGGGGACCACGGTGGCGGTATTCTCTTTTGGAGACGATTCCTCCGTGGTGGTCTGAGTGGTGTTCGGCTGTGAAGGGAACAAAGTCGCCTGCACAGTCATGCCGACCGTGATGACAATGACGGACAGCACTACCGCGAGAATGGTATTTTTTTCCATATATGTTCCTGTAATGGATTATCGATGAAGCATACAGGGAATGATACAGATCAATGCAGGACTGGGGAATCGGAATACAACAAAACCCCCGCTTTCTGACAGAGGGTTTGGAACAACTGCGTTAATTGGAAATGGTCGTACGCATTACCTGGATACATCACAAAAGCAAAGTCATAGCCAGAGGCCAACTGTTCTTTCGAACATCTCCAAATCTCTTTGATCCGGCGTCTCACCTTGTTACGCTCGACAGCAGTACCATAATGCTTGACGGGAATCACGATCATACGGGAAAAGTGAAGGTCGTTCTTTCGCACGATAAGCTTCATTCCCTTTACAGATTGAGACTTACCGTGCTTGAAAAGCAAATCAATCTCTGGTTGACTTCTGAGAATTTCTTGCTTAGTAAGGCTTTTTCTCATCGCTTACGGTCAGCTTTTTTCTGCCCTTTGCTCTTCTACGAGCAAGCACAGCACGACCGCCCTTGGTAGCCATTCGAGCGCGGAACCCGAATTTTCTGTTTCTTCTCATCTTACTCGGCTGATACGTCCTAACACCCTTGTAACTCATGTCGCAACTCCAGTTTCATCGCATGTTTCATGCGGATAGTTTTTTACACAAAAATAGGGATACCTATCCCTTGCGAGTTTCAAACTATATACAGCTACGTTAGTTGCGTCAAGCTACTCGGACCGCAGCACATGAATTCTTTTCAATCGCAGACTCGGATACGCTTCGTTCACCCGTGAGATAATCTGCTGTTGCTGAAGCTGAATCAGCTGGACCCAGACAGGATGGTCCGCTTTGACGAAAAGCACATCGCCCCTGATATCGGATGGAACCGTGTGGCAGGCGCATTTTTCGCCTACCAAATCTTTCCATTTGCTCCCAAGCGTGAGCCGCGGGTCGTTCAGATCCATATGGAAATCTTTGAGGAGCAATTTCACCATCTCCTCGGCATCCATTGTCTGACCAGGTTTGCAATTAGCCCTCTCACGCTTCTTCATGCAGCTTCAGTTCCCCTTCCTTCACATGATACACTAGGGCGTCGTGACCTTGCAGTGTATCGAAATATTGTTCCTCCGGCAGAAACGTGTAAAACGCCTGGTCGTAATCGTCGATGACTTTGAGGAAACGCGCCCGCTTCTCGTAATCCAGTTCCAAAAGCACGTCATCCAGCAAAATCAGCGGCTTTCTCCCCGTCTTCTGCTGAAAAAAACGCATCTGCGCGACCCGGAACAGCAAGGAAGCAAGCCTGATCTGGCCCGTGGAGCCTACATCAACCAGCAGTTTTCCGTCAACCTTCACGAGAAAACGGTCACGATGCACTCCACTCGTCGTGGTCTGCATGACCTTGTCCCGTTCCAGTCCTGACTCCAGGTACTGGATAACCTGTTCCTCGCTTTCACACTCTTTCCAGGAAGGAGCGTAGTTGATGGTCACGTCCCAATCGATTCCACTTACCTGTTTGTAGAGATATGGAAAAATTTTGTTGAACTCGTCGACTGCGTGAGATCGGGCCCGCTGAATCGCCAGCCCATACTTTGCCAGCTGCACGTCATACAGGGAAATCAAATCGTATGTTTCGTCTTTGATAGCCTGATTACGCTGTTTTACCAGCATTTTATACCTTCTTAGATTATCCAAGAACATCGGATCGTACATGCTCATCGTCTGGTCGAAGAAACGTCTCCGATCTTCGGGATCTCCGTTGACGAAGGTGATATCCGCGTGGCTGAAGACAATGCATGGAATGGTATAGATGAGCTGTTTCCGGTCTGTCAGTGTCTTTCCATCAATCTGGATAGCTCTTTTGCCTTGTTTGAACAGCAGGGATATTTCATGAGAAATATTCTGCTCGTCAGTGAACATACCTTTCAACTTGAAGGAAGTCTCGCCGATACGAACCAAGTCATGAAAATCCTGGGTGCGAAACGAGGAACCATAGCAGAGCACGTAGAGAGCCTCAAGAAAATTTGTTTTTCCCTGTCCGTTTTCTCCAACAAGCAATACCTGCCGACATCCGACAGGTATTGTAGAGGTAACCAGATTTCTAAATTGCGCAGTCTGTATGGAAGTGAAGCGCATCACACACCGGGCTGCATCGGCATGATGAGATGGAAGTAGTCATGTTCACCTTCCGGACACAGTGTGACAGGGTGGAGAGGATCGGTGAAGTTGAACGTGAAGGTCTCTCCTTCCATCACCTTCAGAGGACTCACAAGATAGATGTAGTTGAGGCAAATCGTGGTTGTCTCACCGTCATACTGGCAGTCCAGTGTCTCCTTCGCGTCTCCAATCTCGTTTCCCTCACTGAACAGCGTCATCTGGTTAGGAGCGATTTCCAGGTAGATTTTGCAGACACGGCTGTCGATAGAAACAGCGACACGCTTGATCGCGTCAATCGTATCCTTTATTTTCAGGGTGCAATGATGCGTCTGCTGTTGGGGAATGACACGTCGATAATCCGGGAACGCACTCTTGATTAGCGTGGTATAGAAGAATCTTTTCGCGATTTTCGCGAAGATGATGTGTTCTTTGATGCACAGATCCATCACTCCATCGCCGGGAGCCAGTTTCTTCAACTCATTGAAAAACTTGACGGGTATGATGACTGGTTTGAAATCGGGAATGTTCTCGGAGAACTTTCGTTCGACTAGGGAGAGTCTGCGGCTGTCGGTAGCGACCATGTTCATACCGACCGGGCTTTTTTCCAGATACAAGCCGCAGAGAAACTGTCTGGTCTCATCAGTGCCAACCGAGAAAGAGGTCTGGTCGGCCATCGTGATGAAGGCTTTTTGGCCGATCGTGAAGAACGAGTCGGCATCCGCGCTTTCCAGTTCAGGGAAGTCGGAAGCGTCCATCACTTTCAGTGTCGAGTTGAATTTGACGGTTGAGTCTTCGGGAGAAATCTTCAGGACATTGTCTTTCTGAGCGAAAAGAATCGTGGTATTGGGAAGCAAGCGGAGCGTGTCGAGGAATTTCTCGCCAAAGACGATGGTGCTTCCCTCTTCGACTGTCTGGACGGGAATCTGCGTGGTGAAACCGCTTGCGGTGTCGGTGGAACGGATGGTCAGGATGTCGTCTTTGGTCTCCAGGTAGATGTTGCTCAGGATGGAGAGGGAGTTTTTCTGCTGGGTGAAGTCCATCGCGAAGGCGATTTCGTTCAGGATGTCTTCCTGCTTGCAATAAAATTTCATGGTCGTAATCCTCTTTTCTTATAATGAATATACAGGTAAATCTCTCGTAATCATAGTAATAGTAGCACAAAAAACGGTGGATAACTCATTAATTCATTTCTAGAGCGATGGTTGTGAGAACGTGAACTGGTGGATTTCGGAGTGGACACCCGACTGTTATCCACAATTGAGACACACGTGAAAAAAATTATCCACCTGAATCCACCGGTTATCCCGAGCGTATCCACAACTTACGCGCTGGCCTGTATCTCCTTTTTCATTTTGTCTATGACCGATTTGAGTTCTGGATCTACGCTGCAGGTGGAGGAGATGCGGTCACACGCGTGCATTACCGTGGTATGGTCACGGTTGCCGAACTCAGCCCCGATTTCCGTGAAGGAAAAGTTGGTCAGTTGCTTTGCCAAGTACATGGCAATCTGTCTGGGTTGGGTAAGTGACTTGTTTTTTTTCTTACCTTTCAAATCACTTACGTTGACGTTGAAGTAGTTGCAGACCACTTTGATGATCGTCTGGATGTTGAGCCCTGCCTCCTTTCCCTTCGACTGCATGAAGGGCATGGGGGCGAGCAGGTCTCGGGCCTTGTCCAAGGTCAGTTCCACATTGAGCAACTCGCTGTAGGAAATCAATTTGGTAAGAGAAGCTTCCAAATCTCGAACGTTGGACTGCACGTTCTCCGCGACATACCGAATAATATCCTCTCCGACCGATTTTCCCTGTAATCTACATTTATTTTGGAGAATAGCGACCCTCGTTTCGTATGCTGGCGGCTGAAGATCAGCGTTCAATCCACGCTCGAATCGGCTGGTGAGACGATCGAAAACACCTTTCAGTTCGTTGAGGGGTCTATCACAGGTGAACACCATCTGCTTCTTTGATTCATACAGTTCATTGAAGGTATGGAAGAGTTCTTCTTGGGACTGGGTCTTGTTCTGGATGAACTGGATATCATCCATGAGCAGGACGTCGACTTTTCGGAACTTGTTCTTGAACTGTTGTTGTTTTTCGATGCCCATGCCGATAGAGGCGATGAACTCGTTGGCAAAAGCCTCGGCGGTGATGTAGAGCACTTTCAACTCAGGCTGATGCGCCATGACGTAGTTTCCGATGGCGTTGATCAGATGGGTTTTGCCCAGACCGACGCCGCCGTAGATCAGACAAGGGTTGTAGCTGCGTCCCGGGTTCTTCGCGATTGCAAGCGAAGCATTGAAGGCA
>CAJMOS010000021.1 GCA_905215015.1 uncultured bacterium | reverse complement strand
TCCGAGGATGACCACCTTGCTGCCGACCTTATATCCCTCGATGTTCATCAATCTCTGGGCGGTACCGGCGGAATAGATGCCAGCCGGGCGGTAGCCGGGAATGTTCAAGGCGCCGCGGGGTCGTTCGCGACAACCCATGGCGAGGATGATGGCGCCCGCCTCGACGGTGACCATGCCCTCCTCGCGGTTGATGTAGGTGACCTTGTGGGGCTGGACGTCCAAGACCATGCTGTTGGTCTTGTAAGGGATGCCAAGCTCCAGCACCTGGTCGATGAACCGCTGGGCGTACTCCGGTCCGGTGAGTTCCTCCTTGAAGGTATGCAGGCCGAAGCCGTTGTGGATGCATTGGTTCAGAATGCCTCCAAGGGACTCGGAACGCTCCAGGATCAGGATATCCCCGACACCCTGCTTGCGCGCGGAAACGGCGGCCGCCAGTCCGGCAGGACCACCGCCGATAATCACGATGTCATGTCTCATTTGTTCGCCCCCTTGATCAGCTCGCTGCCCTTCTGGTTCTTGCAGACCTCTTCCATCCGCATCTTCCTGTACTTGCAGAGCAACTCCATGGTGCGCGGTGTGCAGAAGCCCGCCTGGCAACGGCCCATGCCGGCACGGCAACGTCGCTTGACGCCGTCCATGCTGACCGCGCCGAGCGGACGCGTGATGGCGTCGATGATCTCACCTTCGCTGATTTGCTCGCACCGGCAGACAATCGTGCCGTACTCCGGGTGTTCCTTGATCAGCCGGGTCCTTTCCTCGGGCTTCATGTCGCGGGTTTTGGTGATTCCTTTGCGGGTGGCGATCCAGCGCTCCTTCTTCGGTGCCTTGGCCTTTTCCTCAATCATCCGGGCAACATAATCGCCAATGGCAGGGCTGCAGGAAAGTCCCGGGCTCTCGATACCGGCGGCATCGAAGAAACCAGGGGCTCCGGCGGCCTCGCCGATGATGAAGTCGTCTCCGACTTCGTGGGCCCGCAGTCCGCTGAAGCTGGTGATCACTTTTCTCAACGGGAGCTTGCCGTCCTTGACGGAAAGAGCGGCCTTGGCCGCCACGTCATCCAGATCGACGGCGTAGGTGCGTGTATCCTCCTTGTCGCTGTCGGCGACCGAAGTCGGTCCGATCAGCAGGTTTCCATGGATGGTCGGGGTGACCAGGACTCCTTTGCCTGCCTTGGTCGGCAGCTGGAAGATGGTACGGCTGACGAAATCGCCGACTTCCTTGTCCAGCAGCATGTAGTTGCCACGGCGGGCGACGATCTTGATCGGCTTCTCACAGACCATGTTGTGCAGCTTGTCTGCATAGATGCCTGCGGCATTGACCACGTAGGTCGCGCTCAGGCTCTTGCCGCCCTTCAGGTCGACTTTCCAGCCGCCATCCATCCGGCCGATATGCTCCACCTCGCTGTTGAAGCGGAACTCCACTCCATTCGCATAGGCGTTCTCCGCCAAAGCGATGGTAAGGCCGAAGGGACAAACGATTCCGCCAGTCGGGCAGAACAGCGCGGCGACAATGTTCCGGGAAAGGTTCGGCTCCAAGGCGCGGACCTCGTCACCGGAGAGGATCTTCATGTCGGGAACGCCATTGGCGACACCCCGGTCGTACAGTTCCCGGAGCTTGGGCTTGTCGGCCTCGTCGAAGCAGACAATCAGCGATCCATTCTGCTTGAAGTCGATGTCAAGGTCCTTGGCGAGCTGGGGCATCATCCTCGACCCTTCGATGTTCAGTTTTGCCTTCAACGTGCCTGGAACCGGGTCATAGCCTGCATGGACGATGGCACTGTTTGCCTTGCTCGTGCCGCTGCACACATCCTCGTCCTTCTCCAACAGGGCGATTCTCAGGTCGTAACGGGACAAGCTGCGGGCAATCGAACACCCCGTCACGCCTCCGCCGATGACCAGTACATCATAATCCATCTTTCGGGATCCTCCTCTCTCCTGGGAACATACAAAAAGAACAAGACACACCTATCCCTACCGGATACGCGTGCCCTGTTCTCTTTTCTCTCGGGCGAATTTACTTTTCGCCCTATCCTATCATGGCTTTTGTGTGTGTGCAACAGCGATGTTTCGTGAAAAACGGTGAAGTCCGCTTATGCGAACTTTGAAAAAACCGATATGTTGAGGATATGAAAAAAACATGCTCCTACGGAATTGACCTGGTTCTGGTTCTCGGTTTCCTGACCGTGTTCAGCAAGAACGCCATATCGCTGATGTACCACGAGGTGGCCGGCCTCGTCCTGCTCATCCTCTGCCTGATACATCTTGCCATGCATGCCCCATGGGTCCGTTCGGTCTTTTCACGCCTGTTTCAGAGAGGGGTGGGCGCGAAGATCCGGTTCATGGCTTTTGTCGATGCCGCCCTCGTGCTCGGGACCATCCTCCTTCTGGTCTCCGGGCTGATGGTCAGCAAGAAACTCTTTCCCCATGCTGGCGGAGAGTTCATGATTCCGGTCCATTTCTTTGCCGCCGCCCTGTTCCTGATCCTGATCGGCCTGCATCTTGGCTTGCACAGCGAGCGCATCTTCAAGCCTGCCAAGCTTTCCGTCGGGAAATGGCAATGCCTTTGCGTCTTGCTGGCCGCCTTGGTTGTCCTTGCCGTGTTCGTCATGGCCACAAGTTCCTTCAAGACATGGATCAGCGTTCCCTTTGTCCAAGCGGAAGCCCATGTCCATGGTAGCGCGGGAGGTCCGCAAAGGGGTATGGCGCAAGGGTTCTCCTTCGCCCATTTCTGCATGGTCGCCGGCACCACGCTCGCCATCATGGCGGGTTGGGCTTCGCTTGCAGCGCTTCCCGTTCTCCACCATGTACGCAGCGTCTCCAAGCGATGAGGAAGGATTCGTTTCCTACGGTTCCTCCTCTTTCCTTTCCAGGACCTTGCGGTATTCGGTGATGCGCTTTCCCGTCCATACCCTAAAGGCCCTCAGAAAGCTGTTCAGCTCTGCGTATCCAAGCAAATAAGCCATGTCGTTGGCGGTCATATCGGTGTTGCGGATGTAGTGGATGGCCAAAATGTTCCTGATGCTGTTCAACTGTTTCTGGAACGTGGTGTCCTCATCTGCCAGCTTCCTTTGCAAGGTCCTTCGGGAAAGTCCCAGTTTTTCCGCCACATTCTCAATCGTTCCGGCACCGCCAGGCAACAGCTCTGTCAGTGCGCTGCGTACCCGCGCGCTGACGGAATCGTCCACATCAAGATCTGCAAGACGCTTGGCAAGTTCCGGTTCAAAATAGCTCCACATGGCATCGTTGAAGGAAATGAAAGGTTCCTGAAGGTCCCGCAAGGAAAACGTTATGGCATTGCTTCCCGACTGTCTCGGCAAGACGCCAGCGAAGGCGGCAAACGCTGTACCCCGAGGGATTTCCCGCATCTGTATGCAGAGGGGATGGATGTCCTCATGCGTGGCCCTCCGTATCATCCCGATCAGAAAAGCGAACTCCGACTGTACGAGGAACGAGGGCAAGGAAAGGGCTTCTTCTCCGGGCTCCAGCCCCACTGTCACGGAAGTCTCATCCTTTGTGACATGAAAACCCATCGGTCCGACCAACTTCTTGTACCGCGTGAGCCTGTCGATGCATAGCTCCCCGTTCTTGCTGCACCAACAGGCAAAAACCGGGGGCGAGAAGGATTCTATCTGATTTGTCGTGGCCATTTTGACCGGCAGGTTCTCATCCTCTCCCGACAACAAAGAGACCGCAGACAGGAAACGGTAGTATTCCTCTTCCTTCATGGTCACCGTCTTGTGTCTGAACAGATCTTCCGGCAACTGCGCTTTCTTCAAGACAACCGCCGTATCCATTCCGAAATACCGCAGAAGGTCGTCATACCTGCCGTCGATGATAAAGTGGTTCATCGGTTTTCCCTCCGCCAGATGGATGATTCCATCCTGACATTTCTCGCATACTTTCCGTGCGGATACAAGCGTCCGTGACGGCAGGCCCTGACGTCCTTCCTTTTCTGCCATCTTTCCTTGCAAGCCGGTCAGACTTCTTCATGAACGCCGCCCGTTCCTCGAATGTGGCCTTTGGTCCGCAAGGACAGGGGCACGGATTTGCTGTCCGGTATGCCATGATTGGAAAAATGGTTTCATCGCTCATTTCTTCGCGCTGCCGCGGATCTGCATCTTGTAGATGTTGTCCATCAGCAGCTTCTTCGGCATCAGCGGAAACATAGGGAAGCACACCTTCTGCGCTCCTACCAGACCTGCGGTAACTTCCATCCTGCCTTTCAGCATCGCGTCGTATCCTGCCTGCGCCACCGGCATCGGGTCAGTCGCATGGGCGAAGAGCGCGGTATCGGACAATCCGCCAGCTCCCGCAAACCCGGTGCTCATCGCGCCCGGCATCAGGCAGCTCACGGTCACGCCTGTTCCCCGCAACTCCCTCCACAGGGAGTCGGAGAAGCTCGTCAGGTACGCCTTTGTCGCATAATACACAGCCTGGAGGGGCCCCGGCGTCATTGCCGCGGTGGAGCTGACATTCAGCACCTTGCCGCTCCCGCGTTCGACCATGTCCTTCAGGAACAGTTTCAGAATCCGGGTCGGTGTCTCCACGTTCACGGCAATCATGGAAAGATCCTGCTCCATCGTCCGCTCCCGCGCGAAGTCGCCTTGGCCCCCGAAGCCTGCGTTGTTGATGATGATATCCGGAAGCCACCCGTATTCCTTGCAGGTGCCATATATTGTCTGCGCGGCATCTGCCTTGGAGAGGTCCACGGCAATCGTATGGACTTCCACATGGTGCTTCCTCGATGCCTCTTCCGCTTGTGCGTCAAGCTTGTTCTGGCTTCTGCCGACAAGGATCATGTCGCCACCCCTCTTGCCGTGAATGTCCACAAAGCAGGAACCGAGTCCGCCGTAAGAGCCTGTAATCAACGCGATATCCTTCATGTCCGTTTCCTCCATCCCTTTCACCTGTGTTCCATCAGGCTTCTCTCGTCCTGATACCTCCTAGGATACCGGTCATTGTGTGCAACCAGAACATCAGTTGGTTCCAAAAATTCATCAATAGGTGCCAAATCAGGGACAAACGTTCCACGCGTATATGCCGACCAACGGGCTTGGCATTTATGAAAAAAGTACGAGAAAACCATGTTGAAAGTGTGATTTCCCTGTGGAAAACCCCTCTGCAGAATGGTACACTAGCCGTAATATGTCAAAAACAGTCCGGTTTTCATCCAAGCGCCTGAAAAATGAACTGCACGAGGCTTTCACCACGCCCTACAACATCATGACGTTGGTGGCGATCGTCCTGTTGTCCTATTTGATTTTGTTCCCGCTGGTCGAAATGATCGCCAGCTCCTTCACGTTGGCAAAGGTAGACGTGAAGGCGGTAAAGGGCAGCCACGCCGGGCAATTCACGTTCTACTATTGGCAACGCATCTTCCACAGCATGATCGCCAAGAACATGTTCTACATCCCGCTGGCCCATTCGCTGGTCATCGCGGGTTGCACCAGCATTCTGTGCATCGTGCTTGGCAGCGCCTTTGCCTGGTTGATGGTACGCAGCGATATCCCGCATAAGAAATTTTTCAGCTTGATGCTGATCGTCCCCTACATGCTCCCCTCGTGGGCCATCGCCCTTTCCTGGAACACCATCTTCCGCAATACGCGCGTCGGCGGCACCCCTGGCTTCTTCGCCTATCTGGGAGTCCCTATTCCCGACTGGCTCAGTTACGGCGCAGTCCCCATCATCCTGGTGCTCTCGCTCCACTATTATTCGTATTCCTATCTCCTTGTCTCCGCCGCACTGAAGTCCATCAACAGCGAAGTCGAGGAGATGGGCGAGCTCATCGGCGCAAGCAAGTGGCAGATTGTCAGGAAAATCACCCTGCCGCTCGTGCTCCCCGCCATCCTTTCGGCATTGATCCTTACCTTCAGCAAGGCGATCGGCACGTACAGCGTTCCCTCCATGCTCGGGCTGAAAGTCAACTACTACACGATCAGCACGATGATCCATAGCACGGTCAACAGCGCGCAGGCAGGCCTGGGCTTCTCCATCAGCCTGATGCTGATCTCCATCAGCGCCATCTTCATCTTCGTCAACCAGAAGGTCATCGGCCATCGCAAGAGTTATGTCACCATGAACGGCAAAGGAACCCGCAGCAACCCCATTCCGCTGGGAAAGGCGCGGACCCCCATCCTGGTCCTGCTCCATCTCTTTGTCGCGCTCATGGTGGTCTTCCCTGTGGTGCTGATGTGCTACCAGACCTTGATGCTGAAGGTGGGCGACTATTCTCTGAAGAACCTGACCCTCCACTATTGGCTGGGCAAGGGCCGTGGAGACATCTACGAGGGCCTCGACGGAGTCCTGAGGGACCGCAAGTTCCTCAGTTTCCTATGGAACACGCTGAAACTGGTCTTCCTGACCAGCATCTTCGCCAGCATCATCGGACAACTGATCGGCTACATCAACGCCCGCGGCCGCAAGCTGAAAAGCGGACAATTCGTCGAGCAAGTCGCATTCATTCCCTATTTGATTCCCTCGATTGCCTTTGGAGCCATGTATTTGTCCATGTTCTCCAAAGGGGTGAAGATCGGGCCGGTCACGATCGTCCCTCCCCTGTACGGGTCCTTCGCCCTGCTGGTTCTGGTCAGCGTCGTCAAGCACCTGCCCTTCGCCAGCCGTAGCGGCACGGCATGCATGCTGCAGATCGGCACCGATCTCGAGGAGGCCGGCCAGATTGTCGGGGCCTCGTTCGCGAAACGGTTCGCCCGGATCGTCTTCCCGCTTGCCAAAAATGGCTTCATGAGCGGATTCATGTTGATTTTCATCAGCATCATGAAGGAACTGGACCTGATTGTCCTGCTGATGAGCCCCAAGCAAGGCACCCTTTCCTACTTGGCATATTGGTATTCCACCGAGGGTTGGACCCAGCCATCCAACTGTATCGCCATCGTGATGTTCATCTTGGTCTTCCTCACGCACTGGCTCTCGAATAAGTTGTTCAAGACCGATTTGGCTGGCGGACTGGGAGGTTGAGCGCCATGAGTGAGATTCTACTGAACCACATCGACAAGTATTACGGGAACAACCACGTGTTGAAGGATGTCAACCTGGTTGTCCACGACGGAGACTTCCTTACCTTGCTCGGACCTTCCGGCTGTGGCAAGACCACCATGCTCCGCATCCTGGCGGGACTCGAGAAACCGCAACAGGGAACCATCACGATCGACGGCGAGAAGGTGGTCGACGCCAGCGAGGCATTCTTCCTTCCCCCCTCGAAGCGGGGCCTGAACCTGGTCTTCCAGTCCTATGCCCTGTGGCCCCACATGACGGTCTACGACAACATCGCATTCGTCCTCTCGGTGGCGAAAACGCCGAAGGAGAAGATTCCCGGCATGGTCCAAGAGGCACTGGAGAAGATGCAGATCGGCGAGTTTGCGAAACGCTATCCCAGCGAGCTTTCCGGGGGACAGCAGCAGCGGGTGGCGATCGCACGCTCGATTGTCAACCGTCCGAGGCTGCTCCTGCTGGACGAGCCGCTGTCCAACCTGGACGCGAAGCTGCGCATCGACATGCGTGGCGAGCTGAAGAGGCTGCACAAGGACTTGGGCACCACGGTGGTGTATGTCACCCATGACCAAGTCGAGGCGCTTACCATGTCGACCCGGATTGCGGTTTTCTTCAAGGGTGTGCTGACCCAGGTGGACACCCCGGTCAACCTGTACCAGAACCCGGCGACCATGGAGGTGGCGGACTTCATCGGCAACCCGAAGATCAATTTCATCAAGGCGGATGGAGAGGCCCAGGGACAGAGTTTGGTTACTGACAGCCCCTTGGGGAGGCTGGTATTCGGGAAGCTCTACCATGGACCGCAGGGACATGTCGACTGCACCCTTGGCATCCGTCCGGAAATGCTCCGCATAGATTCCACCGGTCCGATTGAGGGTACCGTCCTCTCCAGTCAGCCGGCAGGAAGCGAGAGTCTCATCCAGGTCCAGGTGAGGGGGCAGGTGCTGCTGGTCAAGTGCATCGGGCTGGCGACCTACAACCAAGGCGAGACGGTCCATCTTTCTGTCGACCCCGATTTCGTCAATGTTTACGACACCAAAGAAGGTGTCCTGATCAAGCATTCCGCGGCGGCTCTACGCTGACTGCTGGAGATATCTTGAAGGAGGATTGCATGAAAAAACGATTGCTTGCGCTGGCTACCCTGCTCGCACTGACCATGAGCTTGTTCGCGGGTGGTGCCAAGGAAACCGCCCCGGCGACTGCCGGGACTGGAACCAACACGGTCTCAGCCGAAGAGCAATGGGCCATCGACAACGGTTTGTACGAAGACGAGACGATGGACGCCCTGTACGAGAAGGCCAAGAAGGAGACAGGAAGCATGGTGGTCTACACCATCTCCAGCCGTACCGAAAAGGCGGCCAAGGAGTTCATGTCCGAATATCCCGGCTTGGACGTCACCGTCTACAATATCTCCAGCGACGAGCTAAAGGAAAAGTTCCAGAGAGAGTACGAGGCTGGTATCGCGGGAGCTGACCTGATCCACTCCAAGGAGGTGCTCGGAGACTACAAGGTCGATTTCTTCGACACCGGCATCCTCCACAACTACATGCCCGACTCCATCTACGGGAACGTGGACAAACGCTTCAAGTCGATGACCCCGTTCATCATCGAGGCCCTGACCTGGTTCTACAACACGGAAAGCGGCAAACCGCTGAAGAACTGGTGGGAGCTGACCGACCCGAAGAACAAGGGCAAGTTCGTCCTGCAGGACGCCGCCGACAACACCGCATACCTTGCGGTCTACACGCTGTTCACCCAGCACCCCGAAGACATGGCCAAGGCCTACAAGGACTACTACGGCAAGGACATCGTCCTGGACAAGGACGAGCCCAACGCCGGATTCGCTTTCATCAAGCGCATGGAGGCCAACAGCCCGATCAACGCAGACCGCAGCGACGAGGTGGTCCAGCTGGTCGGAACCAAGGGCCAGGCAGACCCTCCGGTCGGCTACGCCTCTTCCGTCAAAGTCCGCAAGGGCGAGGAGAACAACTGGGCCCTCGCCTACAACCAGGACGTCGAGCCTTCCAGCGGCATGTACGTGCTGAACTTCTTCGGCATCGTCAACGGGTGCAAACACCCCAACATCGCGAAGATGTTCATCCGCTATCTGATGGGTGGCGACGACGGCAAGGGCAAGGGATACACCCGCTTTGGGACGACCGGCACTTGGTCCGTCAGACCCGAATGCCCGCCCTCAAAGGGCAACGCCCCACTTGACGAGGCATTGGCCAAATACTACACCCCGGACTACAACTACATCTACGAGCACTACATTGAAGTCCGCGACTACTATATCGCCCATCTGAAGAGATAACGGTCAAGGAAACCAATGGCGGGACTGTCCACATCCGGGCAGTCCCGTCGTCATATTTCTGGAAGGATGTCTTTTCTCCGACAGAAAGACGGATTCTAGCAGGAAGCTACCGAGAATCCTTTCGCACGCAAAAGGCTGACAGCCTCCCTATTGGGAAGATGAACGGCGTAATATCTCTTCCGGTCCCCGAAAGGGATTTTATCCTCCATCAGCCCGAGATACCCATGGGCGGAAGAGACTTTGGTTGTGGTATCCTGATAAATCCTTTCAATCTCGCCCTTCAGAAAAGCCGCCAGCACGGCATCCGGGATATCGGCGGCATCACCGCTTACGTAAAAGCCCAACTCCCGAAACCAATACCCAAAACACTGCATATCAGATGCGTGCACAACACGATAGGGAACAATGCGCAACCCCCAATCCGAAGGGACCTGGTCGTGCAATTGATAAAACGAACGATCTATGCCCACGATATCCAGGAACGAGCGGAGCCTTGCAAGATCAGGATGGTAGATTTCCACTTGCTGATGGGACACGAGCGCAGCGTAGGAACAAAGAGTTCCCAAACTCCCCACATGGTCACAATGCGTGTGTGTAATCACTACAAGAATGCGCCGGGCTTCCGTAAATGCACCAATGGCAAGCAATTTCTCGAAGACGGATTCCCCACAATCAATCAGGACAAAATCGTTGTTCCAGAGGAACCACATACTGGTGTTCCCCAACTCTGGAGCAAACGCTCCCCCTACCCCAAGAAAATGAAGTGCTGCCAAATTGCTCATTTGATACCCGAAGAGACGAAGCTCTCAATAAACTGTCTCTGGAAGACAAGGAAAAGAACGACAAGCGGTGCGCTGATGATGAAGGTGGCGGCACAAACGTTGGTCCACTGGAGGACGGCCTCTTTGCTTTTCGCGAACAAGGCCAATCCAACCGTAAGAGTCCGGTTTTCGACCGAGTTGGTGACGACGAGCGGCCACAGGAAGTTGTTCCAATGGTAGCTCACGGAAACCAGCGCGAAGGAGATGTAGGCGGTCTTCGCATTCGGAACGAACACATGCCGGATTACCTGGGCTGTGTTGCATCCATCGATGATGGCCGCATCCGTCAAGGCTCGGGGAATCGTCTTGAAATGCTGACGGAGAAGGAAAGTGCCCATTGCCGAACCAAGGAAAGGCAACATGATTGCGAGCTTCGTATCCGTCAACCCGAGGTCAGATATCGTCATGAAATTTGGAATGATCAGGATGTCGTTGGGGATGATGATCTGTACGAAGATAATCAGGAACACCAGCTTCTCCCCCTTGAAACGAAGCGTCGCAAGGGCATATGCCGCCATTGTGATGGTGACGAATTGAATCGCGTAAGTGCAGACGACGATGGTGATCGTGTTCAGGTAATACCGTCCGAATGGAACCTGCCCCCAGACGTAGGCGATATTGCCGAAGGTCCAGCCGGTGTGTGGAAACACTTGCATGACAAAGGATGCCTTGGTGAATGCGGTAAGCACCATCCAAATCAGGGGGACCAGCCATAAGAAAGCGACAATACCACCAAAAAGATAAAATGCAACATGAAACTTCTTCCGAGCCATATGCCACCCCCTTAATTGTAGTAGATACGCTTGTCGCTGTTGAGGAATTGTCCCATCGAGATGACGAGCATGATGAGGAGCATGACGACCGTGAGTGTCGCGGCTTTGGCTTGGTCGAAGAAAATAAAACCCTGCTGGTAGATGTAGTAGAGCAACAGCGTGCTGGCGTTGTTCGGTGCCCCCTCGGTCATGATGACAATGTGGTCGACCAGCTTCAGGCTGTCGGTCAAAGCGGTAATCGAGACGAACAGCGTGGTTGGGGCAAGCAAGGGAAAGGTGATGGACCGGAATGTCCGGACGGGGGAAGCGCCATCAAGAAGCGCAGCCTCGAAAAGCTCGTGGTCAAGATTCTGCAAACCAGAAAGGAAAAAAATCATCAGGTAGCCAGCTTCCCTCCACACGTACATCGCGGCCATGGCAGGCAAGACGTATTTCTTGTTGGAGAGCACTCCGAGGGGCTTTCCTCCGCATTTCATGAGCAATTGGTCGAACATGCCTGTTTCCGGCATATACATGAACAACCAGATGGAAGCAATCGCTATCATCGGCATCACGACCGGATAGAAGAAGCTTGTCCGGAACAGGCCAATACCCCTGCGGTACTTCTTGTTCACGAACATGGCGAACGCCAACCCAAGCACAAATGCGGGAACCACCGTCAGTATTGAAAAATACAGCGTATTGCGCATGACCTTCCAAAACAAGGCGCTGGTGGCGAAATACGTGTAGTTTTCAAACCCGATGAATTGGGGTTTACGCATGCCAAGCTCAAAAGCGGTGAAACTCAAGCCAACACTTCGGATGATTGGCCAAATGGTGAACAACACCATGAAAAACAGAGTCGGAGCAAGCAGAAGCCACGCAAGCAACGTCTGGTTCATCTGACGTCTTGATGTACGTTTGAAAAGCATTCGATACCTCTTGAGATCCAATAAAGCGGGTGGCACCCAAAAGAGCCACCCTCTTTCATCCGACAACGACTTACTTGAATTTCTTCAACGTGTCATCGGCTTCTTTCTGAGCGTCTTTCAGGGCTTGGGCAGGAGTCTTTTCTCCCGTTATGGCAGCCTGGATCGCATCGTTCAGAATCCGCCACATCTTGGTGGAATCGTAGCTGGTAAGTTCCGGTTTGCTGATGGGAATCTGCTCGTATGCTACTTTTGCCTGCGGGAGATTCTCGTAGTACGCCTTCATCTGCGGCAATTCCAACGCAGACTTTCGAGTCACGACATAACCGGTGTCGATACTCCATTGGGCGGCTCGCTCAGCAGTGGTTGCGAACTTGATGAACTCCCAAGCCTTCTGCTGGCGCTCTTTCGAGATTCCCTTGGAGATATAGAAGTTGCCGCCACCGGTCGGAGCCGCCATGCGCTTGTTGCCAGGCAGGAAGCAGGTACCGAAATCGAAGGAAGCGTTCTTGCTGATGTTGCCAAGGTTGCCGGTGGTATGGTAAATCATCGCCACCTTGCCCGAGAGGAATTGGCCAGGAAGATCGGTCCACTGGACAATGCCAGGTTGCATGCATTTGTACTTGTTCTGGAGATCGCACCAGAATTGCAAGGCTTCCACGTTCTCCGGCGTATCGAAGTAAATCGACTTGCCGTCATCGCTCATCAGGTTCTCTCCATTCTTGGAGTTTTGCAAGCAGAAACCTGTGAACTGCCACTGGGCGGAGCCGCTGTTCAGCGCAATGCCCACGCCATAGCGCTCGACGTTGCCGTCAGCGCCGACCTTTGTCAGCTTTTGTGCGTAGTCTGCAAGTTCCGCCCAGGATTTCGGCGGTTGCTCCGGATCCAAGCCCACCTCCCGGAACGCATCCTTGTTGTAGAACATGATTTCGGTGCTTCTCTGGAAAGGAATGCTGATGATGTGGCCCTCTACATAGGAATCCTCCATGAATCCGGAAAGAAAATCGTCGATATATGCCTTGCCCTCGGCTCCATCTGCCGCAATGAAATCATCCAAGGGAACCACGGCGTCTTGCACGTACATGGAAAAGCGTTGGGTAGCCAAGGAAATGAAGAGATCCGGTGGATTCTTTCCTTGAATCGAACTTTGAATCTTGACAACCGTGTCGTCATAGTTGCCGGTATAGACCGGTTTCACCGTCGCTTCCGGATGTTCCGCGTTCCAATCATTGCAAATCTTATCAACGTACTTGGTTACCGCACCTCCGACATTCACCGGAAAGAAAAAAGTCAATTCCATAGGCTTGTTTTTCGCGGAAGTTGCTTCTGCCGAACCATTCGCGAACACCGACGAAATCGCCAAACCCAGCAAGAGCATGCTTGCAAGTAGTTTTTTCCTCATAAGATTCTCCTTTTGTTCCAATTTTGATAATTTGATTATATCTTTTATTTGAAACGTGTCAATGAAACGTTTCAATCTTTGGATGAACAAAGAATTCCCTTTCACGCTTCGAAGGAACCGGGATTCAGAACTTTTTGGCAGACAGGGATTTACAAATTGGTGAACTCTCTGGTATGGGAAAGATAGTACTGTTGCAATTCTTCCAAGGCTGCTGCAGGTTCCTTGCCTTGGTACCAACAGGCACGGACTTCCTTCCCGATAAGAGAAAGAAGTTTGTGGTCATTGAACGGCCTGCTGGGGTGCGAAGGCGTACGGTAGGCGTGGTAGGAGGAAATACCCTCCTTGACCAGAGGCATCCAAGGATATGTGTCAATCACCTCGTAATTCGTGAGCGTCTCTCGCACAATCGGGTTTCCTCCGAACATCGCCAAGCTGGAAGCAGCCGGTTCGCGTACAATCCAAGAAATGAACTGAAGCGCCGCTTCCGGATAGCGACATTGGTTCTGAACGCCGAGGGAACCCCCGCCAAACAAGGGGTTTGACCCTGGAATTGCAGAAAACCCAACCCTGTTCGACACCAAGTTGGTGAACGAAGGGACAAAATTGGTGAACACCATGGTCATTGCCACTTGCCCTGAAGCGAAAAGGTGAGCAGCCTCGTTCCACCATGTCACCGGCGTTCCGCAACTCTCTTTCTCGGCAAGGAGGTCGGTGAGCGCCTGTCTCGCAATCGGACTGTCGAGCCTAGGTTCCCCTCCTTTCTGGAAAAGGTAATCCGTATAGCTGAAATATCGAGTCAGGAACTCCGTACCAGCAAGAATCGGCTCTCCTTCTTCGCCAAGGCCTACCGTAGAACCGTAGGGAACCGGGGACATAGGATTGATGGTCCGGGTGAAAAAACGAGAAATCCTGTGGAACTGAGCCATATCGGTAGGCACTTCCAGCTTCTCGCAGTTTTGCTCCTGGTACAGAGCCCGATAGGTTGGATCCTCAAACAGGTCTTTCCGATAAAACAACAGTTGGATTGATGGAGAAGTAGGGACTGCGTACCTTCTTCCATCGGCAATCGAGTGAGTCCTCTCCAGACCGTCAATCAAGTTGCCGAACACCCCGGAAACGTCAAAATCAATCGTGTCAAGCGGCTTGAAAATTCGCATGCCATCCCAACTGAGCATATCCGCACCGACACGAAGGATATCGTACTGTCCGGTCTCCTCTGGAGAGGAAAGCACCCGGTTGATTTCCTTGTAACCCGCGATAACCACTTTGATGTCGATGTTGGTGGCACAGGAGTACATATGTGCAAGCCGCTTCACCGCATATGCGGGTGGGCTGTCCAGCAGAAGCATGGAAATCCGCTCCGGCTTCTTGGAACGCAATGGGACAATTGAGCTTCGCCAGTGACGAAAACCGGCATTCGACAAGATGATGGAACTCTCGGTCTGCTCCTGCACGTTCCGGATGACTTGCTCGGCTGCCCGATGGCCGAGACACCGGTAATCAAGCTCATACTTGGTGAAATCCTTTTCAGGAATCGTGTAGAGCGAGGATAAGGTGAAGAAATGGGGATGAAGGTCAGGATAGAAGCCCTTCTGGAGATCCCGGCACGCCTGGGCGATACCCATACGGGTAGTCACGATATGGTCGGGGGGATCTCCATCAAACAGGCCAAGCAACTGAAACTTCTTTCCGTAAGGGGTGATGGAATAGGTCGTCACCTGCATGGAGTCGGAAACTGTGCCAAACAAACCGCGTGCGAACTCCGTGTCATTGGTCGCCAGTTCTTCGACCACAAGCGCCACACGTTTCGCTCCACTGCCACGTAGTTGCAACCCCATGTCGGCTCCGGCTTTCTGGTAATCGAATCCGATAAAACCCGAGCCACCCTTCCGCTCGACGAAGAGGACATTGTGGGAGTCAAACCCAAGATTCCGATATATGCTGCCCGCCTCCTGACCGAGGGATGTGAATGACACAATCCCCACCACAACCAGCGAACGGAATTGTTGGATGAGCTCTCTCTCGAGATCAGGGTTGTCCTGCGAATAGGCAACAAACGCCTCATACCCCATCACCCTCGCCTGGTTGGAGAACGAGGTGACAAAGTCGATGTACTGGATATCGGTATTGTTGGGAACAATCACGGCAATTGTCTTGCTCTGTCCTTTGCGAAGAAGCTTCGCATTCTCGTTGATGGCATAGCCGAGTTGCCGCGCCGCATCCTGGACAAGCAAAATCTTGCCGCTACTGACATTTCCTTTTCCGTTCAACACGTTGGAAACTGTCCCTTGAGAGACTCCGGCAAGTTTTGCAATATCCTTGATTGTTGCCATATTCGCTACTATACCATGCTTTTCCCCGAAAAGAAGCATATCCCCCGAAGGAAATCACTCAACCCCTACCAGAAGCAAGCACCAGCTCGTACATGCCATACGGGTAGCTCTTGCGGTCACACAGACGGCGCATCACCGTCTCGCAGAAGCGGAACCCGCTCTGGGCAACCAGATGTTGCAGGGGGATATCGCTTTTCAGGACGTCGTAGCGCAACACCTTGATTCCTTGGCTGCGGGCCCAGCGGGTTGCTCCGACCAAGAGCAACCGTCCCTGACCCAGCGATTGATACTTGGGAAGGACGGCCAAGCAATGGATGACGCCGACATGCGCTTCACCGACTTCCAACGACCAATGGACCTGGCTGAACTCCGGGTGAGGCTCATGGTTGATGACCACCGCGCCGACCAGCTCGTCATTCCAGAATCCAACAATCAACTGCCTGTGGGCGACCGAATGTTCCAGAAACGCGGGCTGTACCGGCTCCATCAGGCATTCCGGCTTACAGAGCAGCAGATGGCTGTCCTTTTCCATCGTCTGGTACAAACGGATTACCGAATCCAGATCCTCGGCCCTCGCCTGCCGCATCGTGAACATCACTCCACCTCCAACAGGTGGAAATGCTGCTTGTCGAACGTCAGCATTCCCTCGTCGCGCAGTTTTCCTAGGCATGCGCTCATGGCGCTTCGCTCCACCCCAAGGTAGTCGGCAAGCTCCTGACGGTTGAAGGGAATCTCAAAGACCGAGCTATGGGCCTTCCTCGATTCCATCGAAAGGTAGGAAAGCAACTTGTCCCGGGTGGTGCGCTGGCCCATGTGGGTCACCTTCTCATTGAACCGTATGTTCTTGTTGGAAAGCACGTGGATCAGGTTGGCGACAAAGGTGCGCCATACCGTCTCGTCCAACGAACCTTGCTGGAGCAGACGGTGGCAGTCCAGCCAATAGATGACACAATCGCTGTCCGCAACCACGTTGACCGCAAGCGGCCGCTGGGGGCGACTGCAGGCGAACGACTCGGCGAAAATCAGCCCTGCGGAGATACGCCCCACCAAATTCCGGTTTCCCCAGAAGTCGTCCTGTTCTATGAAGATTGTACCGTCGACGACAATACCGAACTTGTCGGTCCGCTCCCCTTCCCGCAGCAACACCTCGCCTTTCGCGTAACGCGCCAGCTGGGCGCCTTGGGCTTTCAGGATAATGGAAATGGTCTGCTCGTCGAACCCCATGAAAAGCGGGGCATGCACCAGTATCGAAAGATAATCCGTCATTTTTGTCCTTTGTTGGTTTTCCAACAGCTTCCCAGCCCCAAGGATAGTAAACTCGTCGATGTACGTAAAGAGGAAGCCTAAATCATGAGAAGAACGATTGTCTCCATCAACAAGGAGCTTTGCAACGGCTGTGGCGCATGTGCCAGAGTCTGCCATGAGAACGCCATCGGAGTGGGCGCGGACGGCAAGGCGTACCTGACGAGCGACCACTACTGCGACGGCATGGGAGACTGTCTTCCAGCCTGCCCCACCGGCGCCATCACCATCACCGTCCGCGAGGCGGAAGCCTATGACGAGGAAGCAGTCAAGGCACGCAGGCGCCAGATGATTCCGACGAAAAGCGAACTCAACCAGTGGCCGGTGCAGATCAAGCTGATGCAGCCGAACAATCCAGTCTTGCAGGGATCCGACCTGCTTGTCGCCGCCACCTGCACCCCCTTCGCCTATCCCGCGTTCCATCAGGACTTCATCAAGGGCCATGCGGTCCTGGTCGGATGCCCGAAGCTGGACAACGAGGACTACAGCCTGAAGCTGGGTGCCATCCTCAAGGGAAACGACATCAAGAGCGTCTCTCTGGTGCGCATGGAGGTTCCCTGCTGTGGCGGCATGGCTTCTTTCCTCCAGAAGGCAATCGCCCTGAGCGGCAAGCCGCTTTCTCTCAGAGTCATCACGATTTCCACCGAAGGCGAAGTGCTTTCGGACGAGCAATAACGACACCAGACAAGGAGAACTACAAAATGGATACAGCGATGTTTTGTTACCAGTGTGAGCAGACAGCCCTTTGCAAGGGTTGCACGAAGAGTGGTGTATGCGGCAAGAAGCCGGAGATCGCAGGCCTGCAGGACAAACTAATCGGCGCCCTCGTCGGACTCTCCAGAGCCCTGAGCGGCAACGCTCCGGACAAGACCACCAGCAAGCTGATGCTCGAAGGGCTGTTCATGACCATCACCAACGCCAACTTCGATGGCGAGGCGATCGAGAAGATGATCGAGCTGGTCCACCAGGACAAAGTCCGCGTCGGAGGTGAGGACTGCAGTGCTTGCGGCACCAAATGCGGCAGAATGGACGACTACAATCTGGAGAACCTCTGGGACGACAACGAGGACATCCGCTCCTTGAAGAGCCTGGTCCTGTTCGGCATCAAAGGCATGGCAGCCTACGCCTATCATGCGTTGATGCTGGGACTCGAGGACCAGGAGATCAACAAGTTCTTTGCCGAGGCTCTCTTCGCCATCGGAGAAGACTACGGCCAGGACGCCCTGCTTCCCCTCGTGCTGAAGGTCGGCGAGGTCAACCTGAAATGCATGGCCCTGCTGGACAAGGCGAACACATCCACCTACGGAAACCCTGTCCCGGTCACTGTCCCCCTGACCATCGAGAAGGGTCCTTTCATCGTGGTCACCGGCCATGACCTGAAAGACCTCGAGCTGCTTCTGAAGCAGACCGAGGGCAAGGGCATCAACATCTACACCCATGGCGAGATGCTGCCGGCCCACGGTTACCCGCTCCTGAAGAAATACCCCCATCTGAAAGGCAACTTCGGAACCGCTTGGCAGAACCAGCAGAAGGAATTCGACAACATTCCCGCCCCGATCCTGTTCACCACCAACTGCCTGATGCCGCCGAGAGCGAGCTACAGCGACCGCGCCTTCACCACGGAGGTGGTTGGCTTCCCCGGCGAGGTCCACATCGGACCCGAGAAGGACTTCACCCCGGTGATCAAGAAAGCGCTCGAACTGGGTGGTTACCCGAAAGACCACAAGATGACGGGAATCAACGGTGGCAGCAGCGTGATGACGGGATTCAGCCATAGCTTCATCCTCCAGAACGCTCCTGCGGTTGTCGAGGCTGTCAAGGCCGGCAAGATCAGCCACTTCTTCCTTGTCGCCGGTTGCGACGGAGCGAAACCGGGACGCAACTACTACACCGAGTTCGTCAAGCAGACCCCGAAGGATTCAATCGTCCTGACCCTGGCCTGCGGCAAATACCGGTTCAACGACCTGGATCTGGGTACCGTCGCCGGACTTCCCCGCTTGATGGATATGGGCCAGTGCAACGATGCCTATGGCGCCGTGCAGGTCGCCGTCGCCCTGAGCAAGGCCTTCGGTTGCAGTGTCAACGAGCTGCCGCTCTCCTTCATCATCTCCTGGTATGAGCAGAAGGCGGTCTGCGTGTTGCTCACCCTCCTCCATCTGGGTATCAAGAACATCAAGCTCGGACCCAGTCTTCCCGCCTTTCTTTCGAAGAATGTGCTGGACTATCTGGTGAAGAACTATCAGATCGCCCCGATCTCCACCCCCGAGGCCGACCTCAAGGAGTGCCTGCATGCATGAGCTCAAGGTGAAACGGGTATATCAGGAATCGGATGCCGCTGACGGCATCCGGATCCTGGTGGACCGCATGTGGCCCCGGGGAATATCCAAGGACCGCATGGACGCCTGGATCAAGAGCGTGGCCCCATCATCGGAACTGAGAAAGCATTTCCATGACGGGACTCTCTCCTTCGATCAATTCAAGGAGCAGATGGTCAAGGAACTGGAAGCCAGCGACATGGCCAAGGCATTCAAGCTGAAGGTCAGGGATGTCTTGGACAAAAGCAACGTGACGCTGCTCTTCGCGGCAAAGGATGCGGAACACAACAACGCGGTCGTGCTGAAGGAATGGATTCTTGATTGACAACGGGGCTTCGGCCCCGTTTCTTGTTCCTAACGCCCCATATGCTCACACGTATGGTGCCGTGCGTGGCGTGAACAGTGCGTCACACTTCTTCCAGTTTACAAACCGCATTCCACTGAATGAAGGAACGTCGTCACCTGCATAGATGACGGTATATTGTTGGTCGCAGTCTGGGGCCACCGAAGTGAAATAGTCCATATTCGCGCCATAGTCGGCTCGCAGGGCCATCCCGTTTTTGATTGTTTCTTCACGGAAAGTCAGGGCTCATAAAAACGGGTGATATATCTTTCCATAGCAAAACATTAACCCCTTAGTACAAAATAATAAAGTACGAGTTTACATTTTTGTAGCAATACCGTGAAAACCAAGAGAGGGAATACCAAGACGCAGCATCTGCCCCTGCCAGGCAGACGTTCATGCCCCTTGGAAGAGGAAGCCTTTTCCAAGGGGCATGATGGCAGTAGGAAGAGATTGGTTGGGATAACGCCGCTTACTCAGCGGAGCACCCGGCCGCTTCCCCGGGAGCCCTTTTTCAGCAGGGCGAGCACCTCGGCCTTGGTCGTGTAGTTGCAGTCGCCTTTGATGGTGTGGGCAAGGCACGAGCAGGCAAGCGTGTACTCGAGCACATACTGCAGGTCGTCCTTGATCTCCGGGTCCTTCAGCGCGTAGACAAGACCGGCGCTGAAAGCATCCCCGACACCAATCGGGTCGACGATGTCGTTGATATGCCAAGGCGCGTATGCGCCGTCTACCAGCGGGCCGACATACTGCTTGTCGTTCTTGACGTCGTACAGGATGCCGCCCCAGGTATCGATATTGGCCGATGGCATGTCACGAAGGATCGTGGCGATCAGTTTCAGGTTCGGGTACCGTCCGACCATCGTCCTGCAGAAATCGGGATTGTGCTCGATCGAATCGTTGGTGTAGACACCGACGGTATCCGAATCCTCGATGTTGCCGATCAGCACATCGGTATAGGGAAGGATCTGGGCACAGACCTCCTGGGCAAGCTGCTTCTGGCTCTTTGAGGGATCCCACAGCCAGAGTTTCTGGCGATAGTTCATGTCGAAGGAAACGGTCAGCCCCATCTTCTTGGCCCGCTTGACGGCGTCAATGGTCACCTCCGCGGTATCCTGCGTGATAGCCGGGGAGATGCCGGAACAATGGAACCAGTCGGCTCCTTCCATAATGTTCTCCCAGTCGTAGTCGCTGGGCCTGGAGTGGCTGAAGACCGAGTCCTCGCGGTCATAAATCACTTTGCTGGCGCGCTGGTCGGCACCACCCTCGACGTAGTAGGCACCCATACGGCCACGTTCCGAGCGGACGACCTCGCTGTCATCGACACCGATGCCGCGCAGCATGGACAGGCAACACTCCGCCACGTCATTCTTCGGAAGCTTCGTGACAAATTTCGACGGGCACCCCTGCAGGGCGAGAGACTCGGCAACGTTGCTTTCGCTTCCCGCGAACGTAATCGTAGCGTCACCCGGCCATGACTGGCGGATTTTCTGAACTCCGGGAGTCGTGATGCGGACCATGATTTCACCAAAAGAAACCGTGTATTTCATTGTAGTAATTTCACCTCGTCATCTGAGAAAGACTTCCGTCGCGGATAATGAGACGGATATAGTTCAGGAAAGAAACAACGCTGGCGATGGCGGAAAGCACGAAAACCACCTGCATGCAGGTGAAGAAGGCCGAGAGATGGCTCGCCTCCATCATGCTTGCCAGGAACAGGTAGAGGATGCCGAGCACACCGCCCACCGCGTAGGTGACCGTCTTGCTTTTGCCCCACATGTTGGCCGGCATCACATGTCCCTGGCTGACCATCAGCAACCGGATAAAGAGAATCGAGAACTCGCGGTACATGATCACGACGAAGACCCAGCTGGGCATGATGCCGCTGATCATGAAGCAGACGAAATAGGTCAGGTGGGAAAGGGTGTCCCCAAACGGATCCATCACCTTCCCCAGGTCGGTGACCAGGTGATAGTGCCGGGCGATCTTCCCGTCCAGCAGGTCGGTCATCTCGATCGCCACGAACAGGACGAGACAGACGATGCTGGAGAGCACCGTGATCTGAGGCCCCACCCAATAGCGCAGGTTGAACATGATAAAGAACAGGGGCGCCATGACCAGGCGGCCTACCGTCAGTTTGTTGGGGAGCGTCATAATCACATCTCCTTGTACTTGGTTTCAAGGTATCGGGTGAAGCTGGTAGCGTCAAGCGCTTTTCCGCTCACCGTCTTGATCAGCGTGGCAGGGTCGAGGCTCATGCCGTACTGCCACACGTGCGTGCCCAGCCACCGGACAATCGGCTGCCACTGTCCGCTTGCCAGGATACGGTCGGTGTCGAGCTCCCCCTGAAGCGCGTCCCAGATCTGCGCGCCATACAGATTGCCAAGGGCGTAGGAAGGGAAATAGCCGATGGAACCACCTGCCCAATGGACATCCTGCAGGCACCCGAGGGCGTCGTCAGCGGGACGAACGCCCAACAGTTGCTCGCTGAGCGCGTTCCAGGCTTCAGGCACATCATCCACGGCAAGGCTTCCCCTCACCAGCTGCTTCTCGATTTCGTACCGCAGCATGATGTGCAGCACATAGCAGACCTCGTCGCTGTTGGTGCGGATACAGCCAGGCTGCACCTTGTTGACCGCCCGATAGAACTGGTCGAAACCGATTCCCTCGAGTTGCGAGGCGAACCGCTTCTGGAACAAGGGCCACACGGCAAGAAGGAAGGGACGGCTGCGTCCGATGATGTTCTCCCAAAGACGCGATTGGCTTTCGTGCAGCGCATAGCTGGCGCCACCAGCGATGCTGGTTCCCTTCTGCCTGCCGGTCGAAGCCCACTGCTCATAGAGCGCATGACCGCTTTCGTGGACCGTGCTGTAGAAGGAGTCCATGACACTGGGATCCGTATACCGGGTGGTGATGCGCACATCCTCTTCTCCGAGGGTCGAGGTAAAAGGATGGGCGCTCGTCCCTACCAAGCCACGGCTGAAGTCGAACCCCATCGCCTCCATCACCTCCCGCTGCAAGGCCTGCTGCGCCTCGATGGGATAGGTCTTCCGGAGAAAAGAGTCGTCGATGACCGGAGCATGGGCGATGATGTCGCAGACAGGTTCCCGCAATGGCGCGAACAGAGAGTCGACCCATGCTTCACTCGCCCCCTCCTCGTAGTCGTCCAACAGGACGTCGTACAGCCCCTGTCCTGGCTTCCGGCAACAGGAGGCACGTTCCTTCTGCAGATCGAGGATACGCTGGAACGTCGGCGCGAAAAGCTTCCAATCCTTCTTGGTACGAGCCTCAAGCCAAACCGTATACCCCTTGGTAGTCTCCTCGCTGATGGCGGCGACGAGGGAAGAAGGAACTACATGAGCCTTACGGTACTCCTGGCCCCGTAGGCGGACGAGCGCGCGCAGGAAAGGATCGGAAGCGTCCCCCGATGGATTGGTCTCGCTCGACCCCGCCGTCTCCAGGATCTCCCCCATCAAGGACGAGGTTGCCAGCTCGTGCATCCGGCTCTTGAGGTATCCCATCTGACGGCCGCGCTCGTCACTCGCCTTGGCCGGAGCGTAGAGTTCCTGGTCCCATTCCAATATGGCGCAGATATGGCCGAGCAGGGTTATCTCCCGGTCAATCGCCTCGATTTGTCTGTACGCATCTTCTTTCTGCATGGCCCCCATTGTAGGCGGTTACGCACAAGAGGAACACCCCCGGCGGGGAATTTTGACAGGTTGTTACGAAGATTGCCGGCACGAGGACGTGAAGCGAGGCTTTGTCCTCCCGGAAAAGAAAGCCACCCCATGCCATGGGCACAGGGTGGTCTCTCCTCTCACACAGGAAGCAGGTTACTGCAGGTCTGCGGGAACCTCGTCGATCAGGTTGAGCGAATACTCCTCGTTCATCTTCTTGCAGATCTTGAGGAAGGTATCCAGCGGCAGGTTCTGCATGCGCTTCTGCGAGCCGCGGATGTTGACGCTGACGGTGCGGTTCTGCACCTCCTGGTCACCGATGACGACCGTATACGGGTCCTTCATCGTCTTGAACTGCTTGATCTTCTCCTTCATGTTGCGGTCGGTGTAATCGGCCTCGACACGGATGCGGTTCTTCCACAGCAGGTCATAGACCTCCTTGGCGTAGGCGTTGTGCTCCGGGCGGATCGGCACCAGGGCGACCTGCAGCGGGTTGAGCCAGAAGGGGAAATCTCCCTTGAAGTTCTCGATCAGGATGCCGATGAAGCGCTCCAGGGACCCGAAGATGGCACGGTGGATCATGACCGGCATCTTCTGGCTTCCATCCTTCGCCACGTACTTCATGTTGAAGTTCAGCGGAAGCTGGAAGTCCAGCTGGATCGTGCCCATCTGCCACTCGCGTCCGAGGCAGTCCCGCATCTTCAGGTCGATCTTCGGGCCGTAGAATGCGCCGTCGCCCTCGTTGATCTCGAAGTTGCCCTCGCCGTACTTCTTGGCAAGGATCGCCTTCAAATCCTTCTCTGCCTGGTCCCAGACCTTGATGTCGCCCATGTAGTCGGCAGGTCTGGTGGAAAGCTCGGCCTTGTAGGTCAGGCCGAACGTGCCGTAGATCTGCTCGGCGATATCCATGATATCGCTGATCTCGTCACCAATCTGCTCCTCGGTCAGCAGGATGTGGGCATCGTCCTGATGGAACATCTGCACGCGGAACAAGCCGTTGAGGGTTCCGCTCTTCTCCTTGCGGTGTACCGGGTCGACCTGGCTGATCCGAAGCGGCAGCTCCTTGTAAGAGCGCAGCGAATGCATGTAGACCTTGATCGCGTTGGGGCAGTTCATCGGCTTCAGGCCGTAGATGTTGTTCTTGTCCTCCTCGACCAGGAACATGTTGTCCTTGTAGTGGGCCCAGTGACCGCTGGTCTCCCACAACTGCTTGGAGTTGAGCACAGGGGCGGAAATCTCGTTGTATCCGTGCTGCTCGTGGATGCGCCTCCAGAAGTCCAGCAGGGCGTTGTAGGTCTTCAGGCCACGAGGCAGGAAATAGGGCATGCCCGGGGCGGTCTCGTCGAACATGAAGATGCCGAGCTCGGGCCCGATCTTCTTGTGGTCGCGCTCCATGGCCTCGCGGATCAGGTTCAGATGGTCCTTCAGCTGCTTCTGGTCAGGGAATGCGTAGCAGTAGATCCTCTGCAACTGGTCGTTCTTCTCGTCGCCCCTCCAGTAGGCGCCGGCGACGCTCTTGATCTTGAAGGCGGCGCCGAGCAGCTCCTGGCTGTTGGAAACATGCGGTCCCCTGCAGAGGTCGACGAAATCGTCTCCCGTATAGTAGACGGAAATCGTCTCGTCCACGGGAAGGTCCTTGATCAGCTCGACCTTGTATTTCTGGTCAGCGAAGATCTTCAGCGCCTCATCCTTGGTGACGACCTTGCGCGTCCAGTTCTCCTTGCGCTTGAGAATCTCATGCATCTTGTCCTCGATGGCCTTGAAGTCATCGGTGGTCACAGGACGGGGCAGCTGGAAATCATAGTAGAATCCATCATCGATCTGGGGTCCGATGGCAATCTGGACGTGCTCGCGTCCGAAAAGCTCCATCACGGCCTTCGCCATCACATGGGAAAGTGAATGGCGGTATACCTGCAAATACGCTTCTTTATCCATTTTGCGTCTCCTTCAAGCATCAAAAAAAGCCTTCATGCCTGCGCCTCTGCAACAGGCCTCAGCCTTATTGCAAGGACGAAAGCATCAAGGCTTCCGCGGTTCCACCCTGCTTCTCTCTGGGAGAGCACTCATGTCTGGCCACTACGCAGGTCGTCTCGATCCAACTACTGGTTTCCGTTCGAAGGATGACTCGGAAGGGGTTTTCACCGGATACCCGCCAAAGCCCTCTCAGCCCGTGGGGCTCCTCTCTGTGGTGGCACATCCGACTACTCGTCTTCGTCACAGTCGTTGTCTGAACAATGCACTTGTTTCCCGAATAAGTCAAGAGGGACCACAGTTCCTTGCATCACAAACAAAAAGCATCAGGAAAGATGAGCGGTGACCACTTGGGCCACCTTCTCCAACAAAGAAGCCTCCTCCTCGGCAAAGCGGCCAAGACGGGTCGAATCCAGATCGAGGACGCCAACCAGGGTTCCGTCCACCATCAGAGGAACGACAATCTCGCTCCGGCTGGCCGGGTCACAGGCGATATGGCCGGGAAACTGATGCACGTCAGGCACTACGATCGTCCGTTCCTTGGCGGCAGCGGTACCGCAGACACCTTTGCCCACAGCAATCTTCGTGCAAGCGACCTTGCCTTGGAACGGACCTAGATAGAGGTGACCGCCCCGGCGCAGGTAGAAACCTGCCCAGCTTACATCGGGCAACCGGGAAAAGAGGTAGGCGCTGGCGTTGGCCAGCACCGTCATCATACGAAACGGGTCTCCCTCCCCGCCCGAAAGCAGGGAAGAGAGACCAGCGATGAACGAGTCGCGATCAGTCATTTCGTCATCGACTTGACCGGAGTCGCGGCCTTGTTGCCCCCACGCAGCCTCAGAGCCACCTGAGGCTTGACGATGCAGCCAGGACCGCCGATACAACCACCCTCGCAGCACATCACCTCGATGATATCGGCATCCGGTTTGCGCTTTTCCCAGACCTTCATCAACGTATAGACCTTCTTGTCCACGCCGTTGATGTCCATCACCTTCGGCTCGGGGCCATGGTAACGGCGCATGACGCTGGAGATGACGCCATTGGAGACGGCGAACCCACGGCAATCGCTGAAGGTCTTGTCGTCACCCAAGTCGGCCGGCTGCATCTCGCGGACATCAATGTCCTTGGCCATGAAGAGAGCCGCCAGCTCGCTGAAGGTGATCACGCCATCAACGTTCGGATCCCTGGCTGCCTCGATCTTCTTGGCGAAGCAGGGGCCGATGAAGACAGAGAAGGCACCAGGATTCTCCTTGCGGACGATTTCACCGGTGTATGCCATCGGAGTCTTCGCGTCACTGCGTCTGCCACGCATGTAGGGCAGCAGCTTGTTGCCGATTTCCAGGTAGGCGGAGCAGCAACTGGTGGTCATCCACTCGCCCTTCGCCTTCCGTTCCTCAAGCTCCTTGGCCTCGTTGATGCTGGTCACCTCCGCTCCGCGGGAAACCTCGACGACACGGGAGAAACCGACCTTCAGCAGCGCGGCGACAATCTGGGCCAAAGTGCCCGGGAACTGTCCCTCGATCGCGGGAGCGATCATGGCGACGACCGGCTGGTCGCTGGCAAGCCTCTTCAGGACAGGGAACAGGCCGCTGCGCTCGACAATGGCGCCGAACGGGCAGGAGCTGGCGCAACGACCGCAGGAAATGCAGTGCTTATGGTCGATCTCCACATACCCTTTCTCGTTTTTCTTCACGCAACCAACGGGGCAGGCAGCCTCGCAGGGAACAGGAATATGGATGATTGCGGTGTATGGACAGACTTCCTTGCACTTGCCGCAACGGATGCAGCGGTCCGTGTTGATGTGGGCCTTGCCGGTGGCGAAATCAATCGCGTCACGCGGGCAGTTGGCGGTGCAGGGACGGGCGAAACAACCCCGGCACTGGTCGGTGACCCGGTACTGTTCCGGAGGGCACCCATAGCAGCCAGTGCTGATGGTGGTCAACATCGGGGCGGCAGGCTGGTCCTTCTCCATCACCTCTTTCACATAGGCGGAGAGGGGTTTCATCTCGTCATCGAAGCGTTCGATGTCGATGCCCATCATCGCCATGATACGGTAACGGAGCATGGCCCGTTCCTTGTAGATGCAGCAACGGTTTGGAATGCGGTCCTTAGGAATAATGACAATGGGAATCTTGTCGACATCCTCGGCAAGAGTACCCTTGAAGAACGACTTGATGACCTCGGTCTCAAGCCTACGTTTCATGAATGTGAACTGGTTGTTGATCTCAAGCATTCACGGCCTCCGACAGCAACTTGATGAACCGTTCTTGCGTCACGTTGCCGTATACCTTGCCGTCTATGGAAACATACGGGGGCTTGTTGTTCTCGCCATCGGCGGTGTGCTTGCACACGTCCAGGCAGGAAGATCCCTCAATCTCGCAACGCTCGACAATCTCAGGATTGAGGAAGTCGTTGTACAACAACAGATCCGCTCCCCCCTGCACGAAACAGGCAGTCCCGACGCAGATCTTCACATCCACTTTCTTTTTCTGCATAGCCATCTTTCCTTTCCCCGTCAGATATACTCCAACGAGGTTTCCTTCAAATACATATCTTCCAAATCCTTGCGGATTCTGGCAACCATCGTCCGCCTGATTCCGATCTCCGCCGGAATGTTCGGGTCCTGGTGGGCCTCGTTGATCTTCGTGCCGACGATGAACGAAACCTGGTCGCTGTCCAGCAAGAGGCGGACAAACCGCTTGACGGCGTCGTCGGGAAGCTGGTCCCGCGGCGTCCTCTGTTCCAGCACTTTCGCCACCTTGCTCAAAGTCAACATACCTTCGGTCACCAAGTCAACACCCTCCATGGAACTCATGGGGGGAACGTCCTTGCTCCAGTGGGTCATGTCCACTTTCAGCGGCGCGTGGAAAAGCCGGCTGACAATCAGGGCGGTGGTACCGCCACTGACAATCTTCTTCCCTTGGAAGGAACGGATCTTCTCCCCAAGGATCTCGTCGCTCTCCTTGCTGAACGGGGGACCGGTCACTACCAAGGTCCGTCTCGGCTTGCGCACGTAGACCACAGCGCACGTTATATCATCCTTTGACGACAGTCCGTCAAGGTTATAGGCGTGCTGGACGATTGCTTTCGCAAGGTCATGGCTGGCGATATCAGGGTCCTTGGCGATCTGCTCCTTGGCGAAGGCACGCACTCCCGACAGCCGCCAGCCCAATGGAAGAGCGCTGCCCATGCCGCTCTGCGTCACCCCGTCGCTGAACATGATCAGGCGATCCCCATAGCCCATCGGGAACGAGGAACGCTTGACGATTTCCTGCTTGAAGGCTCCAGGCCGCTTCAGGTCGATGTTCTCCCTGTCCCATGCAATCTCCTCGCTCTCGTGAAAGCGCAAAGCGCTGGGGTTGTCGTACTCGACGAGCGAGACCTGGATATCCTTCATGGACGGAAAATGGATGTCGGCAATCGTAAAGGTCGAATAGCTGATCTTCCGTTCCTTGCAGACCGGAAGCGTGTTCATGATGATCTTGGCGCTATTGTTCAGGTCCATACCGCTAAAGGAGAGCTTGTGGGCCATATGGGCGGTCAGGGATGCAAGCACGTTGGCCTTCACCCCACTGCCCAGGCCATCGCTCAACGTCGCGACAATCTGATGCCTCTCCGGGTTTTTGGAAAGCAGGAAGACGTCACCACCAATCTTCTGGTCGTGCTTGTAGATCTGATAATAGTCAACATCAATGAAGATATCGTTCATGTCAGGTCCTGTCCGTCATCCTTCGAGAAACCATTGGCGTCGTCATTCTGCGTGGAGGGAACCTTGAACGCGTCAATCAGGCTGTTGAGCATGATTTCGGTGTCTGCGGCATTCTCGCCAAGCAGGCTGGCGATCTGCTGGACGGTGTTCAGGCTTTTCTGGATGACATCCTCCGCCTTCTTGACCACCGTCTCACGGCGCACGGTGGGGCTCGTCACATCCTCAAACAGCGCGCCAACCAGCTGCTGGCTGCTGACCGTGAAGAAGGTCACCCGAAGGAACTTGTCCTTGTAGTGCAGGCGGTATTGGTTGGTCTTCCCTTCTGCGTCGAACTGTTCGTTGAACTTCTCATGGAACGGAACGAACTGTTCCAAGGGAAGCCCCTTCATCATGTTCAGCGCCTGTTCGTCGGGCTCGAAACCGAGCTCTCCGAACAAGTCGAGGAAAGCCGCGTTGCAGTCGTGGATCTTCAGAGAGTCGTCGACGATGACAACCCCCATAGGAATGGTACGGAGCAACACGTCCATCTTGCTCTGGGCCGCCTTGCGCATGTTGGTCACGCACATCTCCGGCTCCGCCATACCGTTCAGGTAGGCAATCGCCATCTCCCTGCAGCTGTTATAGCCGCAACCGCCACAGTTCAGCTCGTCGGCCTTGCTCTTCTTGCCCAGTTCCTTCAGGGCGCGGAGTATCTCCTCCTCGCTGTGGGTCTCATAGACCGGCGCGACGTCGACCATCTCTTCCTCACGGGCACGGCCGACCGGCTCCAAGGCGCCATAGCCCTGCTTGAGCAGCAACTGGATGAAATCCTCAGGCGGGACGAAGGTCTTGCCCGAGGCGACCCGTCCGGCGCTGAACTGCTGCATCGCGCCCTTGCGGTCGGCGGGCGAGCAATCCTTTCGGGTGCCCGGCCCGTTGACGCAGCCACCCTCGCAGGTCAGCAACTCAAGGAAGGTCTCGCTTCCCGGACCACCTCCATCCAGGTGGCGCAGGGCGCCAAGGACCTGGTCGGCCCCGGACAGGGCCACCCCTTTTGTCTGCATCGGGTCCCTGCCCCAGGAAAGACTGGCGATCATGCCACCCTCGACCGGATAGAAGGTACTCGCCCCTGCCTTGCATGGCATGAAGGGGGGCACGTCCTTCACCTCGACCTTGTCCAGACTGATACCTTCCTCGCCCAACCACTGGCGGAGTTCGCCGAAGGTCAAGGCGAAGTCAGGGTAACCCGGACTCTGGTCGGCCTCGACCTTCTTGGCGATGCAGGGGCCGATGAAGACGATGCCGATGTCGTTTCCATACAAATGCCTCAGGTAGGCGCTCTGGCACTGCAGCGGCGAGGGGATGGGAAGCAGTCGCTTCACGTCTTTGGGAAAGTACTTGTGCACAAGCTGGACCACCGATGGACAAGCGGTGGAGATATAGGGACAGCTCCCACCATGGGCCTTGGTGATTTCCTCGACAGAAGCGTTGACCAACGCCGCCCCGATGGCGGTCTCGCTGACCCCGCAGAATCCCAACTGCATCAGCGCGCACAACAGCTGGTCCCCCTTGCCGGGAAATTCAGAGACAAACGAGGGGGCAAGAGCGACAATCACGCGGCTCTTGTCCTTCATGAACTGTTTGACGCGGGCGACGTCGTTGCGGACCTTCTTCGCATGGGAAGGACACACACCCACGCACTTGCCACAGAAAATGCAACGGTCCTTCAACACGACCGCGGAGC
>CAJMOS010000020.1 GCA_905215015.1 uncultured bacterium | reverse complement strand
TTCTGGATATTCCCATGGAAGAGCGCGCCGGCATTCAGGAGGCCCTATCCAAGCCAAGGTCCGACACGTAGTGGACGGTGCCGTGTCCTGCCATTCCGCCATGCAGGCCGCGTGGCGGACGGGGCAGGATGCGGCATGTCTCCTACGGGCACAGTACCTGAAGGAGTCCATGGACAAGTGACGACAGGCAAGGCCGTCCCACCTCACGGGGCGGCCTTGGGTGTTTGTCCTCCTTACGTTACTCGCATGGCGGGCGGTGGTTCCATTCGATGGAAAGGCTTGTGCAGGTTTCCGGCGAGAAGCGCCATAGGGGGTGCTTGGCTTCATTTCTTTTGCATACCCCCGTGATTCCTTGGTCCTCTTTTCATTTTGCAAACATCCGTATTGAGCCTTTTTATGGCTGTCTGTGTCAAAGTCGACTTGCCGTTGCAAGGGAGGCCTTACAAGAGATTTTGCTTGACCCGGGACTGTTTCGGTTCAACCATTTGGGTGGAGGCAATTCATGATCCATAGTAGATTGGTGCTCGCCCATGGCGCGCTGTCATTGGTTCCTTCCGAGTTCGCAAAGGAATTTCCTGGTAAGAAGCCCTTGCTTTTCGCCGATGCCAATACCTGGCGTGTGGCTGGAGAGCGGATATGGAAGGAGTTGGAAAAATGCGAGAAGCATGTGTACGATGACAAGGTGTATGCCGACGACGCCTATGTGGACGAGACCGCTACAGTCCTCAATGCACACCCTGACTCCATCGCCGTCGCCGTCGGAGCAGGCACCATCAACGACCTTTGCAAACGCGCTTCCTTCCTCGCCGGACGCCAATACTTGTGTGTGGCGACCGCCCCGAGTGTGGATGGGTTCACCAGCAACGGCGCCGCGATTACCGACCACGGACTGAAGGTCACCCAGCAGTGTCCGGCTCCTTGCCTGGTAGTCGCCGACCCTGACATCCTTTCCGCCTCTCCGATGGATATGATCGCCAGCGGATATGGTGATCTTGCAGCCAAGATTCCAGCGGGAGCCGATTGGATCATCGCCGATTCGCTTGGAATCGAGCCGATCGACCGGCATGTCTGGGAGATGGTGCAACCGAAACTCAGGTGGCAGATCGCCGAGCCTGAGAAGCTCCATGAACGAGACAGCGAGGTGATCGCCCGGGTTTTCGATGGCTTGATCCATACCGGATTCGCCATGCAGGAGTACTTCGATTCCCGGCCGGCAAGTGGTGCCGACCACTTGTTCAGCCACGTCTGGGAAATGAACCATATCGGCTTCTGGAAGGGGGCGGCAGCCAGCCATGGCTTCAAGGTGGCTATCGGGACGCTCTCCTCGACCGCCATCATGACCGAGTTGCTCAAGCTTTCCGCCAGTGACCTGCAGGTCCTGATTGCCAAGGCACCCCATCCGCGCTTTTCCGACCGAGAGGCCGAAGTACGTTCCTATGTCACAATCAGCAAATCGGTAGCCGACCGTCAAGTGGAAATCTGCGGCCAGAAATGGCTTGAGGGAGAGCGGCTCGACCAGAGACGGGCGAAGATTCTGGAGGTCTGGGAAACGTTGACGGAAAGGGTGCGCCAGCAGATCATTGCGTTCGACGACCTGAAGGATCGCTTCCGTCTTGCCGGGTGTCCGACTGAGCCGGCCGATCTTGCCATCAGTCGCCAGCAGTGGCAATACGGCATGCGGGTGGCGCAGATGATGCGCAAGCGCTACACCGTGCTTGACGTCGTCTACGAGTTGGGCTTGATGGACGGCCTGATCGAGAAGATCAGCGATCCTTCCGGACCCTATTTCCATAGCTTCGCTTGAGGTTCTGTCTCCTGCTTTTCCTTTTCCCCCCGGCAGGGCGGGAAGGGAGAAGTGTCTCTTAATGCGAGCAAATTACAAATGTTTTTCCCGCAAACCACTTGAATAATTATGCATGATTGGTATAGAGTGTGGCCAACTTCAACAGGAGGACGCGCAAGATGAGACATTCCGGTTTTTCGATGTGCATGATGTCCTCCATGATGCCCGTTCGGGCATAACATATTCCTTTTCCTCTTTTAGTCATGCTTACTGGTTTGTGGATTCTCTCAGGGCTTTGTGTGCCCATGAGCAGACATATCGAGGCCAATTGTGCCAATTACAGGAGATATATCATGAAAAAGACTTTGACTCTTGCCCTCGCGCTCGTGCTTGCCGCATCGGCGGTCTGGGCCAACGGCGCCAAGGAAGCGGCTCCGAAAACAACCGATGCCGCAGTGGCGAAAACCCAGCAGAAGAAGGTGCTTGCCTTCGGACAGGCATCCTATGGCGAGACGCTGGACATGCAGATTTCCACCGGAAGCCTCGCTGCCGCAATCGCCGACGAGGTGACGGAAAGTCTGCTTCGGTTTGATGACGACAACAATGAGGAAGTGGTGCTTTTGACCGATTTCCCGGCCTTGAGCGAGGACGGCAAGACCTATTCCTTCGAGCTGAAGCAGGGTGTCTATTTCACCGATGGAACGGAACTCCATTCCTCTGACGTCAAGTTCACCTTCGAGCGCATGTTCACTCCCTCCACCGGCGCGAAGAGCTACAGCTATTTCAACATGATTGTCGGAGCCAAGGACATGCTGGCGGGCAAGGCGACCGAGCTGGCCGGCTTCCAGATCCAGGACGACTACCACTTCACCATCACCTTGGAATATCCCTTTGCTCCGTTCCTGGAGAACATCGGGACCAGCTACGCGGACATTTTCCCGGAAAAGGCTTGCAAGGCTGCCGGCAAAAGCTGGGGTGTCGACACCAACCTGATCGGCACCGGCCCCTACAAGATCCAGAGCAACGACGGCAACACCGTCTGCGTGCTGGTGAAGAACGAGAACTATCATGGCGGACAGGTCAACCTGGATGAGATCGACATCAAGTTCTACTCGGACAACACCACCAAGTTGCTTGCCTATGAGAACGGCGATATCGACGTCACGGATCTTTCCGCCTCGCTGCTCGGGCAGTACAAGGATGCCTATGGCGACCAGATCACCTCGTATCATCCGCTCGGGACCACCTTCCTGAGCCTGAACCTGGACAACGAGGTGTTTTCCAACCTGAAGGTCCGGCAGGCCCTTTCCTGCGCGATCGACCGCAGGGAGCTGGTCCAGTACGTCCTTGATGGAGCCGGAACTCCGGCCAACACCTACCTGAACCCGGCCATTCCCGGACACGATGATTCGCTTCCGGTCTACGAGTTCAACATCGCGAAGGCCAAGAGCTTGCTTGCAGAGGCTGGTTATCCGAATGGCGTGACCATCAATGGTGGCAAGGTCCGTCAGAGCGAGTCCGCCCTCGCCGAGGCCGTGCAGGGCTATGCGGCGCGTGCAGGCATCAACCTGGTCTACGATGTGGTCGACAACGCCACCTGGAACCAGGCTCGTGCTTCCCAGAGCCTGCCGTTCACCTTCATCACCTGGAATGCGTTGTACGCTGACGCCGATTTCCAAGTCTACAACTACTTCTACAGCACCTACAGCCGTGGAAAGAGCGTCAACTACAACAACCCTGAGTTCGATGCCTTGATGGACCAGGCCCGTGTCGTCAGCGACCCCGCCCGGCGTGCCGAGCTGTACAGGCAGGCTGACCAGCTGATGTCCCACACCGACCAGGTCTGCGTGCCGCTCTACTATCCGCAGAGCCAGTTCCTCGCCAGACCCTACGTCAAGAACATGAAGGTCGGCAACCTGATCTACCACCTGTGGAACGTGGATGTCGATGCCGATGCCAAAGCGAAGTTCTAAGATCGCATCAAGAGGGCGAGGGGGGATTTCCCCCCTTGTCCTTTTTGTATGCTTCCTGTATGCATAGGGAAGGAAGGTGAGGCATTGAGGCATTATCTGGTCAAACGGATCCTGCTTGCGCTTGGCATTCTGCTTGCCATCAGCATCATCACGTTTTTCGTTCTGAATATCATTCCTGGTGACCCGGTCGCCCTCATGCTGGGTGACAACGTCGATCCGGAGACCATCGAGACGGTCCGGCATAACCTTGGCATGGACAAGAGTCTCGGCACGCAGTATGTCGAGTGGATTACCGGGTTTGTGACCGGAAACATGGGTGAGAGCTATTTCCAGCACAAGCCGGTGCTGGGAATGATCGTCGACGCCTTCGGGTATACGGCGCGGCTTGCGGTGGTCGCCTATGTGGTCGCGTTGGCCATCGGCCTTTCCTTCGGTATCCTCGCCGCCCTGCATCGGGGCAAAGTGCTTGACCGGACATTGATGGCCTTCGCCGTCGCCGGTATCAGCGCCCCGTCTTTCTGGGTGGCGATTGTATTGCAGATCTTTATCGGCCTGCGTTTCCGCGCCATTCCCATCAGCGGTCTGGACAGGCCTGCGGCGTATCTGCTTCCCTGTCTTTCCCTTGGCACCAGGTACGCGGCGTCGATCGCCCGCATCACCAGGACCAGCATGCTGGAAATCATGAACCAGGATTTCATCCGCACCGCCCGCGCCAAGGGGCTCGCAAGGGTGCGGATCGTCATGGTGCACATGTTCCGCAACGCCTTGATTCCCATCATCACCGTCATCGGCACCGACCTGACGACCTTGTTCGCCGGAAGCATGCTGACCGAGTCGGTGTTCAACATTCCTGGTATGGGGAAGCTCCTCGTGGACAACATCACCAAGCGCGACATCCCCGTCGTGCAGGGCGGCGTCATGATGGTGGCGCTCCTGTGCGTCGTCATCTATCTGGTCGTCGACCTGCTCTACGCGGCAGTCGACCCGAACATCAGGCTGGAGGAGTGAGCCATGGACGAGAAGCGAAAGAACCCCGCGTTCCGCGGCTACTACCAGGAAAGCTGGAATATCCTGAGAAGGAATCCTGTGGCGATGGTCTGCCTGTCCATCGTCCTGTTTCTGGTCTTCATCGCGCTTTTCGCGCCACTTGTCGCCCCGTTCGATCCTGACGCCATCGACATGCCAAACAAGCTGAAGGCGCCCGACAATGTCCATCTGTTCGGCTGTGACGAATTTGGAAGGGACATTCTTTCCCGGTGCATCTACGGGTGCCGCGTCAGCCTTTCGGTCGGTATCGTCAGCCAGCTGATCGCCGTGGTGATCGGGTATTTCATGGGTGTCTGCGCCGGCTATTTCGGTAAAAAGGTCGATGCGGTCATCTCCTTCTTGATCCAGGTGTTTGCCAGTCTTCCTGACCTGCTGTTGGCCATGGCGTTGATGTTCGCCTTAGGCAGGGGGCTGGGAAACCTGTACATCGCCCTCGGTGTCCTTTCCTGGGCCAAGACGGCACGGCTTGTCCGCGGCACCGTGCTGCAGCTGAAGGAGAAGGAATACGTCAAGGCCTGCAGGATTGACGGCGGAAGCAGCTTCCGCGTCATCATGAAGCACCTGCTGCCCAACTGCATTCCCACCCTGATCATCACCGTCACCATGGGCATCCCCTCGGCGATCCTTTCCGAGGCGAGCCTTTCCTTCCTTGGGCTGGGAGTCCGCGCCCCCATGTCGAGCTGGGGCATGATGATCTCCTCGTCCAAGACCTTCATCCGCACCAGCCCCTTCTATTCCCTGTTCCCGGGCTTCTGCATCATCATCACGGTCATCGCGTTCAACATGCTGGGTGACGGTCTCAGGGACGCCCTCGACCCGAAACTCAGAAAATAGGGGAGTGTCCATGAGCGATATAGTCCTGTCAGTCGAGCATCTATCCATCACCTTTTACAAGGACAAGACGGCCCTCCCCACCATTGATGATGTCAGCTTCACCCTGGAGCGGGGGGAGACCCTCGGCATCGTCGGCGAGTCCGGCTGTGGCAAGAGCATGACCGTCAACGGGATCCTGCAGATGGTCCCCGAGCCGGGAAGGATCACCGGCGGCAGCGTCAGGCTGAACGGCGACGAGCTGGTCGGGCTTCCCGAGCGGAAGCTTGCCGAGCGCCGCGGCAAAGAAATCGCCTTGATTTTCCAAGAGCCGATGACCAGCCTGAACCCGCTGATGAAATGCGGCGCCCAGATTGCCGAGACCATCCTCGCCCACGACCGCTCCATCAGCCGCAAGAAGGCGGATGCCCGGGCCCTGGAGCTGATCAGGCAGGTCGGCATCCCGATGCCGGAGAAGGTATTCGACTCGATTCCCGGCGAGCTGTCCGGGGGCATGCGACAGCGCATCGTCATCGCCATGGCCCTGTGCAACCATCCCTCCGTCCTGATCTGCGACGAGCCGACGACCGCCTTGGACGTGACCATCCAGGCGCAGATCCTGCGGCTGATCAATGAGATGAAGCAGAGCTACAATACGGGTGTCATCTTCATCACCCACGACATGGGCGTCATCAGGGAGATGGCCGACCAGGTGATGGTCATGTATGCCGGCCAGGCGGTGGAATATGTCGATGCCGACGAGCTTTTCCGCCACCCGCTGCACCCCTATACCCAAGGGCTGATCAAGTGCATCCCGTCGTTCGGGAACGACAAGGACGACCTGTACGTGATCGAGGGCTCGGTCCCGATGCTGGACGATCTGCCCAAGGGGTGCCTGTTCGCCCCGCGCTGTCCCTATGCCACCAATCGGTGTCGCACGGAGCGGCCCCCGCTCATGGGCGACAAACGGCACAGGGTGCGCTGTTTCCTGTATGAGAAGGAGGACGGAGATGCGTGATGTGGTCCTGAAGGTCGAGCACCTGAAGAAGTACTACCCGCTCCGCCACGCGGGGAAAGGGGAACACGCCGTGGTCAAGGCCTGCGACGACGTCAGCTTCGAGCTGCGCTCGGGCGAGGTCCTCGGTATCGTCGGCGAATCCGGCTGCGGCAAGACGACGACCATGCAATCGGTCATCCGCCTGGTCGAGCCCACCAGCGGGAAGATCACCCTCTGCGGGCAGGACTTCCGGTCTCTGAAGGGAAAGGAACTGAAAGAGGCGAGGACGCGCATGAAACTGATCTTCCAGGACCCCTATTCCAGCCTGAATCCCCGCATGACGGTCCGGGAGATCATCGCCGAGCCGCTGGACATCGCCCATGTCTGTTCCTCTCGCAAGGAACGGGAGGAACTGGTAGTGCAGACGATGCGTCAGGTGGGGCTGGATCCCTCCTTCGCCAACCGCTATCCCCATGAGTTCTCCGGCGGGCAGCGGCAGCGCATCGGCATCGCCCGCGCCATCATCCTGCATCCTGCGGTCGTCATCTGCGACGAGCCGGTCAGCGCCTTGGATGTCTCCATCCAGGCCAAGATCATCAACCTGCTCAAACGGCTGCAGAAGGAGCTGGGGACCGCTTACATCTTCATCAGCCATGACCTCGGAGTCGTGCGCCACATCGCCGACACGGTGTTGGTCATGTACCTGGGCAGGGTGGTGGAGCAGGGTTCCTGCGAAGAGGTCTTCAGGCATCCCCTGCATCCTTATACGAAGGCGTTGCTTGCGTCGATTCCCCGCATCGACAGCGAGCGGGGAGTTCCCGAGGCGGTACTTGCCGGTGATGTTCCTTCTCCGGCGAATCCTCCTTCCGGATGCTTGTTCCACACCCGGTGCCCCTATTGCCGGAGCAGGTGCGAGACGGAAAATCCCCTCCTGAGGGGGAATCCCGACCATCAGTGCGCCTGCCATTTCGTGGAAGCATTGGAACAATAAAGGAAAACGAGGGTATCCATATGGAATTCAATCGAGGTGTTTTGGAAGCGGAGTTTCGCGAGATGATCGGGACGTTGTGTTCCGCCTGCGCCCCCTCGGGCTTCGAGGCCGAGGCTGCGGCTGTAGTCCGCTCGTTCCTTCCCCGGAAGGGCTACGAGCTTTCGACCGACAGGCTGCACAATCTGATTGTCCACAAGCCGGGCAAAGGCCCGAAGGTGGCTGTCGTGGCGCACCTTGACGAGATCGGCCTGATCATCCGCTCGGTAGACAGCCGTGGTTTCTGCTGGATCGAGACATTGGCCGGTTTGCAGCCCCAGCAACTTTTTGGCAAGCATGTGGTCGTGCTGACGGAAAAGGGGCATGTCGACGGAGTGGTCAACCATGTCAAGCCCGGCCGTCCGGCACCATGCACGCAGATGCCGGCCACCTTGGAGGACTTCTTCATCGACGTGGGCGCATTCAGCAGGGAAGATGCGTTGGCCATGGGAGTGGAACCCGGTTGCGCGGTCGTGATGGACTATCCGACCGTCTTCCTGGGCAAGGACAAGTTGACGGTCGCCGGCAAGGCCTTGGACGACAGGGCATGCGACTGGCAGCTGATCGAGTTGACCAAGCTTCTCGCGGACGAGCCGATTGACGCAGACTTCTACGCGGTCTTCTCCACCCAGGAGGAGGTGGGTGGGCGGGGCGCCATCGTCGCAGCCCAGAATCTCAGGCCGGACTACGTGGTCGCGCTGGACATGTCCCTTTCCACCGATTTTCCGGGTATGGTCGAGAAACAGATGGTCAACGCCATGCGTTCCGGCGCCTCCATCAAGGTGATGGACCGCAGCCGTGGCGCCGCCTGTGGCCTGATAGCCGATGCGGATGTGGTGCGGAGCATGAAGGATATCTGCAGGGAGCATAAGATCCCGTATCAGATCGAGGCATACGCCGCGGGGGCTACGGACGCAAGTGTCATGCAGACGCGTGGTGGTGGCAGCATTGCCGGCGGTATCCAGATTCCGATGCGCTACGTCCACAGCTACGAGACTGCCTATATCCCCGACATCCTGGATGGCTTGGAATTGCTCTGGAGATGGGTCCGGAATATCCGATAAGCTTACAAGATGACGTTGAAAGAACTGGGAATCCCTATCGGTTGGTCGGAATAAGACAAAAAGTTGACTGCAAAAGTTGTAGAAAACGTGGAACAACTCCTTGTTGCGTCACTCTCGTTTTTGTATATTTCCATACGGACCATGGGTCCGGGAACGTATATGGAAACGAAGAATGACGAGATGGAGAAAAAGCAGGCGATTGACCTTTTGATCAAGAGCACCGACATGTTCTCCGAGAAAGACTACGACAGGCTTGCACAGCAGGTGAGCGGGCACAAGTATTTCTTGGGCCAGAAGCTTGGCCGTGATGTCTCTTGGGACGAGGCGGCATATTCCTGGTTGGATCATGTCTACCTTCCCATCAGCGACGCCATGGAGACGGTCACCACCAGCGCGGCATTCCATGGCAAGGAACGCGACGACGTATTCTTCCATTTGTGCGACCATTGGTTCTTCAAGTCCAAGGAAGCGGGGAAGCAGACCGATGTCTTCGACACCACCTTGGATTATGATGCGAACTACGGCACCGCGTTTGGCAAGCTGCTTGCCAGACTGCAGTCCGCAGGCCACATCGCCTGAGATTGCCTCCATTTTTGCAAAAAAGTCTGAAGCCAGACCGTGAGGTCTGGCTTCTGCTTTTCATTGCCATTGTCCGCTACGGTTTCTCTTCCGCTCGCCAAGCAGGCGCTTCGCTTTCAGCCTTCGCTCGTTTGCGGATCGTGTCGGTTTTGTCCTGCGCCTTCGGGGTTGTACTTTGAGTGCTTCCCTGATGCGCTCTTCCATCCGTGCGAGGGCGAGCGCACGGTTCAGTTCCTGAGAGCGGGTTTCGTCCACGTCCAGATGGAGTTCTCCATCCTTGTTGGTCAAGTTCCGGAGCTTTTTCTGGATCCGTTTCCTTTCTGGTTCGGTAATTCCCTGAAAAGCGGAAAGTCGCAGGGAAAGATGGACCTTGGTGTTGACCTTGTTGACATTCTGGCCGCCGTTTCCCCCGCTTCGGGAGAAGGTGAACCTTGCTTCATTCTGTATGGAACTGGCAATCGCGTCTTCGTCCATGTCCTGATTGTCTTCTCTTTTTCACGGAAACTCAATCGCGTGACAGCATCCCGGGATGCTGAGGTCATGCGGCCAAAAACCTGACTCAGTTGCCTTTCTCTTCCCAAGGGAGAAGCGTCACGTCGCCTTTCTCGATGGCGTGACAAATCTTCTTGCTTGGAATCTCCTTTGGGATGAGATGCATTGCAACTCTATTCAGAGAAAGGAATTGTTTTTTCGGGGCGAGAGGACTCGAACCTCCGATGTCTTGCACCCAAAGCAAGCGCCATAGCCGCTAGGCAACGCCCCGTCGATACACCGTTGCAATACTATCCTTGCAGGCAGATGAAGGTCAAGCTATCATGCTGGTATGGGAAACGCGATAGAGATTGCCGAACGTCTGGACAGGCTGAGTCCTCCAACCATTAGATTCCTTTCGGAGCGGGACCCGTTCCGCTTTCTTGTCTGTGTCGTCCTTTCCGCCCAGACCACAGACCAGACTGTAAACTCGGTGGTGCCCGGACTGTTCGGCCGGTATCCTACCCGGCACGCGCTTGCCTACGCCGACCAAGTGGAAGTGGAGAATCTGATTCATGCCACCGGCTTCTTCCACACCAAGGCGAAACATATCATCGCCCTTGCCCGGGAGCTCGACGGAAAGGAAATTCCGACGACGATCACCGAGTTGACCAAATTGCCTGGCGTGGGACGCAAGACCGCGAACTGCTATCTGGGTGATGTGCTGGGATGTCCTGCCATTATCGTCGATACCCATTTCGGCCGTGTGGTGCGGCGTCTGGGCTTGGTGGACAGCCGTGATCCCCAGGTGGTGGAGATGGAACTGAAGCGGCAGCTTCCTGAGGCGATGCAGTACCGCTTCTCGATGACAGCCAACCTTTTCGGCAGGAGCACCTGCCACGCCAAGAAGCCGTTGTGCGACGACTGCCCGCTCAGAGACCTTTGCCCTTCCAAAGGTGGACAGATTCCAGGACCGACCAGGTAACAAGCCCTTTTGTCCGTTCGATATCCACCAAGCCTACCCGATAATCATCGATGACGCCCTTGGGCGCACCGTCGGCGTCGGTCGCATTCCTCGCCAGGAAGATGGATGGCCTCACCTCGCATCGGAAGAAAGAGGTAAGGCACTCCAGTCCGGAAACCGGGATGACAAGTCCTTGGGGAGAGATGACCGGTTCTTGGAGCCTGGCTGCCTCCGAAGGGTACGGGATTCCTTGGGGGATGTGGACCAGCCTGGTTTTCCCAAGCAGGACCGCGTCAGGACCCCAGAACGCAGAGGGGTCGCCACTGTGTCTGTAAAGGCTGTGGCGGTACCTGCGTACCTGCAGTCGAAGTTCTTCGGGGAGCAGGAGAACCAGCATTCGCATGGCTCCATCCCACTCCAAAGCAAGGCTGTTGTCAAGATGGGTTGGGTTTTGCTATCCTTGATGACGGAAAAAAGGGATACCTCTCTTTACAGAAATTTGGTTCTCTGCTATTGTTCCAAAGGTTATCACGCTTCCACGCAGTGGGAAGTGTCCTGATTATTTGAGATACAAGCAACTATACGAAGATAAGGTGGAAAAGAGCTATGGCAAGAAGATGTGATATCTGTGGAAAAGGCGTCGGATTTGGAAACATCGTTACCCGGAAAGGCCAGGCGAAGAAGAAGGGTGGTGTCGGTCAGCACATCGGTGTCTGCACGAAGCGCACCTTCCGCCCGAACCTTGTGACGGTCAAGGCGATTGTCGACGGCAAGCCGACCACCCTGAAGGTCTGCACTCGCTGTCTGCGCAGCGGCTACGTGACCAAGAGGATCTAACCGGTTCCCACAGGAGACAAGGAAGAAGGTTCCGAAGAGGGGCCTTCTTTTTGTATCTGAATGACAACTGCTATCATTTTGTGCCGGCTTTCCGCTATACTGAGGCCTGAACGAAAAGAGGGGTTGTTTGATGGAATCAATCCGTATCCACAGTTTGGACAGCTTGGGCCTGCTTTCCCGTGAGGGAGCAACCCGGCTCTGCGAAATACTGGACAGGGAACAGGAAGAGAAGCAGATTGTCGTGGTAAGCCCGGTGCAGGCCGACGGCTTCGAGATCTACACCTTGCTGGAAAGCGCCAAGAACCACGACGAGCGGCTCTGGGCGAATCTCGAGAAGCGCTCGCAACGCTGGATCGACCTGCTTGACGAAATCCTTGACCGCAAAAGCGCCGGTCCTGTCATGCTTCGTATCAAACAGGGCTTCAACGATATCGAGGACCTGCTGAAGGCCATCTGGTTGACCGGCTATGTCTCCAGTGGCTCCGTCGCATTCACCGACAAACTGACCACAGCCTGGGTCTGCGACATGCTCTGTCATTTCCAAATCCTTCGGAACGAGAGGGAAGCGGACCTGGTTCATATCGACGAGCTTTCCATCGAGACCCACCTGCGTGACGTGGAATTCGTCTATGGCGTCAAGAAGGGGGATGACCCCGAGGAACGTGCCGCCCGGCTCGCCAGCGAACTCCATGCGGACGGGGTCACCTTCTGGAATCCTCATTCGCTTCTGTACAGCGCCGACATCAACGAGGTTCCCTCCGCGTCGGTCATCCGCGCATTGAGCTATCAGGAAGCGACCGAGCTTTCCTTCTTCGGCGCTCCGGTCATCCATCCCCACGCGTTGCTTCCCGCCATCCAGGCCAATATCGATGTCATGCTGCGTTGCTGGACCGATCCCGACGAGCCCGGTACGGTAGTCTCATCCAAGGAGACTGAAACGAAGGAGAGGGTCAAGGGGTTCTCGATCATCCAGCACATCGCCCTCATCAACGTGGTCGGGGCCGGCATGAGCGGCGTCAAGCTGACTGCCAGCCGGCTCTTCACAGCCCTTGGCAACGCCGGCATTTCGGTCATTCTGATCAGCCAGGCGTCCAGCGAGTATTCGATTTGTTTCGCCGTCGACGAGAGAGACGCTTCCCTGGCCCGCCGTACGGCCAAGGAGGTCTTTGCCCGCGAGCTGGCTGGCGGCCAGATTTACGGAGTTGAAAGCGAAGGCGGCTGCGCCGTCCTTGCCGCGGTTGGTCAGGGAATGAGCGGACAGATCGGTACCGCGGGCATTTTCTTCAGTTCCCTTGCCAAGGCGCACGTCAACATCCGCGCCATCGCCCAAGGCTCAAGCGAGAGTAACATCAGTGCCGTCATCAAGGCCGATGACGCCAGACGTGCCCTGCGGGCGCTCCACGCAGGATTTTTCCTCTCCCGGCAGGCCTTGTCCATCGGCCTGATCGGACCGGGAAATATTGGAGGGACACTCCTGGACCAGATTTCCCGGGAAGGGGAGCGGCTGAAAGAGCAGTTCGGTCTGGACCTTCGTATCCGCGGTATCTGCAACAGCCACACGATGTTGCTGGATGAACAGGGAATTGACCTGACAAGCTGGAGGGAACGTTTTGCAAAGGAAGGCGAGCCTCTTGACATGGAACGCTTCCTGAGCCACATCGCCGCCACCTATTTTCCCCAGGCGGTCTTGGTGGATTGCACTACCAGCTCCGATATCGCCATGCGCTATGTCGAGTTCATGGAGCGGGGCATGCATATCGTGACTCCGAACAAGAAGGCGGGGACCAGCCCGTATCCTTACTACCAGAAAATCTTCGATACCAGCCAGAAGACCGGCCATCGGTTCCTGTACGAGACCACTGTAGGAGCTGCCTTGCCGGTCATCAACACCTTGGTCGACCTGGTGCAGACCGGGGACCGGATCCACAAGATCGAGGGGATTGTCAGCGGCACCCTGGCCTGGCTTTTCAACAACTACGACGGGACGGTTCCGTTTTCCTCCTTGGTCGCCAAGGCGAAGGAGATGGGATACACCGAACCGGATCCCCGCGACGACCTCTCGGGCATGGACGTAGCACGAAAGACCGTGATTCTTGCCCGTGAGCTCGGCTGGCATAGCGAGGTGACGGAGATGCCGATCGAGAGCATGGTTCCCGAGGATCTCAGAGGAGTGGGCAGGGACGAGTTCATGCAGCACCTCGGCGAGCTGGACGCTCCCCTGAAGAAACGTTACGACGAGGCCAGGTCCAAGGGGGAGGTGCTCCGCTACGTAGGAATGGTCGACGAGAAGGGAGGCTGCACTGCCTCGCTCCGTTCCTATCCCCAGAACCATCCGTTCGCCCATGCGACCGGCACGGACAACGTGATCTTGTTCCATACGGACCGTTACAACACCCAGCCCCTGGTCATCAAAGGACCTGGCGCTGGCAGGGACGTCACCGCCGGTGGCGTGTTCAGCGATATCCTGCGCCTTGGTTCCTACCTGGGCGCGAGGATCATGTGAGGAGGAATGGCATGAAATTTGTATCTACCCGGGGCAAGGCGAAAGCCGTCACGGCAGGAGAGGCGATCCTTCAGGGGCTCGCGGAGGACGGCGGACTGTATGTGCCCGAGTCGTTCCCGACGCTCCGCAATCTTCCGGTTGGGGAGATTTCCTCCTATGGGGAGTTCGCCTTCGAGATGCTGGCGCCTTTCTTTGAGGGAGACCTGCTTGAGCACGATCTCGCCGAAATCTGCGTCAACGCCTTCAACTTCCCCATCGTGCTCAACCCTCTTGGCCCTGAGCGCTGGGTTCTCGAGCTGACCCATGGCCCGACATGCGCCTTCAAGGATTTCGGCGCAAGATTCCTTGCCTACTCGATGGAGAAGCTCCTTGAGAAGCATGGCCGCAGGCTGACCATCCTCGTTGCCACCAGTGGCGATACCGGAGGTGCCGTCGCAGCTGCCTTCCATGGCCGCAAGGGCATCAACGTCACAGTGCTCTTCCCGAAGGGCAGGGTCAGCGAGCGTCAGAAGAAACAGCTGACCTGCTGGGGCGGCAACATCGAGAGCTACGAGGTTGACGGTTCCTTCGACGACTGCCAGAAGATGGTCAAGGCCGCCTTCATGGATGCTTCCTTGAAGGACTGGGGCCTTTCCAGCGCCAACAGCATCAATTTGGGAAGACTGCTTCCACAAAGCGTCTACTACGCCTACTCGAGCTACCTGTTCCGTGCCGCCACCGGCAAGAAGCCGGTCTTCATCGTTCCTTCCGGCAACGTCGGCAACTGCACCGGAGCCTACTGGTCCTTCCAGATGGGGGCTCCGATCGAGCGGATCACGCTGGCCTTGAACGCCAACCGGACCGTGCTCGACTACTTGGAAAGCGGCACGTATACTCCGAGAGCGAGCGTCCAGACCTTGGCCAACGCCATGGACGTGGGGGCTCCGAGCAACATGGAGCGTCTTTTGAACCTCTATCCCCGCTTCGAGGACTTCAAGAGGATGGTCAGCGCGACCAGCGTCAGCGACGACGAAATCCGCAAGACCATCAGGCAGACCTGGGACGAGGACCACTACATCCTCTGCCCGCATACCGCCACTGCGGAGCGCGTGCGTCGCGACAAGTTCGCCGACAAGCCGACAATCATCGTCTCTACCGCACATCCTGCCAAGTTCTGGACGATTGTCGAGCCATTGATCGGTTCTCCCGTTCCGGTACCCCAGGAACTCCAGCTGCTGCTGGACAAGCCTTCGGCCTACCGGAGCATCGGGCGCGACTATCACGAGCTCTTCCAGGAAGCGAAGCCCTGAAGACGTCGAAGCCCCGGACCGCCGGGGCTTCTTTCGTGAAGGCTTTTTCCTTCGCCGTTCAGCCGATGGCGCTGGTCTTCAGGGAGCGGATGGCGATCAGGGTGGAGCATCCTTTCCCGAAAACGGTTTCCATGGTGTCGATATAGGCCTCCGTCATCTGTTGGGGCACATACGCCTGGATGGTGCCGGCGAAGCCGCCGCCGTGGAGGCGTACCGCCCCTTGGCCGCCGAGGAATTCCTTGGAGATGGCAAGGGCAAGCGGGATGGCCTGATGGAAGGGGTCGTCCGGGGGATAGGCGTTCTGCAGGAAACAGAAGGAGCTTTCACCACTCTGGTTGACTAGGGAGAGATAGGTCTCCACATCCTTTTCCTTCAGGGCATGGAGCATCTGCAGCACCCTGCCGTTTTCCTGGAAGAAATGGATGGCCCTGAGTAGCGCGCGGTCGTTGTCCACCTTGTTCCGGATCTGGGGAAGCGATTCCATGAACAGGCCGGGGTCGACCTCGCGGAGCACCGGCTTGCCGAAACAGGCCGCCACCTGCCTCATCTCCTTGGGGATGCTGGCATAGCAGTCGGTCAGGCCGCTGTGGTCTGCGCGCGTATTGGTGACCACCAGGTCATAGCCATGCTCCTTGAAATCGACCAGGACCGGTTCGACCACCGGACTCTTCGGGTTCTTGAAGTCGATGGCGACAATGCCGCCATGGGCGCAGGAGGTCTGGTCGAGCAGCCCGCTTGGTTTGCCGAAATAGGTGTTCTCGGCATACTGGCCGATTTGGGCAAGCGATACCGGGTCAAGTCCGTCCCCGGCGTCGAGGTGGTTGATGATGGTGGCAATCAGCACTTCGACCGCAGCGGAGGAGGAAAGCCCGCTGCCCTGCAGCACATTGCTGGTCACGCTGGCCTGCCAGCCAGTCAGGGTGTAGCCAAGCTCCCGGAAACGTGACGCGATGCCACGCACCAGGCTTTTCGTCGTTCCTTCCTCTTCCTGCTTCCTCGCAAGGTCGTCCAGATTGATTTCCACAAGGGAGAAACCGACGCTGTCCAGCACGATTTTCCCATCGTCCCGTTTGGAGACGGCGGCAATCGTATCCAGGTTGATCGACGCGGCGAGCACCAGACCCAGGTTGTGGTCGGTGTGGTTTCCGCCCAGCTCGGTCCGTCCGCTGGTGGAGAAGAGGGTGGCCTCTTTCGCCCCGAACCGGTTCTCGTGCGCTTCGAGCAGCGAGAGGAACCTGTTATCCGGCCCTTGTACGTCACCGCCTGCCCCGTACAGGGAAGGATAGATCCCGTGAAGCATGCCCGCTTCGATTTGCCCTCTTGTCGCCATAGTTGCCTCCAACAGGAGTATGCCACGTTCCTTTACCCCATGCAAAGGAAAAAGCGGCAACCAGCCGGTTTCCCACGAGACGGATCTTCCGTTCCCTGACCAGCAGTCCGATCGCCTCCTCGATCTCCTTTGTTTCCCATGCATGGAGCGCATCTTCCTTCAGCAGTCTCGCCGCCTGCATTTTCCCCATCATCATGGGCCGGAACCTGAGCAGGTTCCTGATTTCCCGTTCACCCTCGCGCAGGGGAAAATGGCGGCCGTTGCAGGTGTCGCAGCCGGTGCATTGCTCCAGGTCCTGCCCCATGAGCTCCATCAGCTTCTTCCTGATGCAGCCTTCTGAGGAGAAACATCTGCCCAATGGTCCCTTGAGGGGAGAGGTGTATAGCATCCACGCATGGCTTTCCTGACGGTCGCGTCCGGCGCGTCCGCTTTCCTGCAGATAGCTTTCCACATCCCCCGGAACGTAGGTGTGGATCACGGTACGCACATGTTCCTTGTCCATTCCCAGGCCAAAGGCACAGGTTGCCACCAGCACACCGTCCGGAGAGCCAAGGAACCAGTCCTCGATTTGTTTCCGTCCATCCTTGGAAAGCCCTGCGTGGTAGTAGCGTACCTCCCACTGGCGGTGGGTGGCGCAAAGCCGGAGAGCCAGCCGCTCCGCCCTGATTCGGGTGGGCGTGAAGATGATGGCGGGACGGCTGGGTAGCCCATGAAGGATCTGGAAGATGGTGTGGCTGACCGAGAGGGTTGCCTCGGCATGATAGATGATGTTGGGGCGGTCGGTGGGGGCGTCGATCATCTCGGGCTTGTGCCCGAGAAAGAGCAGGCGGGTCAGTTGCTGCACCACCATGTCACTCGCCGTCGCCGTAAAGGCAAGCCGCTGGGGAATTCCCAGATGGGCGAGCAACATTCCCAAGGCGGCATAGGAGGGGCGGAACGAGGCGCCCCATTGGACGATGGTGTGGGCTTCGTCGACGACCGCCATGGAGAATCGGATGCGGGCGACCGAATGGAGCAGTGAGGGCTGGGAGAGACATTCCGCATTGGTGATCAGCACTTTGGTCCTTCCTCTGGCCAGGTCCGAGAAAATTCGCTTCCGTTCCTGGACGCTCTGTCCCCCACGCAGGATGGCGCAGGGAATCCCCGCCGCCTCGAATCTCCGTTTCTGGTCGTTCATCAACGAGAGTAATGGATACAGGACGAGCGTCGCGTGCTCGACCAGTATGGCCGGCAGCATGAAACAGAGCGATTTCCCGCTGCCGGTGGGCAGGACGACAAGCAGTCCGTGGGGGTGGCTTTCGTTGCAGTGGCGGAGAATCGAGGTGACGACTCTTTTCTGATAGGGTCTGAGGCGCGGGACGCCAAACCGTTTTCGCGCAAGCGCGTCAATGTCCGGGATATCCATACATTACTATACCGGATTTCTTCCGGGTTTCTGGTTGCAATGGTGAAAAATGTTGCAAAGAAAGCGTGGATGCGTCATCATTATGTAAATGAAAGGATAATGGCGATGAAGCTGATTGCAACACAAGATGCGGTAGGAATGGTAATTTGCCATGATATCACCCGGATCGTGAAAGGCGTCGTGAAAGATGCGGCATTCCGCAAGGGGCATGTCGTGACCAAGGAGGATATCCCGCTCTTGCTCTCGCTTGGCAAGGACCACCTGTATGTCTGGGAGTGCGACGATACCATGCTCCATGAGAACGATGCGGCCGACATCCTCCGCCAGATCTGCCAGGGAGGGCACATGCACCCGACCCCGGTCAAGGAAGGAAAGGTGGAGCTGGTGGCCGACTGCGACGGGCTCCTTTTGGTCGACATCGAACGGCTACGCGCGGTCAACAGCCTGGGGGAGATGATGATCGCGACGCTTCCCTCGGGTTTCGTGGTGCGCAAGGGACAGCGCCTTGCCGGAACCAGGATCATTCCCCTGGTCATCGCCAAGGAACGGATGGAACAGGCCCGCCAGGTGGCGGGACCAGGGCCGCTTTTGCAGCTGCTTCCCCTTCGCCGAAAGCGCTTTGGTGTCGTGACGACCGGCAACGAGGTGTTTTACAAGCGTATCCAGGATACCTTCACACCGACCATCGTCGAGAAGCTGGCCGAATACGGGGGGACGATGGTGGCGCACGAAGTGACGGATGACGACAACCTCCATATCGAAGCGGCAATCGCCAGAATGGCAGCCGATCCGTCAATCGACCTGATCTTCTGCACCGGAGGCATGAGCGTCGATCCGGACGACAAGACTCCTCTGGCGATCAGGCAGAGCGGGGCGAGGATCGTCTCCTATGGTGCGCCGGTATTGCCGGGCGCCATGTTCCTGATGGGATACCTGCCTGACGGAAGACCGATTTGCGGGCTTCCCGGCTGTGTCATGTACTCCAGGCGGACAGTCTTCGACCTGGTCCTTCCGCGGATTCTTGCCGATGTGCCGGTGACTGCATCATACCTTGCCGGACTGGGCCACGGCGGCTTCTGCCAGAATTGCAGCGAGTGCCATTTCCCCAACTGCAGCTTCGGCAAGGGAGTCTGAGATGGAGAAGGGGGATTTCCGCATCGGGGTGATTACCGTCAGCGACCGCTCTTTCCGTGGGGAGCGGGAGGACCGGAGCGGTCCTGCCATCCGGCAGAAGCTGGGACAGATGGGCTATCGGGTGGAGTTTTCGCGCGTGGTTCCTGACGAGGCGCCACGGCTGCGTTCGGTCCTGCTGGAGTGCTGTGACCAGTTGCACCTTGACCTGGTGCTGACGACCGGAGGCACCGGGCTTGCCCCGCGGGACATCACCCCCGAGACAACCCTTTCGGTCGCAGACCGCATGGTTCCCGGCATCGCCGAGGCGATCCGCGCCTACAGCATGGCGAAGACCTGCCATGCCATGCTTTCCCGGGGCGTGGCCGTGCTGCGCGACCGGACGTTGCTCATCAATTTCGCAGGCAGCCCTGATGCCTGTGTCGATTCGCTCAATGCCATCACAGAAGCACTCCCGCATGCCCTTGGAATCGTGCGGGGTGAAAAACTTGATGCTTGATACATATTCCAGGAGGAGGAACAACGTATGAAGAAACACATGGTGGCGCTTCTCGTGCTGTGCGCGGGAGCAGGTCTTGGTTTTGCCAATGGCACCAAAGAGGAAGCCCCGAAGCAGAAGCAGGAGCTGGTCGTCTTTGCCGCTGCTTCCATGACCGAGACGATGAACCAGATCAAGGGTCTGTACGAGGCGGAAAACCCTGATGTCGCCCTGACCTACAACTTCGATTCCAGCGGGACGCTGAAGACCCAGATCGAGCAGGGGGCGGAATGCGACCTCTTTATTTCCGCGGCGACAAAACAGATGAAGGCTCTGGCCGATGGCGGGTTAATCGACACTTCCACCACCGTCAACCTGCTGGAGAACAAGACCACCTTGGCGGTACCTGGTGGCAATCCCAAGGGAATCAAGAGCTTCGACCAGCTTGCCGGGCTCTTGAAGGACGGGAAGGTGATGCTGGCCATCGGCAACAGCGACGTGCCGGTGGGGCAATACACCCAAAAGATTTTCGCCTATTACGGCCTGGACGAGACTGCCATCCAGGGGCAGCTCTCCTATGGCTCCAACGTCAAGGAGGTGACCACCCAGGTCAAGGCGGCATCGGTCGACGCCGGCATCATCTACGCCACCGACGCCTACAGCGCGGGCCTCGAGGTCGTGGACACCGCGACCGAGGCCATGACCGGAGGGCGTGTCATCTACCCTGCCGCGGTGCTTGCCAAGGCGCCGCACGCGGATGCGGCAAAGGCGTTCCTCGAGTACCTGAAAGGGGATGAGGCCATGAAGGTCTTCGCCTCGGTGGGGTTCGCCTCGGCTCTGTGACATGGATTGGTTTCCCTTTTTCAACTCGGTCAGGATCGCCTTCTTTTCCTCGATTGTCGTGTTCTTCGGGGGCATCTTCTGCGCCTACTACGTCGCGAAGCTCCCCCGGGTGGTCAAGGGAATCCTGGATGTGGTCCTGACCCTCCCGTTGGTGTTGCCGCCGACGGTGGTGGGATTCTTCCTGATCCTCGTCTTCGGGGTAAGGGCTCCCATCGGCATCCTGCTGGGCAAGGCGGGCATCCGTATCGTCATGACCTGGTACGGCGGTATCGTCGCGGCAAGTGTCGTCGCCTTCCCGTTGATGTATCGTACCGCGCGGGGGGCCTTCGAGTCGTTCGACATCACCCTGCAGCAGGCAGGGCAGACCCTCGGCTTGTCCAATGTGTTTCTTTTCTGGAGGGTCCGGCTTCCGGCCTGCCGGCAGGGTATCGTCGCCGGCGTGGTCCTAGCTTTTGCCAGGGCCTTGGGCGAATACGGAGCGACCAGCATGCTGGTCGGCTATACCCCTGGCAAGACAGCCACCATCTCGACCACCGTCTACCAGCTTTGGAGGACGGACAACGAGAAGGAGGCGATGGTCTGGGTGCTGGTCAACCTTGCCATCAGCACCGTCGTGCTCCTGTCCGTCAACCTGCTTGAGTCCAAGGAGCGTAGGGGAGGCAGACGATGAGGCTTTCCGTACGGATCCAGAAGCGGCTGGGATCTTTTCTTCTGGATGTCGATTTCACGGCGACCGAGATGGTCACCGGGCTGCTGGGAATCAGCGGTTGCGGGAAGAGCATGACGTTGAAGTGCATCGCCGGCATCGAGCGTCCGGACAGGGGCCGCATCGTGCTGGATGGACGGACCCTCTTCGACAGCGACGCGCATGTCGATATCCGGCCCCAAGACCGGGAAATCGGCTATTTGTTCCAGCAGTATGCCCTCTTCCCGACGATGAACGTACGGAGGAACATCCTCTGTGGTTTCCACAGGGAGAAGGATGCGGAGAAACGGGAGGAGATGTACCGCAAGTTGATTGGGTTGCTGCATCTTGAGGGCCTGGAACGGCATCTGCCTTGGCAGCTCTCCGGGGGACAGCAGCAACGGGTCGCCCTTGCCCGGATGCTTGCCAGCCGTCCGCGGCTGCTGTTGCTGGACGAGCCATTCTCTGCCCTCGATGCGATTTTGCGCAGGAGCCTGCAGGACGAGCTTGCGGAGTTGTTGCGGTCGGTTGGACGGCAGGCGGTGCTGGTCACCCATTCCCCGCGTGAGGCGAGGAAGATGTCGACCAGCCTGTTCGTGATGCAATGCGGGCGCATCATCCGCTACGGAAGCACGGAAGAGGTCTTTCGTGATCCGCAAAGCGAAGCGTGCGAGCAACTGCTCGAGGAGTGATTACTCGATATCGCAATGGCAGCTGCGCATCACCCGCAGCGCCGCCTCGTGGTTTTCCGGGCTGGAACCGGCACAAAGCTCCTGCTTGACGATGATCTGGATGTCTGGGCGTGCAGCTTTGACCAGAAGCGCGTTGCTGACGACGCAGATGTCGGTGTCCACGCCGAAGATGGTGATTTTCTCCAAGGCGGGCATGGTGCTGACCATCCGCTCGAGCCGTGTCGAGCCGAAGGTCGGCTTCTCGATCAGGACCGAGTCGGGCTTGGCTGCGAAGGGTTTCATCGCCTCGACCAGCTCGTGGCCGCGGGTGCCGGCGATGCAGTGGGGCACTGGCAGATGGACGTTCTCCGGGTCTGACGCGTAGTCCTCCGGATGGGTGTCCAGCGTGAACCAGATCGGGCACTTCACGTTTTTCAGGAAGTCGACCTGTCTGGGCACCACCGCCTGGCAGGCGGGGGACCCGAGCACCCCGTCGATGAAATCATTCTGCATGTCGATGACGAGCACCAGTTCGCTTGTCGGTTTCTTTTCCTGCATCTTTGTTTCCTTTTCTCCACTGTACGCGACTTACCAGGTTTTTGCAAAGGAGTCGACCGCTTCCAGCACGCCTCCGGCGATCGCCATCGCCTTGTCGCTGGGGAGCGTGTAGCAGGCTTCCTTGCCCCGTGGGTCGACGTCGGCGCACTTGAAGCCGGCCGGGACGGCCAGCCCTTCGCGAAGCAGTCCCCGGAGCATGCCGCCGATTTCGGTCTTCTGGGGGATGTCGTCCACATAGGCGATGGTATCTCTCGCCTGGACGATATCCCCGATCTCGAAGCCGGCGTGGCGGAAGGTGCCTGCCGCGCTGGAATGGATGACCCGTTCTTTGCCGAATCCCGCGATGATGCCGGGAATTCCGCTGTTCGGCGCGGCCGACCCCTGGCGGATCAGGCTGCCCAGGTAGTGTCCTCGCTTGGTCTCGATGACGACGTGGCAGTCGACCCCGGCGGTAAAGCCGGGACCAAGGGCAACCACCAAAGGGGCGTCGGTGATTTTGGTGCCGAGATTCTTCTTGGCGATGATGGCGTCAACCACCGCCATCGGTTTCAGGGTCTTGATCGCGTTGCCTTCCGGATCGGCCAAGACGGGGATGATTCCCTTGTCGATGACGGGGAAGACTTCGTCGACCGAGTCGATTTTCCGTGCCTCGATTCCCATGATGGTCTGGCTTCCTTGGAAGAGCGCTTCGGCAAAGCTGACCGTCCTGCGGATCACCGTCGGTTCGGGCACTTCGAGGGCAAGCACCTGGTAGCCTGCATTGTGCAGCCGGATGATCGTGCCGGTGGCAAGGTCTCCCGCGCCGCGGACGATGACCAGGCGGGAGTGGGAAAGGCTTCTGCCGGAGCTCTTGTGCAGCACCCTGCTCATCTCGCTGGCTATGCAGAGGGCTACCGCTGCCGGACTCTCGCCGCCGAGGTCAAGCCCGACCGGGAAAAAGACCCGGCGGTCCTTCCACGGATTGGGACGACTGCGGGACCCGAGCACACCGATATAGGCTGTCTCGCTCTTCAGGATTTCCTCGACAAGCCCGTCATCCGCAGCCTGGTGGCTGGAGATGACGACCGCGGTATGCGCATCCAGCGTACAGCCCGGAACCGCATCGAGGAATCGGTCGACCACCTGGATTCTGGTTGCGTCAGGATAGAGCGCCTTGGTGGCGAATGCCCTTCGGGTCTCCACCACCTCATAGGAGTAGCCGAGCAGTCCGCAGAGTCTGCTCACCGCTTCGTTGACGTTTCCTCCGCCGACCAGGACCACGTGGTATGGCTCGCCGATCAGGCTGGCGTAGATGCCCTCGGGGGTGGATTCTTCCCGATAGGCGCATGCGCAGGCCGAGCGTATGGCCGTTTCCGGTACTTCCCCGCTAGGCGCCTGGAAAAGGAAGAGTCCGGGCCGGTAGAGCGCCACGGCGTGGTTGCCGCCACCCAAGGTGGCGATGACGAAGGGAAGGTGACGCTTTTCCAGCCTTTCTGCTTTGCGGAAAAGGGGGAGAAGGTATTCTTCGCCAAGATAGGCGTAGTGGACGGTGGTCTTGCCGAAATCCTGGTCGCGGCTTTCACCCGTCTTGAAGATATCGGTGGCACCCTCTCTTACGTGGGCCTCGAAGGATCCTCCTCCGATAGTGCCGTTGCTGCTGCCATCCTCGAAGATGGCCATGGCGGCGCGGGTACGGGTGCCCAGCCCACGGCGGGAGACGATAGTTGCGAGAACGACAGCCCTCTCGGATTCGAGAGATTTCCTGATAGACTGACAAAGCGTGATATGTCGCATACTGTCACGCTACCACGACCGCATCCGTCATGCAAGCTTCCATACAATGGAAACATTTCTTTCCGATTGTGGTAGGATGGGAGACATGAATCTTTCGTACTTGCGTTTAGGTGATGCTATTGGCATTTGTTCTCCGAGCCATGTGGTGGAGGAGGGGGATCTCGAGGCTGCGACCGGCCTGCTGGAATCATTTGGCTTCAAGGTGAGGGTGGGCCGCAACATCCTCCGCGACGACTGGGGCTATTGCGCCACCAAGGAGCAGCGGGCCGACGACTTCAACCAGTTGGTACGCGACCCCAAGGTCAGGCTGGTGCTTTTCGGGGGCGGCGAGTCCTCGACCGAGTTGCTCCCCCTGCTGGACTATCGGGCCATGGCAGCCAGACCCAAACTCTACTGTTCCTTCAGCGACGGGACCACCATCCTGCAGGCCATCCATTGCCAGACGGGGATTCCGGTTTTCTATGGTCCGACACCCCATTCGCTGTTGGAGCAAGATCCCTACACCCTCGAGCAGTTCGATGCGCTGACAAGCGACCATGCGCCGTACCAGGCGTCCGAACCTTGGACTGTGCTGGTCCCGGGCAATGCCCAAGGAGAGTTTACCGGCGGATATCTGAGGAATTTTGCGCTGATGCTGGGGAACAAGTACTTTTCTTACCGGCAGAAGCCCTACATCCTGTTCCTTGAGGACCACGAGCAGTTCACCGAGGTGGGAGGAGTCGCGGAGTATCTTGAGTTTATCGCCCAGACTCCATTCATGAGCCACGTCACCGGTCTGCTCTTCGGCCACTACAGCGATGCCGGACAACCGGATCTTTTGGGAATTCTCGAACGCTTTGGCAGGCGTTTCTCCATCCCTGTTGCTTATTGCCATGATTTTGGCCATGGGGCGCACCATGCGATCATCCCCATCGGAATCGACGGGAAGCTGGATACGAAACGCCAGCAGCTTGTTTGGGATTACTGATCAGGCGAGGTGGTCGTAGCCGATCAGGCTGGAAATGCGGTCAGCGGTTTCCTTGACTTTCGGCAGCGCCGCCTCGATTTCGTCCTGGCTCATGTTGGTCTCCAGGGCGGAAAGGCTGATGGCGGCGATCACCTGTCCGTGCGCGTCCCGGATCGGGGCCGCGGAGCAATTGTCGTTGGTGACGAATTCCTCTCGGTCGCGTCCGACACCTTCCTGTCGTACCCGCTCAAGTTCCTCTTTGATTTTTTTCGGGTCGGTGACCGTGTAGGCGGTATAGGCCTTGAAGTTGGTCTTGGCTATCAGGTTGTCGATTTCCTGATTGCTTCGGAATGCGGTCAGCACCTTGCCGATTCCCGAGCAGTAGAAGGGAAGTTCCTTTCCCGGGGTGAAATAGGTGCGCGGCAAGCTCTGTGTGTCGATGCGGTCGATCAATAGGATCGCATCCTCGTAGCGGACCCCGAGGTTGGCGTTTGCCTTGGGAAACTGGTTCCACAACAATTCCAGATATGGCATGGTGATACGGCGGATTTCCAAGGACTGCAGGGCGCTACGGCTGAGCAGCAGGCTCTTCAGGCTGATCCGGTATCCTCCGCTGACTTCGTCGCGGCTCATGTAGCCGGCTGTTGCAAGCGTGTTCAGCATGCGGAACGCCATGTTGCTGTTGGTGTCCAGCTCCTTGCAGACATCCCCAATGGTCACCGGCCGCGCCAAGGTCGTCGCATAGTCCATCAGTTTCAGGCACCTCACCGCCGCCTTGATGCTATACTTGTCGTCTTTGTCTTCCAGTTCTGCCATGTCACATACCCTCGAATTCTAAATAGTATTATACAAAATAGGAAAACGCAAATGTAAAAATCAAATCGGGTTTTGGGAGCCGGAAGAAATCGTGATTGGGCTTCACCGTGACTGTTTTGAGGGGAAAGCAAACGCATTTCGCATGCCGCATTTGTTGACAGTACCAGAACCACCGGCTGATAATGAGGGCACTATGAGACACGTGTTGATTCTTCCTGATTCTTTCAAGGGGACGATGAGTTCCGAAGAGGTCTGCGATCTGATGGCGAAGGCCGTGCATGCGGTTTTCCCTGAATGCGAGACGACGGCGCTTCCCGTTGCGGATGGCGGGGAGGGCAGTACCGATGCCTTCCTGAAGGCGTTGTCTGGCAGGCTGGTGCGGCTTTCGGTCTGCGGTCCGGTTCCTGGCGAGCAGGTCGAGGGCTTTTACGGGCTGGTGCACGAAGGCAAGACCGCCGTTATCGAGCTGGCTGCCGCGGCGGCCCTGCCGATGGTCGAGGACCGCAAGAATCCGGAGAAGATGACCACCTATGGCGTGGGACAGCTGATGCTCGCCGCTGCCAAGAGCGGTGTCGAGACGGTGATTGTCGGGCTGGGTGGATCAGCTACCAACGATGGCGGCTGTGGCGCTGCCGCCGCTTGTGGTGTCAAGTTCCTGGACAAGACGGGGAAGGCCTTCGTGCCTGTCGGCGGGACGCTGAAGGATATCGAGCGGATCGATCTCTCCGGGGTGGATCCCGCCATCCGGAAGGTCCGCTTCATCACCATGTGCGACGTGACCAATCCCCTGTGCGGTCCGAACGGAGCTTCGGCGGTCTTCGGCCCCCAGAAGGGCGCTACCCCCGAGATGGTCTCTCGCCTGGATGCCGGACTTTCCCATCTTGCCGATGTGGTCAAGCGTGACGTAGGCAAGGACGTGCGGGACTTGGCCGGAGCTGGCGCCGCCGGCGGCATGGGAGCGGGAACGGTGGCCTTCTTTGACAGCCAGCTCAAGAGCGGCATCGAGACGGTGCTCGACGCGGTCCATTTCGACGAGCGCCTGAAAGACGCCGACATGGTCTTCACCGGCGAGGGCAAGATCGACGGACAGTCGATCCAGGGCAAGGTGATCAGCGGAATCGCCACCCATGCGAAACGGCAAGGCGTGCCGGTCGTCGCCGTGGTCGGCACGATCGATGGGGATATGAGCGGCATGTACGGCATCGGGGTGACCAGCGTCTTCTCGATTCTCAACAAGCCAGGCGCCTTCTCGGAACTCAGCAAGCATTGCAGGGAGGACCTCTCTACCACGATGATTGCCATCTGCAGGCTGATTGGGAGCCAAGAAAAATATAAATAAATTATAAGAATCAAATCTTTCACGTCTTTCCGTCAAATTAAAGTTGACTCAATCGACAATGGGGATTAGATTGGAAGCGTGAAAGAGGAGACACTGATGCAGAGTGATTTTCTGAAAGGAATTGTTCCGCCGCTCGTCACTCCGTTTGACGCGGATGACCATATCGACGAGAAGAAATTGCGCGCCCAAATCGACTACGTGATCGACAATGGCGTGCACGGGATCCTTGCCTTCGGCTCGAACGGTGAATTCTACGCGTTGGACGAGGACGAGTATGCGAAGGGGTTGAGGATTTTCGTCGACCAGGTGCGGGGCAGGGTTCCCCTGTTCTGCGGCATCGGAGCCATCAGCACGACCAAGTGCGTCCGTCTGGCGAAGATGGCCTTCGACGAGGGCGCCACGGCAATCAGCGTGCTCCAGCCGATGTTCGTCAAACCGACGGAGGAGGAACTGTACCGGCATTTCACCAAGATCGCCAAGTCGATTGGCGGCAAGCCGATGCTCCTGTACAACAATCCCGGGAAGACCGGGTATCCGATGACGCAGAGTCTCGTCTACCGCCTGGTGCACGACAATGGCAACATCATCGGCATGAAGGACAGCTCGGGTGATTTGACCCAGTTGGAACAGTTCGTCTGGCTGAACCGGGACGTGGGACTGAAGGTGCTTGGAGGCAAGGATACCTTGATTTACGGCGCCCTCTGCCATGGCGCCGTGGGTGCGGTCACTTCCACCGCCAACTATGTGCCCAAATTGGTCATGGCCATCTACGACCGGTTCATGGCAGGCGACTACAAGGGTTCCTTCGAGCTCCAGCAGGAACTGAACCCGATCCGGTTGATGACGGACAAGGCGAGTTTTCCTGTCGGGACCAAGGATGTGGCCATCCTGGTCGGAAACGATGTCGGATATGCCCACAGTCCCAACCTGCTGACCACCAGCAAGCCGTTGCTTGACGCGATGCGGAAGGAATTGGACCGCCTGGCTCAGGCTGGTCTGATTGCGTATACGAAATAACAAATCTCGAGAAGGAGAAACGATTATGAAGATTGCTTTTATTGGTCTTGGCATCATGGGCAAGCCCATGGTCCGCAACTTGCTGAAGCATGGCAATGAAGTCTGGGTCTATGACCTGAACCAGGCGAACATCGATGCAGTCACCAAAGACGGTGCCCATGCAGGCACCAGCAATGCCGACATCATCGAGAAGTGCCCGGTCGTGATCACCATGGTTCCGAACGGTCCCCAGGTCGAGCAGGTCGTTCTCGCCAAGGGTGGCATGCTTGACCACGCCAAGGCCGGACAGGTCCTGATCGACATGTCTTCCATCGCCCCTACCGTCAGCCAGAAGGTCTGCGCCGCCTGTGCGGAAAAGGGTGTGAAGATGCTGGATGCTCCGGTTTCCGGTGGTGAGCCGAAGGCGATCGACGGGACACTCTCCATCATGGTCGGTGGTGACAAGGCCCTGTTCGACGAGTACCAGCCGCTACTTCTGCAGATGGGCGCCAGCGCTGTCTGGTGCGGCCCGATTGGAGCCGGCAACACCACGAAGCTGGCCAACCAGATCATCGTCGCCGTCAACATCGCCGCTTGCGCCGAGGCCTACACCATGGTCAAGAAGGCTGGTGTCGACCCGAACCTGGTCTTCGCCGCCATCAAGGGTGGCTTGGCCGGCAGCACGGTCATGAACGCCAAGGTGCCGATGATGATCGACGACAACTTCAAGCCGGGCTTCCGCATTGACCTCCATATCAAGGACCTGAACAATGCCATCGAGACCGGACACAAGGTAGGCGCTCCGCTTCCGTTGACCGTCGAGGTCCAAGAGATGCTGGAGAACCTGCACTTTGACGGATGCGGGTCTGACGACCACAGCGCCCTGGCAAAGTACTACGCCAAGATTTCCGGCACCAAGATCAGCGACAAATAACTGGTCTCACGTTGGTTCCTGCGCCCACCGGTCTTCCGGTGGGCGTTTTTTGGTCAAATCGGAATAGCCTGTCAAGAGGGATTTCCCTGCCGTTGCAGTCCATACCGCACAATCCCTTGTGTTTCCTTCATCCCACAACCATCGGTATTGGGCCTTTTGCGATATACAACTTTCTTTCCGTAAGCTACAATGGGTGCCATGCCCGCAACCGTAAAGATCAACGAGAAAGATACTGTTGTCATCGCCCTGCGCGACTTGAGGAAAGGCGAGAAGGTCGAAGGGGACGTCACCCTGCTTGAAGATATCCCTCAAGCGCATAAGATCGCCCTGCGCGACATGGAGAAGGGGGCGCCCGTCATCCGTTACGGTGTGGTGCTTGGTTTCTTGACCCAGCCGATACGCAAGGGGGAGTGGATCAACGAGCACAAGATGGTGGTTGCGCCTTCCCCTGATTTGGCCAGCCTCGTCTGGGGTACCGACATCCATGTCCGGCTGCCTCATCCCAAGCGGACGACCTGGAGAGGATACTCGGTACCGGGACAACGGTGGGCAGGCAGCCGCAACATCCTTGCCATTACCAGTACGGTCCAGTGTTGCCAGGGTGTGGTGGACGCGGCGGTGCGTAAAATGAAAGAGGAACTGCTTGCGAAGTATCCGCACGTGGATGATATCGTGGCACTGGACCACGTCTATGGGTGTGGTATCGACGTCAATGCTCCGGGAAGCGAGATTCCCGTCCGGACCATCAGGAATCTGATGCACAACCCGAACTTCGGAGGCCAGCTGTTTGTCGTCAGCCTCGGCTGCGAGCACCTCAGGCCCGATTTGTTGCTTTCGGAGAGCGAGAACAACCCGGAGAACGTGATTGTCCTGCAGAAGCAGCATGGGTTTGCCGGCATGCTTGAGGCGATGATGAAGATGGCGGAGAAGAAACTCGCCATCCTTGAGTCGAGGAGAAGGGAGGAACTTCCCCTGTCCAGACTGCTTGTCGGTTTCCAGTGCGGTGGCAGCGATGCTTTCAGCGGGATTGCCGCCAATCCGGCGGCAGGCTATGCCAGCGACCTTCTGGTGAGCGAAGGTGCCGGGTCTATGTTCAGCGAGGTGACCGAGGTCCGTGACGGAGCAGACAAGCTTGCTGCCCGTTGCATCGATGAAGCGACCTTCAGGAAACTGGTTCATGAACTGGATTGGTATGACAAATACCTTGCCCGCGGAGGGATGGACCGGGACGGGAACCCGACTCCAGGCAACAAGGCTGGAGGGCTTTCCAATATCGTGGAGAAGGCGATGGGTTCGATTGCCAAGAGCGGCAGTGCTCCGATCGTCGATGTGCTTGCAAGTGGAGAGCGCGCCACCAAGGGTGGCCTGATATTTGCCGCCACCAGCGCCAACGACGTGATTTGCGGTCCCAGCCAGCTTGCCAGCGGTATGGCTCTTGAGGTCTTCATGACGGGACGTGGCACTCCCTACGGTTTGGCCGAGGCCCCGGTGATCAAAGTCTCTACCAGACATGAGCTGAAGGAGATGTGGCCCGATCTGATCGATATTGACGCAGGCTACGTCGAGACAGGAGAGAAGACGATCCAGGAGGTGGGCGAGGAGCTTTTCAACCTGATTCTTGATGTTGCCAGCGGAGAAAAACCAAAGGTGGAACAACTTGGGCTTTCCAACTATATCTGCCTGCTGAACCCTGCCCCGCTCGAGTGAAGTTCGCATGTGTTCGTAAACGAAATGCAAATCTTATTATAAAATACTTGT
>CAJMOS010000019.1 GCA_905215015.1 uncultured bacterium | reverse complement strand
GAAAACGGGGAAGCCTGTAGTGGTCGTGCTCTATGGGCCCCAGGTTTTCACTGTGAACTATGCCGCAGAGCATGCCGCAGCGATAATTCAGGCCTATATGCCCGGCCAGTATGCCGGAAAGGTTGTTTCGGATGTTTTGGATGGAACAATCAATCCAGGAGGAAAGATGACTTTCAGTATTCCACGGAGCGCAGGGCAGATTCCGGTATATTACAATCATCACCATGGTTCGGGATATGTGCGTGAACCGAATCCGGGATTGCTGAAGGGTGGATATGTGGATTCCGACGATGCTCCGCTTTATCCCTTTGGCTATGGCCTTTCCTATACCTCGTTTGAAATATCCGGCTATGAGTGCGATAAAAAATGCGTTGAAGCAGACGGGGAAATCCGAGTTGCTGTATCTGTGAAAAACACCGGAAGCGTCAAAGGCGACGAAACGGTACAGCTTTACACTTCTTTTCATAATACAGGAGTGGTTCGCCCAGTGCAGGAGCTCAAGGGCTTCAAGCGGATTACGCTCTTGCCTGGAGAGGAAAAGAGAATTACTTTCAACCTTTCCATGAGACAACTCGGCTATTATGATGCCCAAATGGATTTTTCGGTCGAGCCCGGTACTCTCCACGTCATGATTGGAAACATGTCGGGAAACTATCCCATTAAAGAGACTGTGGAGATAGTCGGAGAGAAAAAGATTGTAAAGGACAGACGTGTATATACATGTCCTGTGCATGTGGAGTAGAGAATGGGAAAGCAACCCGACATAGTGATATTCAATCCTGATGAGATGAGATGGGATGCATTGGCTCACATGGGCGTTAATGCTGCTGCGGTGACTCCGAATCTTGATGCGTTTGCCCAGTGCGAGGCAGTATCGTTTTCGAATGCGTATTGCCAAAATCCCGTCTGTGTTCCGTCTCGCTGTTCCTTCTTTACCGGCCTTTATCCCCATGTACGAGGGCACAGGACCATGCAATATCTCCTTCATGAAGACGAGTCCAGTCTTTTCAAAGAACTCAAAGCGGCAGGATATCATGTCTGGATGAATGACCGTAATGACTTTGTTGCGGGGCAGATTCCTGGTCTTTATGAGTCCCATGCGGATGTGATTTATTCGGGAAAGAAGGATCCTAAAGTGATGTCTGGAGACCATGGGAAACCGGTAAACCCAGGAATTAGGGGCAATGTGGGGGATAAGCTGTATTATTCTCATTTTGTCGGGGAACTTACCGTGGACAGAAACGGGCGAAACTACACATCCGATGACAGTGATGTGGACGAATGCATAAGAATAATGGGGGAAGATCATGGTGAAAAACCAGTGGTCGCATTCCTAGGCCTTTTCTATCCACACTGTCCCTATGGGGTAGAGGAGCCATACTTCTCTGCAATCGACAGGTCAAGACTTCCAAGAAGGGCAGGAAAGGGAACAGGAAAGCCTTTGATGCAGGAGGAACTCCGTCGAAGAATGGGTACGGATGCCCTCGACGAGAAAGATTGGGATGAACTCAGGGCGGTGTATCTCGGCATGTGCATGAAGATCGATGCCCAGTTCAAGAGGCTGTGCGATGGACTTAAAAAGTGTGGAAAATACGACAACACCTTGATTATAGTGCTATCGGATCATGGCGATTTCTGTGGGGATTATTCTCTATCGGAAAAATCGCAGAACACGTTTGAGGATTGCCTGGTCAGGGTTCCTCTCCTGATAAAACCCCCAAAAGGCTGTGGTGTGGATCCTGGAATCACGGACAGCATGGCTGAACTTGTGGACTTTTACCGTACGGTTATGGATTATGCGGGGGTGGAACCAGATCATGACCAGTTCGGAGTTTCCCTCAGGCCAATCGTCGAAAATCGTATGGTGAGCCTCAAGAAATATGTTTTCTCCGAAGGGGGAAGAATGCCCTATGAGATTCAGGCGGATGAATATCATGGTGTATGTGGGGAAGGAGGCGTGATTCCAAAGGAAAGCGACTATTGGCCCAAACAGAGCGCACAAACGATTGGAGAAGCCCACATCAAGGGTACAATGGTCAGAGATGCCAGATTCAAATACATTAAACGTGCCGATGGACGAGACGAATTCTATGACCTCGGAAAAGATTCTTTGGAGGAAAAAAACGAAATCCACAATCCGGAATATGCCGGGGAAATCCTACGCTTCAAAGAAGTGATGTTGGATTGGTACCAAAAGACGTGTGATATCGTACCGAGGAAACTGGACAACAGAATCAGATATGCCCAAGTTGAAGCAATGACACAGGGGTTTTCTGCTGAAGTGAAGGCGGAAGTGTTCCGACAGTACGCAAACGGCCTGGGAGGCATATTGCTAGGAACTCTCGTCAGAGAAGCAAGGGCGGGGAAGTTGAAGATCCCTAAACAAGGCCGTTGACCATGTGTTTTGATTGGTTTCCAATGGTGGCATGTGAATATTCTCAACAATGAGTTCGTCTTGTGTTGTCTGCAGATAAACTGGCTCTTCACGTTTTCTTGTGGGATTGATGCCTGTTTGAAGGGATGGAGATGTATAGGATCAGGGAGAAGAAATAGTCTTTATTCCTGTAGCCATAGCCGATTCTCTTTGCGGCCTTGATCCTGTTGTTGAAGAGCCTCCAGCTTACCCGTGGAGATCGGATGGAGGGCATGGACGACAAGGCCGTCAAGCCTCTTTTCTTTCAGCCGTGAGAACTTCACCAAAGCAGGTATCCCGCTTTCTTCCGCCATCTTGAACCATGCCGCCCATCCTTCCCTGGCGCTGCGCTCGTTCCTGACGCCGGACAGCCTCGCCATCTCCTCCTTCATCGCGTGGCATAGGGTTGAAGTGCCAGATAATCTGCTATATCTTGCCACAAGGGCATGTGCCAGTCCTTTGGTTTTGTTGGTAGCTGAACTTGAGGACTCGCATGCTCTTTTTCAATCTCTATCCTTCTTCCTCTAACTTTCCGTGAAGAACCTCTTCTTGTACGTTAGACAAGGTGAGTGATTGCGTTCCGCTAAGTCCAGAAAGAACAGAAAGACCTTTTCACAGCAATGGATGGTACGTTGCAATATGCGAAGCATAGTGTGGAGACATCCAGAATTTAGAGTAAAAACGAAAAGGCTGAATGAACGAGTAAAGAGAAATCAAAGTAGATTTCCTGACAGTTTCTGTTTTCATCAGCTTATACCCGTGAAGAATTTGGCCGCTTGAGGTCGCAATTTGCGACCTCAAGGGAGCTACGTCCTCTGGGGTTCCATGCTCGAAATCCCAATGGCATCACTTCTTGAAAGGACCAAATAATGGGTGAAGCTATATCTGGCAATGTCATTGCATTGAGTGTATGCAAAAATGAAAAAGAAATCCGTCAGATGATTCATATCGTCAGAAACCAGCAGGTCATGCTGGACAGCAGTCTGACTAAGCTCTATCAAGTGGAAACTCGGGTTTTAAGCCAAACTGTCAGACGAAATAGCGCGCGTTCCTGTTTTCAACTCACAAAAGAAGCATACGCAAACCTGAAATCACAAATTGTGGCATCAAGTGTGGAGACTGATCCGGGTAATGGATATGGCGGTCGAAGAAAATAATGGACTGTGTTTTGCCATAGCTGACGAGGCAGTCAGCCGATCTGTTCCTGCCGGACATCGACCGACCGGGTGGAAGTGTTTACATCAAGTCCGATGAGGTGGATGGATTTCTTTTTCCCAAGATATTTCCATCCGTCACCATAGTGGTTTCCTAGGACTTGGTTGAGGGCAATTCGGGCATTTTTGTCTCGCTTGAATTCGATCACATACAGGTGTTTCGGCATCTCCAGCACCACGTCGATTCGTCCTTCCGAGACGCTCTTCTTTCCCTCGACATGCGCCCCCAGCGCCATCATGAAGCTGAGGAACACCGAGTGGTAGTACCTCTCGTCTTTCAGGTGGAGCTCGTAGGGTATCTGGGAGAAGAGGGATTTGATGCTCCCTGCGAGCGACGGCACGTCGCCGGCTATCGCGCTTTGCATGATTTCCTGCCGTAGCAACGACAGCTCCGACTCGCTCCCCAGCCCTTGACGCGCCAGCAACTTGACAGTGAAGGCTCCACGCACCTCGTCATTTGGAAAATCCAGCCAGATCAGCTGGCTTCCCACCGGTGTCCTGGGTGCGATGGTCAGGTACCCCGTTTGTTCGAGCAACGACTTCAGCTCATCTCTGGTCACGGCAGGACTCTTCAGCGAAAGGATGTCGAAGGTTCCCAAGTAGCTTTTGCCCAGTGGTTCCCCGAGGTCACGCGACAGAATGAATCCCACCTTTTCCGCCACGTCCATTACCAGCTGCAAGTTTCCTCCTGTGTCTATCCAGTAGTTGTCGAAGCTTTCTCCTCCCGCATCGAAGAATCTTCCTATGGAGACTGGGTTGTAGACGCTCTCTTTCCCCGGGCAGAAGCAATAGCCGTCGTACTGTCGTTTGAGCATTGCAAGATAGGTATCCTTTCCCATGCCGGTTGCTACTACACCCTTGTAGATATAGTCCGTAAAGTTGGTCTCAAGCTCCTCCTGCGTATAGCCGAACAGGGTGGCATAGCGTGGATGCATGGTGATGTCGGTCAGGTTGTTCAGCCTGCTGAAGATGCTCATCTTCGCATATTTCGTCACCCCGGTGACAAATGCGAAACGTATGACGGACTCCTTGGCCTTGATGACCTGGTAAAAGTCGCCCAGCACATCCCGCATCCCCTCTACCTCGGGATCATAGATGTGGTCGGAAATCACCTTCTCGTACTCGTCCACCAGCACCACGACCGGAGCGTCCTTCCCCAGAATGTCAATCAGCCGGGAGAACCTGCCAGCGGCGGTTCCCATAGCTGGCAGCTCGATGCGATATTCCGACGCGTAGTCCTGGATCACGCCGGCAAGCCATTCTTCCAACATCTGGGGATTGGAACTGTCGCAACCTCCAAAGTCGATGTGGATGACCGGATACACCTTCCAGTCGTAATCTGTCGAGTCGATGGCAAGCCCTTTGAACAACTCCCTTCTGCCTTGGAAGATCGCCTCCAGAGTGCTGAGCGTCAGGCTTTTGCCGAAACGGCGGGGACGGGAGCAGAAATACTCTGAGGAACCAGTGACGAGCTGATACAACAAAGCTGTCTTGTCTACATAGAGGTTTTTCCTTTGTATCAGCTTCTCGAACGAGCTGGTGCTTGTGTCTATCGGCCTCATCTCTGTTCCCCTCTTGGAGACAATGGTACCAGCAAATAGCAAGGAACGCAAAGGAGAGGGCCAGAAGGTTCTCTTTTCGGTTCTCCCTGCCAGTTCCCATACAGGCAGGTCAGGCCCCAGCCGTTACCTGCACAGGGCCCACACGCCAACCAATACGACAAGGAACACCACGTTCCAAAGGGTGAACGTGGCAAGGTATGCCTTCTTGCTGTATCCGCTTCTTCCGTAGGCCTTGAAGCTGATCAGGCTTGCAAGGCTTGCCACCAGGGTGCCCAATCCTCCGATATTGGTGCCATAGACCAGCCCCATTCCGGCATCGGTGAAACGGGAGAGCAGGATTGCCGCCGGCACGTTGCTGATGATCTGGCTGGCGACCAGGGCGAAGCTGAAGGCATGGCCTTCGATATGGGCCTGGATGTAGCCGTCGAGCCGGGGGATGCGGGCAATGTTGCCCGAGAAGACGAAGAATGCGATGAAGGTGAGAAGCAGGGCGTAGTCCACCTTGCGGAAGAGATGGCGCGAGAAGAGCAGCATGCTCGCAGCCAGCAGAAAAAAGGTGATCCGCCAGTCGACCAGGCGGACTACCGTGGCAAGGCAGAGCAGGAACTGCAGGATCGTCAGGATCAGTCTCCGCCGGTCAAGTTCCGTTTCGGTGGCCTTCGAGGATGGCCCGATGGTTCCCTTGAACGGCAGCAGCAGGACAAGGAGCACCAACAGTACCAGGCTGGCGATGGAAAAGGGGAGCATCCTGAGGAAAAAGGGAGCGAAGGGAATGCCGTAGGTGCTGTACAGGTACAGGTTCTGAGGGTTGCCGACCGGAAGCAGCATCGACCCCAGGTTGGCCGCGATCGTTTCCAGGACGACAAGATTCCTCAGCCCTTTCTCGTCACCCTTTGGCCAGACACTCAGCGTGAAAGGGACAAAGGCGATCAGACTGACGTCATTGGTCACCAGCATCGAGCAGAAGAAGACCAGCTCGACAAGCAAAAGGGCAAGGTTCCTGCTGCGCCGCGTATGGGTTCCCAGCTTGGCCTTGATCCACGCAAACAACCCGGCGTCGACAAAGCTTTGCACCGTGATCATCAGGCAGAAGAGCATGGCGACCGTATGCCAGTCGATATAGCCGGCATATGCCGTATCCGGGTGGACGACGAGCATGCTCAGAAGTGCGAGGAGGAGGGCGATGGAGAACACGGTCTCCTTGCGGAAGAACTGTATGATGCGGCGCATGCGGAAAGCATAATCCCGCGGGCCTTTTGTGAGAAGAGCCCTTGTCTTGAGCTAAAACCGCAAAACGCATACACTCCACGCATGCGTTCCTACCGACTTACCGCGAAGGCCTGCTACCTCAGCTATGTGGTGCAGGCCTTGGTCATCAATCTGCCCCCGCTCCTGTTCGCCACGTTCTCCCGCCTGTATGGGATCAACGAACGGCAGATGGGCTTCCTGATCCTGCTGGTCTTTTCCGTCCAGATCGTCATCGACCTGCTCTCCACGCCGCTTTCCCGTCTGCTCGGGTATCGGGGAACGATGTTGGTGGGGCATGCCTCGGTGATGGCTGGCCTGGTGGTCATGTCCGTCTTCCGAGGGTTTCAAGGCTTGGTGGTTTCCCTGGTCCTGCAGGGATTGGGCAGCGGGGTGGTCGAGGTGCTGATCAGCCCGATCATCCAGTACATGCCTGAGGGCAGCGACAAGGACCATATGATGAGCCTGCTTCATTCGTTCTACTGTTGGGGCATGGTGGTGGTCATCGCCTTCAGCACGTTGCTCTTCCGCCTGCTGGGCGAGGCGCGCTGGTTTCTGATTCCATTGCTTTGGATTCCCGTCCCGCTCGTTGCATTCATTCTTTTCCTTCTGGTGCCCATCGCGCCGGTTCCGGGAGATGAAAAGGGGCAGGGTATCGGCCTTGTCGGTCTGTTCAGGCAACCGGTCTTCTGGGTACTGCTGGCGATGATGCCGCTGGGGTCCTCCAGCGAGCAGGCGGTCAGCCAGTGGGTCAGCTACTACGCCGAACTTGGGCTCGGGGTCACCAAACTGGCGGGAGATCTGGCAGGTCCCTGCCTGTTTGCCTTGATGCAAGGGCTTTGCCGGCTCTGGTACAGTCGGGAAACGAACCTGCCTGTGGAAAAACTGATGATCAGCTGTACGATTCTTTGCATGGCAGGCTACTTTCTCATCGTCCATGGTGGCTCTCCGGTACTCTCCCTTCTCGGGTGCGCGATGGTGGGATTTGCGGTCGGTTGTTTCTGGCCTGGGACCTTCAGCCTGTCGGCGCGCCATCTTCCGGGAGGGGGAACCTTGCTGTTCAGCCTGCTCGCCTTTGCCGGCGACGTGGGGTGCGGCATGGGTCCGCAGGTGGTCGCTTGGGCTCCCAGCGTCAGCGAAGGGCTTTCCCATGCCATCATCTTTCCGGCCCTGCTGGCTCTCTGCATTCTGGTGTTGCACCGGTTGACTGTGAAGAAGGCAGGCAATGGCTGAATCCTACCGCACGACGACCTGGGCATGTTATCTGAGCTATGTGGTGCAGTCCGTGGTCAACACCCTGCCCCCGTTGCTCTTCGTCACCTTCCAGCAACTGTACGGCCTGACGGTCGCCCAGTTGGGCTTGCTGGTGGTCCTGAATTTCGGCAGCCAGGTCGTCATCGACCTCCTTTCCGCCCCGATCGCCGACCATTTCGGCTACCGGGCCACCATGGTGTTCGGCCATCTCTGCGCTTTGGGCGGGTTGGTGCTGATGGCAATCCTGCCGCAGGCATCGGCTTTTGGGGCATTGTGCTCGCCATGGTTCCCAACGCCTTGGGTGGCGGCATCGTCGAGGTGCTGGTCAGCCCGATCGTCGAGGCAATCCCGGACGAGAAGGCGAAGAGCGGGGCCCTTACCATGCTGTTCGGATTCTACGCCTGGGGTACGGTGCTGACCGTCCTGGGCACGACCGCGCTCTACCACTTCCTCGGGACCGCGCGCTGGTATTGGATCAGCCTGTGCTGGATTTTCCTGCCGCTTCTCTGCGTCGCCCTTTTCTCCCATTGTCCGATTGCTCCGCTCATCAAGGAAGGGGAGCAGGGCATGACGGGAAGGGAGCTCGCGGGAAAACCGGTCTTCCTGGTCCTGTTCGCCATGATGGGGATCGCCAGTTGCGCGGAGTTCGGCATCAGCCAGTGGGCCTCGTACTTCGCGGAGACGGGGCTCGGCGTCAGCAAGACGATGGGGGATATCCTCGGGCCCTGCCTGTTCTTCCTGCTGATGGGGCTGGTGCGCATGACGTTGGGCAGGAGAGGAGACATACCGGTCCGCAAGGCGATCATCCTCGGTTCCCTCTGCTGCTTCGTCGGATACATGCTGACGGTTTTCTCGCCATATCCGATTGTCTCGCTTCTCGGCTGTGCCGCCTGCGGCGCGGCCACGGCCCTTTTCTGGCCTGGGACGTTCAGTCTTGCAGGTGAGTTGCTGCCACTTGGGGGTACGACCATGTACTCGCTCATGGCGTTCAGCGGTGACCTGGGGTGCGCGATCGGGCCTGAGTTCATCAGCCTCTTCAACTGGGGTGGCGACATCCGTCATGGCCTGCTCCTTGCGAGCATCTTTCCCTTGCTGATGGCGCTGCTGTGCCGTTTGCTTCCCCGGGGCGCCGGGAAACAGGGGAAATAAGTACCGATTCCTACGATTTCCGGTTCCGCACGAACCGTCGTTGTCCCTTGGAGGGGTCTCCGTCCTACCTGGCGGTTGCTTTCTCTGCCCCGCTCATTGGATGCGTCCTGCACTTAGGTCCTGCTTTTCGAGATCCGCGAGGAAGGAAGTGGCGTCCGGATACCATCCCACGGCGAAGTCCGCGTCGAACCGGCTTTTCGGCGTGCTTCCCCTAAGCATCGCCGCGAAATCGGTTCCAGCCCCTTTGGCGGCTCCCTCGTCGACGAGGCTGTCGCCCACATACAGCGCGTCGCGCGGCGCGCAGGAAAGGGAAGAGAGGACGTACCGCAGTCCTGACGGGTCGGGCTTGGGAGCCGGGACGTCCTCGCACCCCGCGATGCAGTCGAATGCGGAGGTGAGCCCGTAGGCGTCCAGCGATTGGACGAGCACATCCCTGAGCTTCAGGGAAAGCAAGCCGAGCTTCAAGCCCTGCCGGTGGAGCGTACGGATCATCGGCGGCACATCGGGAAACAAGCGGGTCATCGACGCCATCTTTTCCCGACAAAGCTGGCGGTAACGGGTTCGCATGCGAAGAATCGTTTCCTTGTTTGTCTCTCCCGTGAGGGCGGAAAGCATGACTTCATGGGTGTTCCCGATGTACGGATAGAGTTCTTCGAAGGATTTCGGCGGATACCCGAATGATTGTCCGCATTCGTTCAGCAATGTGGCGATTACCTTTGCCGTGTCTGCCAGTGTCATGTCGAAATCAAAGATGACCGCTTTGTACTGCTTCATGGGTTGTCTGTTTTCCTGGGTTCATCGTACGGACAGGATGTCCGCGCGTCAAGAAAAGCCTGACAAGCCAGATGGTTTCCCCTTGTGGAAAGGATTTCGTATTTTTCATGGGTTCCTTATTAAAATTTCATAGTTGGATGCAAGGTTTTACTCGGATTTGAAAATCCCAAATTGGCGAAGAGCGAAGAGACGCCGGTTTGTCACGAACCCTATGCCCTGCATGACAGGGCTACGACACGTAGGAGTGAAATGATGCGTACCACAAGAAGGACCGTCCTGTCCGTTTTGACGACCCTGTTGCTTGCCGGTGTCCCGCTGTTCGCGGGGGGAGCGAGCGAGGCGCCCGCGGCGGGATCGGCAACGGGTGGAGTCGATTACACCTCAATCGAGAAGTGCGAGATTGAATTCTGGGGGCTGTATGGGGATGAGAAACAGCAGGTGATCCAGAAGATCATCGACGACTACAATGCGTCCCAGGACAAGGTGAAGGTCTCCTATGTGTGCCAGGGGGACTATGGGGCTACGGATGAAACTCTGACTGCCGCACAGGCTGCGGGCAAGGGGCTTCCGGGTGTGGCGTTCATCAACGTTCCCCGCGTGCAGACCTATGCGGCAAGCGGGATGGTCGAACCCTTGGATGCATACATCAAGGCGACCAACTTTGACATCGATGACATCAACCCCGGCATGATCGACGCCATGACCTATAGCGGCGACGGAAAGATCTACGCCATGCCATGGGGCATCTCCTCCGCAGTCCTATATTGGAACATGGACATCCTCCACAAGATCGGGCTGGACGAGCCGCCGAAAAGCTGGCAGGAGCTGGTCGCTCTTGGCCCGAAGGTCAAGGAGGCTACCGGCATGAAGACCATGACGCTCCATGCCGAGCTGAACTATGACGAGGTCGTGCTTCGTAACGCTGGTGCCGATCCTCTGGGCGACGGGAAGACGGCGACGGTGGATGATCCCCATATCATCGCCTTCATGAAGCAGTATAAGGAGATGATCGACAACGGCTATGCAGCCTATTATTCAGGTGCCGATTCCATCACCAACCAGCGTACCGACTTCTACAGTGGCGGGACGCTCGCGATGATGGAGACATCCTCGATTGTCACGACGGTCCAGAACATGAGCTCGTTCGAGGTAGGCGAGACCATGCCGCTCGTCAACCAGGTTGATCCCGCAATCACCTGTATCGCCGGCGGCACAATTATCGTTCCGGCGGAGAATCCGCAGAATGTGAAGAACGCCGCTTGGGACTTTGTCCAGTTCATGTTGCAACCGAAGTATGCTTCCGAGTGGTGCTTGGTCGGCAACGTCTTCCCGGTACGGAACTCCGTGGCGGACAACGCCCAGGTCCTGAAGGAGATCACCGACAAGCAGCCGATGTTGAAGACGGTCTACCCGAACCTCAACTCGCTGACCCCGAAGAACAAGTCGCCGTACCAGACCGCCTGCTACAAGCTTATCATCAACGCTTTGAGCAAGTACTACGCCGAGGGGGGAGACCCGGAGGCAATCATGAAAGCTTGCGACAGCGAGGTGCAGAACAAGCTCGATGGCAACTGATGTCCGTCTGAAGCTTTTCGGCCTGGGGTGTCCGATGCCCCAGGCCTGATCCTATTCTTACCTGAGGATTGTATGTTCAAACGATTGCATCAAAAACCGGCCCTTCAGCGCAAGGAACGGTTGTATGAGTTTCTCTGTGTCGTGCCTGCACTCCTGCTGATCCTGCTGCTTCATTACTATCCGATTGTCAAATTGGTGCAGATCAGCTTCACGGACTGGAACCTGATCCGGAAAGGGTGGCACTACGTTGGATTGAAGAACTGGAAATGGTTCCTGACCCAAGGCTCCAGCCACCACTTCCTCGACTCGTTTGTGGTCACCATCAAATACACCATCGGCCATATGGCGCTCTCTATCGGTCTCGGCTTGGTCGCCGCATTCCTGTTTGGCCGGATGAGCAAGGCCTACCATGCCATGCGCACCGTCGTCTTCATGCCCCACTATGTGGGTATGTCGACCGCAGCATTGCTGTTCTTGGTGATTCTCAATCCCGATTTTGGAGTAGCGAACTACCTGCTTGAATGCCTTGGCCTTCAGCGGATCAACATGCTGGGTACCGGACAGCTTGCCCTGTTGTGGATGATTCTCATCGCCTCGTGGCGGACGATCGGCTACGACATGCTGATCTACCTCTCGGCTTTGCAGAGCGTTTCTCCGAGCTATCGCGAGGCCGCCCGTATCGATGGTGCTTCCGGCTGGCAGGTCTTCCGGTTCATCACGCTCCCATTGTTGGGTCCTACGACGATGTTCCTTGTGGTGACGCAGTTCATTTCCTCGATGAAGGTCTACGCGCTGATTGACGTCCTGACCCAGGGCGGGCCGTTCATGCAGACCGAGGTGTTTGTCTACAAGATCGACGATCTGGCGTTCCGGGATTTCCGGATCGACCATGCATCTATCCTCGCCAGCCTTTTCTTCCTGTTCTTGTTGCTCGTCACCAAGCTCACCATGAAATACGGCGACAGGAGGGTCAATTATGATGCCTGAAAGAACCGCTGCTTCTCGGCGCAAACAGTTCCTCAGAGGACTGCAGACCCTGTGCTGCGTGCTGTGGACGGGAGCGATGTTGTTCCCTCTGTACTGGATGGTCGTAACCTCGCTGAAGACCCCGCAGGAGATGCTGCTGCGTCACACGACCTTCTTCCCACGGACAATTTACTGGCGAAGTTATCGGTTGATATTCTCGTCAACCCCGATTTTCCGCTATATGCTCAACACTATCGTCGTCACGGTGATGCAACTTGCCGTGCAGCTCGGGGTTGGTATCCCGGCGGCATATGGATTCGCCCGCGGCAAGTTCAAGGGATGCGACATGTTGTTCGTCCTGGTGCTCGGAGCACTGATGATTCCTGCCCAGGTCACCTTCATTCCGTTGTATATCATGATTGCCAATCTGGATCTGGTTGACACCTATCGTGGTCTGGTGTTTCCCGATATGGTCTCCGCCTACATGATCTTCATGCTTCGGCAGAATTTCAAGTCGATTGATGAGAGCTATCTTGATGCAGGCAAGATTGATGGTCTCGGCATCCTGGGCTCGCTCCATTTCGTCATGGTCCCGATGTGCAAGGCTTCCATCATCACCGTGAGCCTGGTCACGATCATCGATGGATGGAACAACTACTTCTGGCCGAAGATCCTCTCCAGGACAGACCATACCCGCACCATCGCCCTTGGCCTGACGCTCTTGAAGACCACCTTCATTGAAGAGGGGACGGCGCGCTACAACAGCATCATGGCGGCTGCTGTGGTTTCCATGATTCCCATCATCCTGATCTTTGTCTTCTTCCAGAAGTACATGCTTCCAGGATACTCGCGTGCCGCGATGAAATAAGGAAGGACCTATGCAGAGAAAAATCTTGGTGGCGACCTGTGGCTTGATCCAATACTGGTCGGCAGATGATACGTTCCGGATGATCCACGAAGCGGGATTCGACGGGGTGGACTGGAACATCCCCATCCTCTCGGGCTGGGACCGGGAGGCGATCAAGAGAGGGACCTATGCCCCGGGGATTTTCGCCGAGTCTGTGGACGAGATGCTCCGGTTCTATCGTCCGCAGCTTGACGCGGCGGAGAAGTACGGGGTGGAGATCCGGCAGGTCCACGCTCCCTTCCCCTGTTACGTCCAGGACTTTCCCGAGTTTTGCGACCTGTATGTCGAGGTGGCGAAAAAGACGATCCGCTTCTGCGAGCAGGTGGGGGCGAGGAACGTGGTTGTCCATGGCGCCTCCCTTGCGCTGACGGACGGGACGCAGAGCCCAGCCTCGATCGCCGGCATCAACGACCACCTGTATGCAGCCCTGGTGCCGACGCTCCAGAAGACCCACGTGACGGTCTGCCTGGAAAACCTGTTCACCGAGTACCAGCACCATGTCGTCGCCGGTGTCTGCACCGACCCCGAGGAGGCGGACAGCTGCATCGACCGGTATAACGAGATGGCGGGGAGGGAGTGTTTCGGCCTCTGCTTCGACACCGGCCATCAGAACCTGATCGGGGGAAACCAGCGCACCTACATCCAGCGGGTCGGCAAACGGCTGAAGGCGCTCCACATCCACGACAACAACGGGGATTTCGACGCGCACCTGATGCCGTACGCGGGCAACATCCGCTGGGAGCAGTTCCTGCAAGGTTTGAAGGACGTGGGCTATCGTGGCGACCTGAGCTTCGAGACGGTCCAGCAACCGGACATCCGCCGTGGTGTCCAGCGGGAAGTCGTACCTGTCCTGCTCAAGGCCATCCATGATATTGGCGTCGTCTTCGCGCACGCGTTGGACGGTTGACGGGAAAGCGGCAAAAGCAGAGGCAAGGAGGCGACTCATGATATCGATGGCAGGGACGGACTGCTGTCCGATGGAGGTCAGTTGGTAGGTACCATCTCATGGCGGAAGTTCCTCTGCTGATGGCGTTGCCCTGCGCCCTGCTTCCGTGTGCCGCAAGGAAAACGGCCTCACACAGGCTTGGCTGAACCTGAAGCCCTGCGGTTTCCCGTTACTGCCTTTCTTGAAAAACCATCAGCTTGTAGGAAAACTTGTTGTCTCTGAGCCTGTAGGGTATAATGCTCAATATACTGAGTAAAAATACTCAACATATTGAGTAAAAGGAGTATTTATGGAGAGGAGGTATGCACAAGTACTGCGGTCCCGCATGAAGGAAGGGAGGATGTTCATCCAAGTCGTAGCCGGACCAAGGCAGGTCGGCAAGACCACGATTGTCCATCAGGTACTGGATTCTCTGGATGTCCCTCACATCTATGCCGCTGCAGATACCCAACAGGGCAACCACGATTGGATTGCCAGACAATGGGATCGTGCGCGGTTGCTGGCTCGAGCGGGAAATCCTGTGGTTCTTGCTTTCGACGAGTTGCAAAAGATCCAAGGCTGGAGCGAGGTGGTGAAGAAACTTTGGGATGAAGATGGCTACCAGAAACGGGATATCCGCGTCATCGTCAGCGGATCATCCCGCCTGCTCTTGGAAAAGGGTCTTTCGGAGTCTTTGCAGGGCCGATTCGAACTGATGCATGTCCCTCATTGGTCCTATGGAGAGATGCGGGAGGTTTTCGGTCTCTCTTTGGATGCTTTTGTCTATTTCGGGGGCTATCCGGGATCCATGTTGCTCTGTCACGACGAGGACCGCTGGAGAAGGTACATTGTTTCCTCCATTATCGATGCCAGCATCGCTTCCGACATCCTCGGGTTGGAAGAAGTGCGGAAACCTGCATTGCTTCGCCAGCTTTTCCTTCTTGGCGCACAGTATTCCGCGCAAAAGCTCTCCTACACCAAAATGCTCGGCCAGCTGCAGGATGCGGGAAACACCACCACCCTTGCCAGGTATATGCAATTGCTTGATGAGAGCTGCCTGCTTGCCGGGTTGCAGAAATACTCGGGCAGTAAGGTCCGCTCACGCGTCTCAAGCCCGAAATTGCAGGTCTTCGATAACGCGCTGTTCTCGGCTTTGGATGCTTTGACGTTCGATGAGGCAAGGACGAACCCGGAAGTCTGGGGACGGTATGTCGAATCGGCTGTCGGGTGCCATCTGCTGGCATCCAGCATTCCAGGACATCACGAGGTGGAGTATTGGAGGGATGGAGACAACGAGATCGATTTCATCTTCCACCACAATGACCAAGCGTGCGGCATAGAAGTCAAAAGCGGGTCACAGGTGGCGGGGAAAAGCATGCAGGCTTTCCGAAAGGCGTATCCGGATATGCCGGTATACGTGGTGGGGGGCATCGAGGGGATTCCTTTGGAGGAATTCCTGCTCATGGACCCGTATCAGTTGTTCCGATGACATCCTTGGCCGCATGGCATACTTCCGGTCGTGGGTTTTCAGTCTTGCATGACTTTAACCGCTTCGCAAGAACTTGGCCGAACGGGTATGTTGGTGGCATCATTATTTTTTACCTTTATTTCATAGAAGGAATGCAATATTTGTGTTGACAATGCTAAATTTGAACAGCTAGAGTTTGAGAAAAGGGTTGGGAGTTTTTCCTCCCTGCTCTCTGTTTTGCGAGAACGAGGGTACATATGGTCGCATCGAGTTCACGTTTTCCTGAGCCTGATTTCTCCCGGATCATCGGCATGCTTCACCGCCCGGCCGGGCCGGTGGATGTTGTTCTCGACACGGATACCTACAACGAGATTGACGACCAATACGCACTTGCCTATCTGGTGAAATCTGCTCCACAAATCACGGTGAGGGCCATGACTGCCGCTCCGTTCTACCGGAATCCCTCCAAGGGGCTTTGCCGGTCGAAGGATCCTGCGGACGGCATGGAGAGAAGCTATCAGGAAATCCTGCATGTGCTTTCCTGCATGGGACGCCCGGATCTTGCCTCTGTCGTGTATCGTGGAGCGACCCGGTACCTTCCCTCGGAGAGCGAGCCTGTCCCGTCGGAAGCGGTACAACGGATCATTGCCCTTTCGCAGGGGCATTCGCCTGAGAACCCTCTGTATGTCGTGGCAATCGGTGCCATCACCAATATTGCCTCTGCCTTGTTGACCGACCCTTCGATTGTCACACGGATTGTGGTCATTTGGCTTGGCGGGCATGGCCTCCATATCGGTCTTTGTTCGGACTTCAACATGGAGCAGGACATCGCCGCCGCCCGTGTGGTCTTTGGAAGCGGGGTCCCACTTGTCCAGTTTCCCTGTTTGGGCGTGGTTTCTGAATTCCGTTTCAGCAAGCCTGAACTCGAGTACTGGTTCCGGGGCAGGAACGCGCTCTGCGATTATCTGGTTGACAACACCTACGAGTTCATGGAGTTGAAACATGCCGGGGCTGGGTGGAGCAAGCCCCTCTGGGACGCAACCACTGTCTGCTGGTTGAAACAGGGGGACTTCTTCGACTGGCGCCTGATTTCCAGTCCGATTCCCGAATACGACAAGCGCTACGGGTTTGATGGGTCTCGGCATCCCATTGCCTATGTCTACTATGTGAAAAAGGATGCGATTATCCGCGACCTCGCGGAAACACTCTGTCGTTCCTGATTATGGCTCTAGGAGGGCAAATATGAAGAAAACGTTACTTGTCGGTTGTGCGATGCTCATGGCAGGAGCTACGATGTTCGCCCAGGGAAAGGCCGAGGCGTCGCCTTCTGCGTCGCAGCAGGGCGGGCCGGTGACCATCAAGCTGATGATGAGCTCGTCCCAGAAACCCGGGGTGAGCGCCACGGTAGAGGCCTTCAACAAGGCGTATGCCGGGAAGATCCAATGCGATGCGGAGTACCTTGCGTTCGACAATGTGTTCGAGACTTTGGAAATCCTGATGAGTTCCAAGTCCAACGAATACGATGTGTTTGCGGCCGATGGTCCGAACGTTGCGGCCTATGCGAAACGTGGGTATCTCACGCCGCTGACCAAATACTTCAGCAAGGAGGAGTTCTCCCAGTTCACGCCACCGATGCAGACCGAGGCCATGTACAACGGAGAGATGTACGGAGCGCCGATGGGGGATTCTTCGCTTGTCATGTACTACAACACCGCCCTGCTCAAGGAGGCTGGCATTTCCTACGACTTCGGCAAGGTCGACGGCGAGCACCGCATCACTTGGGAAGAACTGGTGCAGATGGCCAAAGAGGCCAAACAGAAGCTTGATCCCGATGGGTCGAAAGGCATTTTCGGCATTGAGTTCCAGCAAGTCGGGCGTACGTACCAGATGAACGTCCTTGCCAACGATTTCGGAGCCCCGAACATCAACGAAGGCGGGCTGTCCGTCGAAGGACTGTTCACGGGAAGCCAGTGGCAACAGGCCCTCGGCTGGTATCAGCAGCAGGTGAATGACGGGGTCTTCACCAAAGGCATCAAGGCCAACGACACGAGCTCGTACTTCATGTCCGGCAAGATTCTGTTCTACTTGGGCACGACCGCCCTTCCTGGCACCTTCGACCGCAACGGATTCAAGGATTACGCATACACGTATGCGCCGTGCTTCAGCGGTCATGAGAAGGACGTGAAGACCTCTTGCGGCAGCTGGACCGTCGGTTTGAATCCCTACTCGAACAAGAAGGATGCCGCCGTCGAGTTCATCAAGTATCTCTGCCTGAATGAGGGAAGCGACACCTATATCAATGTCAGCGGTATGGTGCCCGCGCTGTCCCGTCAGTTTACCGGGAAGCTTTTGGCCGAGAAGCCGTATTTGAGGATTGCCCAATATGAGGGTGCCCATACGGCTTTGGTCCGTGCCGTGACGCCTGCCTTCAACGAGTACACGACGGCAGTCAACGCCATGTGGGAGGATGTCCGTAACGGAGCTGATCCGAAGCAGGCCGCTGTTTCCTGCGAGGCACAGCTGAAGACCGCGTTCGCCGAGTATCAGTAACACGTTCCGATGTGTCTGCCGTCCGGTGTGTCGGGCGGCAGATATTGTATCCAGAGGAGGGAAACGATGGTGAGACAAGAAATGGCAGAAGGGAACCTTGAAAGGAGGAGGCCGACATGGGTGTACCCGTATCTGATGCTGATGCCCGCACTGTTTTTTGTCCTTCTGTTCAAGATATATCCGATGGTGTCCGTGACAATCGGTTCCTTCTTCCGCAATGGCAGGTTGTCGCTGAGGACCTACCAGATTCTTTTTGGTGACCAGACATTCTGGAACTCGCTCTGGGTGACGGTGCGGATGAATATCATCATCATTCCGTTACAGATTGTCATCTCCCTGGTCCTCGCCCTGCTTGTGAACAACAGGGTCAAGGGCATCGGAGTCTTCCGGAGCATCTATTATATCCCGGTGACCATGGCTATCGCTGTCGCTTCCGTCACTTGGTCGCTGATGATGAACGTCAACAACGGTGTCTTCAACAGCATCCTCTCGGTTTTTGGCATCCCTGCCCAAGGATTCTTCAACAATCCGGACCAGGCGCTTGGCTGCATCATCCTCATGGCAAGCTGGAAAGGTTGCGGCTACTGGATGATGTATCTGCTTGCCGGACTGAAGGGTATCGATGGCTCGCTGTATGAATCGGCGAGATTGGATGGGGCAGGATACTTCCAACGCCTTTTCCGCATCACGATTCCGATGATGAGCAGGACGATGCTCTTTGTCGTAGTGGCCAATACGACGGCGAACATGCTGATGTTCGCGCCGACCAAATTGATTACCGAAGGAGGACCTGCAAACCGGACGAACGTATTGATGTATGAGGTCTACAAGTCGGCTTACCGCAACGGAAACCAGTCGCGCGCAGGGGCAATCACCGCCATGTTGCTCGCCCTGATCCTGTTCACCGTCATCATCCAGTTCAGGATGATCAATACCCACGACGGGGAGTGAGGTTCATTATGCAGAAGAAGAACTATCATACCGCTGCACTTGTGGTTCTCTATACGGCTCTTGCGCTCATTGCCGTCATCGCGCTGTTTCCCATGCTCTACATCCTGATGGCTTCATTCCGGACGGACAAGGAGATTTTCGCCTACAACCTGCCCTTCGGTTTCCATACGATTTTCCCGAAGGTGTGGACGCTTGCGAGCTACCATGACATCTTTGCCGAATATGGTTTCGGGGTACCTCTGCGCAACAGTTTTCTGGTTGTGCTTGTGTGTCTGCCGGTCAACCTGTTGGTCGCTTCGGTTGCAGGGTATGCCTTTGCCTTCTTCAACTTCAAGGGGAAGAAGCTGCTCTTTGCCATTTTCATTGTCTCGTTCATGGTGCCGGCCGATTCAGTCGCCCTGCCGTTGTATACGTTGGTCAACAAGATGGGGCTGGTGAATACCTTCACAGGCCTGATTCTGCCAGGGGTCTCCAGCGGGCTTGCGATGTTCTTGTTCACCCAGTTTTTCCGGGGAATTCCCAGGAGCTTCATCGAGGCAGGAACCGTTGATGGAGCCAATTGGGGACAGATTTTCACCAGGATCATCATGCCCCTTTCCGTCCCGGTCTTCATTACCGCCGGATTGATGGTCTTCGTCAACTCTTGGAACGACTACCTCTGGCCCCTGCTCTGCGGACGGAACGAGGAGGTGAGGACCATACAGGTGGCATTGGGATACTTCAAGGACGAGAACGAGACCTATTGGAGCTACATCTACGCGGCTTCCTCGATTTCCGCCCTCGTCCCGATCCTGATTTTTCTGCCGTTCCAGAAGTACTTCGTGGAGGGAGTCACCTCGAGCGGAATCAAAGGATGAAGGGGACGCCATATGGTGATGGTAAGGCTCCTGCTTGCCTTGGAAATTGCTTGAACGCGTTAGATGGATGCAGGGCCTTTCTCCTCAAAGGAAAGCCAATCGGTCGTCTTCCCGTTCTTTTCCTTGATGCGTAGAGAACCATAAGCGCTAAGAATCTTGTTCCGTGCCTTGGTTTTCTGGTAGTCCGGAAGAGCTCGTTCCGCCTCTTGGAGATAGGTTTTCGGGATTTTCACGCCAGGGGAAAGTGGATGGAGCTCCTCCGGGTCTTGTTCTGGATTGTACCACTCGTCCGCATCGGGCCATCGGCTATACGTAATTTGCTTGTGCTTGCCTTGGACAAACAAGTGTCCATGCCAGGCATGCTCTGCGTCTTGGTCAAAAAATTCTGCAACCACATGCCGATCTTGGTTTTCGTTCTCAAGCAGGGAGAGCAGGCTTTCCCCATCTGTTTCCGGGTAGTTTGGGGCTGCTGCCAGTTCGGAAATCGTCGGTCCGATATCCATCAATGAGACCGGGGTGGAGAGATGTTTTCCTGCTTTGTGGCCGATGAACTCGAGGTACAGGGGAATATGACTTGCTGATTCATAAAAGACCTGTTTCCCATACAGGTTCCGTCGTCCCATCATGTCGCCATGGTCTGAGGTGTAGATGAAGATGCCTTGATGTCCTGTTTCTCTCAGGAAGGCAAGGAACAAATCATGGACATGGTGGATATGCATATCCTGGATTTCCACCATGGACCGATAGGCAGCTGCGACAATGGCATTGATTCGTTCATCCCCATGAATCTGTTTCTGCCTACAAGCCGGGTGGACCGAAGTTTGAGGCCAGGAAACCCTTGGGGCCTTTCTTAGATACTTCTCCATCAGGTCCCTTGGGGCGACATACGGAAAATGGGGGCCATAGGTACCGACCACGAACAGCTGGGGACCTGCACTTGCATGGTTCCCCAGTGTTTCTTTTGTCCAGCGCATCACATCCCGGTCGTAGGCTAGAACAGGCGAATCTCCTACACCAAGCACTTTGGTACAGCCCTTGAATCCGAAACCGGGGGCATAGGCACCCCAGTCCTTGCGTTCCTTTGCGCCGCATCCCCAATAGCCTGCAGTGATATCACTGCCGACATGCTGGTCGAATCCGTGCAATTGGTCTTCTCCAACCAAATGCATCCGGCCGATCAGGCTGGTCTGGTAACCGGCGATACCACACAGATGGGCGAATGTGACCTCGCTCGACTTGAAGTCATCCCCATTGGAAAACACTCCAAGTCGGGAGGGCAATCGTGCCGTGAGAAAAGAGGCTCTGGCAGGCACGCAGAGCGGGCAGGAGGTGTAAGCAGCATCGAACACATAAGCTTTTTGCGCCAGTTCGGTGAGGAACGGCGTCTCGACGTATGGATCCTTGCCTGCCACCATCGAGGCGCTGTGCTGGTCGCTCATGTAGATGAGGATATCCGGCTTGTCAGTCATGTTTGACCCATACCGGAGTGGAGAAGGCGGAGTCCCCGTTGTTCTGGTAGGCGCGAAGATAATATGCTCCTTTCTCACTTACCTCGGCGTGGATTTCTCGTGCCGCATCTCCAAGCGGGACGAACGGGCCGGTGGCAACGGCAGGAGAGACGAAGCCGTTCACGTATTCGGTTTCCGGTCCTTCTTCCAACTGGCTGAAGGCATAGCGGTAGGAACGGGAAATCACATTGCCGTTCCAATCGGCAGTCACCTCCAGGATGATTGTTCCTTCGTCACCGTCCGTTTCCAGAACGAAACCTTGGCAACCATTGGTGCTCGCCGTCCGGTTGCCATCGGTGGCGGCCTTGATGGTGACGTTCCCGTTTGTAAAGCTGAAGAAAGGTTTTTCACGCTCGTCCTGTAGTGGCGCATCCAGCGGGTCGACCATGTCGTTGCCCCGGATACGCGGTCTCGCATCCAGCATTTTCGATCCTTCAAGATGTGCTTGTATCGTCCAGTAGCAGGGGGCATGTTTCTTACCCCAACCAAAAGCGACTGCGATGAAGCCTCCCTTTGTTTTCCTTGTTGGTGCTTTGCCTTCGCAGACGACTTTCCCGTCGTGAACCAGCTCAAATCGGTCGATTTTGTCAAATCCTACAAGGTAGCCATCAATCCTGGCCTGGTTTGCCGTGACGCTTTCGCCGAGAGGCTTGTCATTGGCAAACAGGGCCATGCGCATCACATCTCCCGAGTAGGCAAGAGTTTTCTTGTCGAGGATTCCGTTCCAGATTTCTTCACGGCCAAGTTGGGGAGCATATACGCCAGTACGGCCGAAACCGTAGCTGCCTGGCGATGCGTTGTGGTGGTCGGTGTTGGCCACGACACCAAAAGTGAAACCTCTTTTCAATCCTCCCTGCATCGTATTGTCCATTGACCGTGGGCCCATGGTATGCAGGTAATTCTGACGGGCTTCCTGGCTTTCCGCGCAACCGTGCATCGAGAGGATTTCCACGCAGGGACTGGTCTTGTCGTTGAAGGTCTTCCAATTGATTCCGCGGTATCCGGTCTTGTATCCGATATGGTGGGGGAATGCGACAAGAAGGGACTGTTTCGGGTCGTTATGGGCGATCAGTTCATCAAGACGGGTATCCGCTGTTCCGTCTGGCGGGTCGGGTGGAAGTTTTGTTCCCTGTTCCTTGGCGACGACGGTATAGTCGCCGTTGATGAAACTGTGGTATTCGTAGGAGGGGAAGGGAATGAAAGTGGGGCTTTCGGATTCCTGCATCTCCTTGAGATACGCATCCCAGCCTTTTCGCAGCTTGGCAAATCCATTCTTGTGGTACTGTCGCACTTCGGGGGGAATCATCATGCCTTCAACGCTTTCCATATCGGGCCATGCGAAGTGCCCGGTAGCGGAAAAGAAATCAAGCTGGCTTTTGGCGAAACTGATTGCTTTCTCCAAGGTTCCATACCCATAGCTGATTCCACAGTGATTGTGTATGTCGCCCACGTAGAGCGAATTGCTGTCAATCCATTGCTGTTCCTTCTTTGTAAGGGAAAACAGGTTGTAGTCTTTCAATTGTCTCATATTGCCTATCCTTTATGTGCTGATCCGTCATCCGAACCATTGTAGCATTTGTTGTAGAAACTTGGGGTGGTCCCTGTCTCCTGTTTGAACACCTTGATGAAATACTGTGGTGTACTATATCCCAAGGTGTAGGCAACCTCTTTGACCAGGTTCCCCTCCGCAAGCATTTGTTTTGCCTGCTCGATTTTCCTGGTCCTGATGAACTCGGAATAGTTGGTGCCATAGCATGTCTTGAATAGTTTGGAAAGTTCGTCTGAGCGCATGTGAATCCGTTCGGCGATGTAATCGAGCGAAATATCCTTGGCGGGACTGGTATCGATGATGGCATCAATCCTGCCCTTGATGGAGAGTGCCTCGTTGTTCTGCTTCTTTTCTGACAGGTAGTCATAGAAGTTTTTCAGGCAGATTTCCATCCAGACATGGAACTCACGGATATCCTTGATTTGCTCGTAATGTTCTCTGAGGTCGTAACCGAAGATACCAGTCTCATCCAGTCCGCGTTGTGAGACAACCCGTCCGAAAACGGTGACCAGGTCGCGGGTCGCCCCTCGCACATACTCGATGGTGAAGGGGTTGTCTTCGAGTGTCTCGACATACTGGCCGAGCAGACTGAGCGGCAGCGCTTCGTTTTCCTGCATCAAGGCATCCTCGATTTGGCTGAGCATTTTGTACTGGGGGCCGGTGGTCCTACGGTGCTCGATAGCAAGTTCCTCGATGGTTATGACCGGCTTGTCTGGATAGAGATAGCGGTAGGAAAGGGCGGCCTGCGCTTCCTTGTAGCCGATGGCGAAAGCCGATTGGGTTCGTTTCTGTAGTCTACTGAGATAAAGGTGCATGCCATTTCCCGAAAGAGTGGTGGCAAGATTCTCGACCACCTGTCGCATCGCTCCGCTGTCGGCATTGAGGATCAGTACGGTCTCGCCGTTGACCGTGGTGAAGAGACTTCGGCAGTTGGTTGGAAGATGCTCCATTGCCATCTGAAGCGCAGCATTTCTCTGTCGCATCCGTTCCCCTTTGACGAAGGCCACAGAACACTCTCCATACGGCAGCAATGTTTTGAGCTCGGAATCCGGATAATCCATAGCACGTCCCAGCACGAGCAGACGGAGTGTATTCTGCACCAAAATCGGCTGGGCGTTTTCGTAGGAGGAGTTCAGCGCGTTGAACTTTTCCTTCAGTTTGTCGATGGTCTGGTCGAAACTTTCTCCTTCGCTTTTCTTGCCATCCGGCACGACGGAGCGGACCTTGTTTTTGTAAATAGTATTGCCGTTCAACGCAATCAGGAGCATGGTGGCCAAGTTGACCATGACCAGCAGGATGACGGTGAAGAGATATGTTTTTACATAGGGCAGGCCGCCGTTCAAATCCGGTTGCCGGCGTATGTAGACATAGGAAAGGGGGAGAAAACGGGAGCGTTTCTCCAAAAGGAGGTATTGTTCGTTCTCGTTCTGGATGAGCAGGCTTTGGATTTTTTCATGCCGGTGGGAGCCAAAAGCGGATTTGGCGATGTCGACATACGGATGGTCAGAGGCGGTCTCGTAGAGACAGCCTTCATCTGAGAAGAGCAACAGATGTCCGTCCGTTTCATCAATGTAGGAACGGAAGAAGGAGGGAGAGATATGGATGGCAACTACGGCTTTCGCGTGCTGGGAGAAAACCGGTTTCTGGGCGACATAGGTAATGGTTTGTTCGTCATCTGGGTAACTGTTCCGGCCCAAAGGCAGAAATTGGGCGGTTTTGTCGCTTTGTGTATAAGTAGCAAACCACGGAAGGAACCGTTCCACCTGCATATCATCGACATCATAGTGGATGTTCTTGCTGCCAGTGACCACCAGACGGTCTTCCGGATAGTAGAAGTCGATACCGATGATGGCATTGGAGGTCTGGGTGAGATTGGAAAGGCCCCGCAACGACTCGACGACCGCATTCGGGTCTCCCTGTATGATGGTCTGGCGGAAATTGTCATCCGAGAGCAAGAGCGCGCTGACGTTGGCTACCGACATGAACTCCTTGTCGATATTGTTGAAGGCGATTTCCCCGTTCGAGGCAGTCGCGGAAAGAATTTCGTTATCCGAAATCTTGCGTGCATACCGATAGTAAAAAAAATTGGAGACCAGCGAGCAGAGAAGCGCCCCTGCCACGCTGATTAAAAGCACACTTAATAATGTGGTCCGTGTACGTTTCTGCCGCATCATGTCATATCCAAATGTAGCATACTTGGCCGCCTTGTGCCGGACTCAGCCCTTGACCGATCCAACGGTCATTCCCTTGACGAAGTATTTCTGAAGCCAGGGATAGACGATGATGATGGGAATCAAGGAAAGGACCAGCGCCGCCATCTTCATCGTTTCGGTGTTGACCACTACATCCTGAAAGGCTTCGAGTTCTTGGGACTGGCCACTTTCCAGCAGACGGTGCAACACATACTGCAGGACATACAGGTGCTTGTCCGAGACATAAAGCATGTTGTCCGTCCATGCGTTCCAGTGATGGACGCCATACCAGAGTCCAATGGTGGCGACAATTGGCGTGGAGAGAGGAAAATAGACCTGCATGAGGATGCGAAAATCTCCGGCTCCGTCTATGCGTGCAGACTCTTCCAACGCAGAGGGAAGGCTCATGAAGTAGTTGCGGGTGATGATCAAGGCGAAGCCGATAATCATGTCCGGCAGGATATAGACAAGGAAGTTGTTGTGCAGATGCAGGTTTTTGAGCAAAAGGTATTTGGGAATCGTGCCTCCAGAGAAATACATAGTGAAGACGATGAACAGCATGATGCCCCTTCGATAGGGCAACTTCGTCTTGGAAAGCGGATAGGCGGTCAGCATGGTGACGAAGATGGAAAGCGATACGCCTACCGTAGTGCGGAGGATAGTGATGAGATAGCTATGCAGGAAGTTCTCATCGGCGATGATCTCACGGTACCCGTTGAAATCGAATTTTGTCGGGAAAAGGTGAAAACCATTGGTGTTGACCACACTGTCAGGACTCATCGAGATGGTGACCACTTGGCAGAAGGGCAACAGGATGGAGATGGTGAGCAGGGTAAGCAGAGTGTAGGCAATGGTGTCAACCACATAGTCTTCTGCGGTTTTTTGGACTTTATGTCTCTTTTGGGCCATGGTTGCTTCTCCTTATTCTCACCACAGGGAATATTCGCTCGTCTTGTGCGAGATATAGTTGGTCAGCATGACCAAGCCGAATGACAAGACGTTCTTGAAGAGATCCACCGCTGTGGTGAAGCTGTACTGCATCTTCTGGATGCCCATGCGGTAGACGAAAGTAGAGATGACATCTCCGACTCCGTAGGTCGAAGGGGTCAGAAAGTTATAGACTTGCTCGAAGGCGTCGTTGAGGATTTTCCCAGACTGCATGATGAACATGACGGTGAAGACCGGTACCAAGGCTGGAATGGTTACGTGGATGATTCGCTGGATTCTGCCCGCCCCGTCAATCTGGGCGGCTTCGTACAGGCAGGGGTCTATGCTGGTCACGGCGGCCAGGTAGACGATGGAACCCCATCCGACTGATTTCCACAGGTCGGAAATGACCAGGATGGTACGGAACCACCTGGGATCCGCCACGAAGAAGATGGTCTCCAGACCCATCATGCTGCGCAGGATGTTGATGGGACCACGGGAAGGGGAAAGCAGTTCGGTGAAGAGTCCGCTGACCACGACCCAACTGATGAAATGGGGAAGGTAGGAAACCGACTGGCTGATCTTTTTGAACAAGGGTTGCTTGACCTCGTTGAGCAAAAGGCAGAGCAGAATCGGCGCAGGAAAACAAACCAGGAGCTTGTAGAAGCTGATAATCAGCGTATTCTTGAAGACGCTGAGGAAAAACGGGTTCGAGAAAAGCGCCCTGAAGTGCTTCAGACCGACGAATTTGCTCCCACTCACCCCTTTCAGGGGATAGAAGTCCTGAAAGGCGATGACGAGTCCATACATCGGCCCATAATGGAACAGCGCATAAAACAAGATTCCGGGGATGAGCATGAGATAATAGCTCCGATATATGCTCAGGTTTGACAGGAAGTTATGTTTTTTCAGCAGGACAGGTCTTGCCTGAACGGTGTCTCGCGTATGTCTGGTCATGCAAATCCCCTTCATCTTGATATCGAAATCAATGCTTCATCTTGGCTGCCGCAGCCTCACGGATTGCCTTTTCTGCCGCCTCGCCACCTGCAGCCTTGAACTCCTGCACGAAGGTGTCGAAGTAGGACATTGGCTTCGTGCCAGTAATCATGTCGTAGTAGGCCTGCTCGGTCAGGGTGTCGAGCGTTGCGATGCAGTTGCTGAACTCCGGTACGTTCGGCACCAGAATCCTCGGATACCCATGCTGGGTCACGCTCTTGCCGAACGAATCCTGGGCCTGGCGTGCTTGGGCGGCAAAGACGGCGGTGTTGCCATAGCCGAACTGTATGATGCCCTTTCTCCTTGCTTCCTTTCCGTCGGTCAGACGAACCGGTCCGTACGGAGTCTCCTTCCAGTCGACATCCTTGATGCCATAGGTCAACATCATGGCGAAATCAGGGTCGGCATAGAAGTCGTCCAGCATCTTCAGGATCGCATCAATCTTGCGGGGGTCTTCCATCGCCTTTTGGGTGACGACGACCAGTTTCCCAACCGGTGCCCAGGCTTCGGTGCCTTGGTCGCCGTAAGGGCCGATTGGTGCAGGGCCGATGGTGACCTTGGCGTTCGGATCAATCGCCTTGTAGTCCCTCATGCAACGGCCGAGGTTCTTCGGATCGGAGTCATCCAGGCTGGTCATGAAGTAATGGGAGGGTTGGGCACAAGTGACACCGATGCGTCCATTCATGAAGGAGTGGGAATCCCAGCTGTAGCCACCATGGTTTTCTCCGGTGACGAACTCCTTGTCGACGATACCCAGTTCGTACCACTTGTGCAGGAGGGTCAAAGCCTCTTTCGCCCGTTCGGTGATATAGGGGAAGAATGGAAGACCTTGTTCGTCCAATTGCATCTCCTCAACCTTGAATCCGGTATTGCCGCCAGTGACACAACGGACACCATAGGCGCCAAAGACCGCGCCGAAAGTGCGCTCGGCCATGCCTGCGGTGTCGTTTTTACCATCGCCGTCCGGATCGTCATTGACAAATGCAAGCAGCACTTTCTCCATTTCTTCCAATGTGGTTGGAGGCTGGAGCCCGAGTTTGTCCAGCCAGTTCTGGTTCCAGAACACAGCCATCGGGTAGATCGCCATCGGTTGGGCGTAGCCGTAATTCTTGCCGTTGTAGGTCATGGCATCCCAGATGGTCGGATCAATCCGGTCGACCGCCTCTGCATAATGGGGAGCCTTTTCTCGAATCAGAGAAACAGGAATCTCCGCTGCGATGCCGCCTTCCACGTAACTGGGAAGGTTTGCGGTCGTGTCGGTGGTGAAGACGTCGGGCATCTCGCCTCCTGCAAAGCGGACGTTGAGCTGCTCGTCGAATTTTTTCGGATCCAACTCCCAGGCATCAAGGTCGATGTTGTACTTGGTATCGATCATCTGCATGATGGGAGATGATTTGTCCACCTGGACTGCCTGTGTTTCAATCAGCATCGTGATGGGAACGGGCCCATCATCCTTTTTCTCTGTTGTGGCAGGTTTCTCAGCTTTGCCCTGTGCGAACGTTGCCAGCATGGCGCTCATCGCAAATGCCATGGCGACCAACCTCTTTCTCATCATACGTACTCCTTCTGCGCGTGGGATATTGATGGTTCATCATGTCGACGGTTTTGTCGTTTCCTCAATGGATAAGATTTTGGAAAAGATGGTGTTTTTTTGATGGAACAGGATGGCGCATGCCGTTTTTTCCAGAATAGTGCCATCTTTCCAAAAAAACATCCCTTGTGTCCTCTTCGGTGCGAATCTACCCTGTTGGCAGAATCAATGCAAAAGGAGAAGTATGTCCATGGGCGGCGAACTGCAGATTCCCTCCGATGAGAGGGCAATTACCGACAACGAGGTATTTGGCGCATTCGACTATAGTTATCCAGGCATGGAAAAGGTTGGTGAGGCATGGAGGAACGGTGATGTGGATGATGCCAAGCGCCTGTTGGTCTCCTATTTTGAGAAGCGGAAGAACGTTGTCCATTTCTACGACTATCGGGCCCTTCCTCTTCGCCCCATCCCCGAAGGGGTGAATCCATTCATGTTCCAGGCTTCGCTGGGGCTTTCCGCACCTTTGAAAGCTTTCTGCCTGGAAGCAGGGCGGAAGATGATGCGGAACATCTACGTCGCTCCTGGCGGCAAGAGAGGCGAACATGATTTCGGGCCCCATCTGGAGAATGAGCTGCATTACAATGCCAAGGGGGACCAGACCAAAACCCATCGAGCCATGTTCTCCATCTTTTCCCGTGGGCAATTTTTCGAGTACCTGATGTTTCTCTATCATGAAGACGGCGACAAGGCGGTGTTGGAGAAATACGACGAGTTGCTACGCTTCTTCTTCAAGACCTATCCGGTGATTGTTGAGGATTTCTCTGTCGGAGCCGGACATCTGATGTATAGCGAGGACCGGGATGTGATGAACCTGGCGTGGCTTGGTTTTGTGTTGACCGAGATGCTTTATACGCGGATGACTTATGACCTTGATTACCACATGGCTTTCGAAATCATCAAGCACCTTTGGTTCATCGGCATGCAACTGCGCCGTTATGACAAGGATGCCTACCGCCCATATAACCACCACTTTTTCGAGAGGGGAGTAGCTCCCTTCTTCTTTAGCGTCATGTATCCGGAAATTCCCGCTTTTGCCTGCGTGAAGGAGCATGCTGCAGCCATCTGCCTGCGCCATATCAAGGAAGATTACAACAGCGATGGTGGCTACAACGAGCTTTCCCTTGGCTATTGGTACGGTGCTGCGATTGCCGAAATGCTCTATCGTGTGGCCGCCATTGCCAATCTCAATGACTATCCTTTGCTTGACGATGATGCCAAGCAAAGGATTGACAAGTCGTTTACCCTGTTTTCCATCCTGGTGACGACGGGCCAATTCCTGCCAAGCATCGGTGACAACAACGGGCCGATCATCGACCCGACACTTCGCCTTGGTTTCGAACTTACCAAGAACTTCGCTTGCAAAGCGCTCTTGGATTACCGCACCGGCAAAAGCCCCTATCCGGTTGACCTTGTCAAATACTATGCCAATGACAAGACGGGTTTTGTCATTGGACGCAACGGAGTGACCGACGAGGCCAATGGTTTCATCATGTCCGCCAAAGTCAACTGCGGTATCTCCGGCCACAACCATATGGACATGCTCTCGCTTGTCATCATGCTTCGGGGAAGGCCGATTGTCAGTGAGCCGTATACCCGCAAGCTTTACCATGCGGCAACGATGAAGAGCATCCAGCGTGGGTACATGTACGACATGGAGTCCCACAACACGGTGCTCTGCTATGGCCAGCCAATCCAGAGTTGGGACAAGTATGCATTCCGTTTCGGCGTTTACCGTCCCGATAGCCCGATTTCGGATTTTGTGACCTATGAGAAGGGGATGTACGCCTCGGCATACCACTATGGATATACTTTCTGCTCCCATACGAGAAAGGTGCTGTTCCTCGATTCGGGGAACATGCTGGTGCGCGATGAGGTCAATCGTGGCGACCGGCTGGATGCGCCGCACCTGCAACGTTGGAACTTCGTTCCCGGAGTTGAGGTGGAACGGATTTCCCACAATGCCGTCCGAATTGAAAGCGGTTCTGTCTCCTACCTTTGGGTTTGGGATTCCTGCATCGACATCCATCTTTACAAGCAGACGGAGATTCTTTCGAAGTTCTTCGCTCCCGATGAAATCGGCTGGACGATGGATATCAGTTTCGGACCCTCCGATTCGGGAAACAAGGAACAGCATATGCTGGTGCGCCTTTCGACCTTGATGTTGGATATCACGGATAAGAAGGACGACATCAACACGGAGAAGCTTGGATTGGAGGCGAAGGAAATCGGCGATATCATCGCCACGCCTCAGGCGTATGGACGCTTGATGCAGGTGGACCAGTGAAGAGACCCCATATCATCCTTGTCGTTGCAGACCAACTCAGACGGGACTTCCTGGGAAAAGGTTTCACACCGCAGATTGACGCCTTGTTTGAGGAGAGCAAGGTGTTCTCCTGTGCCTACTGCACAGCTCCACTCTGCGTCCCGGCCCGTGGATCGTTCTTTACCGGTACCTATCCGTCCACCAATGGTTCCTTGATCAATCCATGGCGGGGGCCGGACATCCCCTATGGGCTTGTGCACAAGGAAATTCCCGATCTCTACCAACTGTTGGAACGAGCAGGATACGATTGCTACCATTCCGGCAAACAACATTTGTATCGGGAAGAGGGACAACCGGAAAAAGATCCTGCCAGCAGGATTCGTTGGCTTTCCACAGAGAAAACCTACAAGACATGGCTTGATGAGCACGGATATCCGAAGCCGGGAGGGAAGCGCTATCGTACAATCTGTCCCAAGCTGGTCAGTGGAAAAAAGACGATTGCAAAAAGCTATTCCAACCCGCGTGCCGGCCTCTATGATGGCCCGGCGAATGCCTATTTTGACATTTACTTCACCGACCGTCTGATAGAAGGGCTCTCTGCTACATACCAAGGAGACAAGCCTTTGTTCGTGTCGGCAATGTTCCTGGCACCACACCCGCCATTCTGCATTCCGGAACCCTATTATTCGATGTACACCGAAGCGCAGGTGGAAATGGCGGATAATGTGGGAGTATGGGCTGAAAAGCAATCGCCACTTCAGCTCTACCAGGTTACCGGTTCGATTGGAAACGGGTACACCCGGGAGGAGTGGCAGGAGAGCTGGCGGGTCTATGCTGGTCTTTGTACATTGCTTGACGACCAGGTTGGTCGTCTGATTGGCTGGTTGAGGGAACATCACCTCTATGATGAGAGTATCATCCTCTTCTCATCCGACCATGGGGAGATGCTCGGTAGCCATCAGTTGTTCCAGAAGATGTGCATGTATGAGGAAGTCTCCCATATCCCCTTTTCCTTGAAGCTCCCTCACGATGGAAAGCATCAGCAAGTGGATTCCTGTGTCAGTCAGGTGGATATCCTGCCTACTATCTTGGATTTGGCCGGCCTTGCCGTTCCCCAGACGGTTCAAGGCCATTCCTTGGTTCCTGCCATGAGGGAGTCGGCGCAGGTGAGGAAGTATGCCTA